>JAIXTY010000330.1 GCA_027483705.1 Rubrivivax sp.
CCGCCACGCCGCAGGACCGCCAGGTGGCGCAGTTCCTCGCTGCCACCCCGTGGTGCCACTACAGCTACAGCGGCGGCAGCCTGGGCGGCACCGAGCGGCGCGAGCGCGTCGTCTTCTCGCCGGACGGCCGCGTGGTCAGCCGCGACGGCTCGGAGTCGTCGTACTCGGGGCAGGTCGGCGGCCAGGCCTGGGGCACGAACGCCCAGCAGGGCGGCGGCCAGCAGGGCCGCTGGCGCGTGCGCCAGGGCGTGCTCGAACTGGCTGGCGAGGGCCAGCCCTGGCAGCCCGTGCCGCTGCGCCTGAGCCAGAACTCGAACGGCCACCCGATCCTCAGCACCAACGGCAAGGAGTACTTCCGCTGCAACTGAGGCGAGAATCCGGCCCCGTCAGGCCAGCAGGGGAAACGCGTTGAGCATCAAGAGCGACCGGTGGATCCGCCGCATGGCGGAGCAGCACGGGATGATCGAGCCGTTCGAGCCGGGGCAGGTTCGGCACGCGCCCGATGGCCACAAGATCGTCAGCTACGGCACCAGCAGCTACGGCTACGACATCCGCTGCGCGCCCGAGTTCAAGGTCTTCACCAACATCCACAGCACGGTGGTCGACCCGAAGAACTTCGACGAGAAGAGCTTCGTCGACATCGAGGCGCCGGTCTGCATCATCCCGCCCAACAGCTTTGCGCTGGCGCGCACGGTGGAGTACTTCCGCATCCCGCGCAACGTGCTCACCATCTGTCTCGGCAAGTCGACCTACGCGCGCTGCGGGATCATCGTCAACGTCACCCCGTTCGAGCCCGAATGGGAGGGCTTCGTGACGCTGGAGTTCAGCAACACCACGCCGCTGCCGGCCAAGATCTACGCCGGCGAAGGCTGCGCGCAGGTGCTGTTCTTCGAGAGCGACGAGGTCTGCGAGACCAGCTACAAGGACCGCGGCGGCAAGTACCAGGGCCAGCGTGGCGTGACGCTGCCCAAGACCTGACCGGCCCTGGGGTTGCCCCGGCCCGGGCCGAAGGAAAGGCGGGTTTCGGCCGGCTTTTCGGGCTTTAGCCGGTGGCCGGCGCGGCCAGACTGCGGTCCATCGCCGGTGCTCCTGCCGGTTGCCGAGGTCGAAGATGCATGCTCCCGCCCACGCTTTCTCCGGTTCGTCGATGGTCGCGGCCCCGCTGGTGCCCCTGGTGGCGCCGGTCCGGCTGGAGCAGCTGCGCGAGCTGAGCACCTGGATGGCGCTGGACGGCCAGCGCGTGAGCCTGTCGCGCCTGTGCGTGGACCGCGTCTACGCGCTGGAGCTGCTGGCCCAGGCTCACGCCAGCGACCTGGAGCCGCTGCGCGAGCTGGCCGTCACGCTGTTCGCGGCCTTTGAGCGCGGCGAATCCCGTATCGCTCACTGATCGGCGCGCGCCACAATGCCGGCCCGAGGAGGGCCCGGCATGAAGTGGGAAGGGCACGAGACCAGCCAGAACGTCGAAGACCGCCGTGGCGACGCGCCCGGCGGCGCCCGCGGTCCGCGCCTGGGTGGCGGCCGCGGCATCGGCCTGGGCACCATCGTCATTGCCCTGGTGGCCGGCTGGCTGTTCGGCATCAACCCGATGACCGTGCTGGGCCTGCTGTCCGGCGGCGGTGCCGACGTGCCGGTGGCCCAGCAGCCACGCGAGCCGTCGGCGGCGCCCACCGACCGCGAGGCCGTGTTCGCCTCGACCGTGCTGCGCGACACCGAGCTCGTCTGGGCGCGCCAGTTCCAGGCCGCCGGCGCCAGCTACCAGCCGCCGAAGCTGGTGCTGTTCCGCGGCGCCACGCCCACCGCCTGCGGCACCGGCCAGAGCGCGATGGGGCCGTTCTACTGTCCGGGCGACGGGCAGGTCTACATCGACCTCGAGTTCTTCGACACGCTGTCGCGGCAGCTCGGCGCGCCCGGTGACTTTGCGCGCGCCTACGTCATCGCGCACGAGGTCGGCCACCACCTGCAGAACGTGATGGGCATCACGGCCAAGGTGGATGCGATGCGCGGCAAGGTCTCGCAGGCCCAGATGAACGCGCTGAGCGTGCGCGTGGAACTGCAGGCCGACTGCCTGGCCGGCGTCTGGGCCCACCACTCGCAGAAGGGCAAGGGCTGGCTCGACGCCGCCGACATCGAGGCCGGGCTGAACGCCGCGTCGAAGATCGGTGACGACACGCTGCAGCGCGCCGCCCAGGGCCGCGTCGTGCCGGAGAGCTTCACGCATGGCACCTCGGCCCAGCGCGTGGCCTGGTTCAAGCGCGGGCTCGACGGCGGCCGCATCGACGGCTGCGACAGCTTCGCCGCCCGCTGAAGGGTCGATGAAGGGTGGCTGAAGCCGGCCGGCGGCCGCGCTTTGTGGCCTAATCCGGGGTTTTGCCGAAACAACCCGGAGCACCCGCACCATGGGCAACAAGATCGTCACCGAAGCCGACCGCAAGGCCTCGCCGCGCCCCGTCGCCCCCAAGGGCGTGACCGTCACCACCATCCGCGGCCAGCGCGTGAGCCTCGAGCGCGGCTCGCACACCCGCAGCAAGAAGAACACCGGCAAGCGCGCCAAGTCGGGCGGCTGAGCCCGCGGGCGCGAAGCGCCCGCCGTGACTGCGATGCTGCGCATCACCGAACTCCGCCTGCCGCTCGACCACGCCGAGCCCGCGCTGCGCGAGGCGGTGCTGGTGCGGTTGGCCTTGCCCGATGCTGCGGTCGATGAGATCCGGGTCTTCCGCCGCGGCTACGACGCGCGGCGCAAGTCCGACATCCAGCTCGTCTACACGCTCGACGTCGCGCTGAACGCGGGCGTCGACGAGGCCGCGTTGCTGGCCCGCGCGGCCGGCGATGCGCACCTCAAGCCCGCACCCGACACCACCTACCGCCCCGTGGCCCAGGCCGCGCCGGGCTCGCGCACGGGCCGGCTGCGTCCCGTGGTCGTGGGCTTCGGGCCTTGCGGCCTGTTCGCCGCGCTGATCCTGGCCCAGATGGGCCTGGAGCCGCTGGTGC
>JAIXTY010000060.1 GCA_027483705.1 Rubrivivax sp.
AGGATCCGCCAGGACCCTCGGCAACGGTGGGGGTCTCTCTGGTGGAGGAGGCTGGATTCGAACGAGCGTAGGCGTAAGCCAACAGATTTACAGTCTGCCCCCTTTAGCCACTCGGGCACCCCTCCGGAGAGCCCGTGACTATAGCATGCCGGCGCGGTGGTCAAGCATGGGCGGGCAGCCGCCAGTCCACCACCCCCCGCCCGGCTGCGGCCAGCGCCCGCTGTGCCAGGCCGAAGTGGCCACAACCGATGAAGGGCTCCGGCGGCCGCCGCGCCGCCAGCGGCGATGGGTGGTTGCTGCGCAGCACCGTGTGCCGCTCACGCAGACCCGGCGCCGCCGCGTCCCAGTGCCGCTGCGCGTGCGCACCCCACAGCAGCACCACGATCGGCTCATGCGATGCAGCCACGAAAGCGCATATCTCTGAAGTGAGCGATTGCCAACCCAACTTGGCATGACTGGCCGGCTGGCCGTCTTCCACCGTGAGCGTGGTGTTCAGCAGGAGCACGCCCTGGGCTACCCAGGCGCGCAGCGAGCCATGGCGAGGTGGCGGCAGGCCCAGGTCGCGCTGCAGCTCGGCGTGGATGTTGCGCAGGCTTGGCGGTGGCTTGCAGCCGGGTGGCACCGAGAAGGCGAGCCCTTCGGCCTGGCCCGGGCCGTGGTACGGGTCCTGGCCCAGGATGAGCACGCGGGTCTGCGCGCGCGGCGTCAGGCGCAGCGCCGCGAACGGGTCGGCCGGATACACCACTGCGCCAGCGGCCACGCGCCCGTCCACCGCCGCCAGCGTCGCCTGGCCGGCCGGGCTGGCGGCCCAGCGCTGCACCAGCGGCGCCCAGTCGCCCAGGTCGTCAGCCCTCGTGGCCAGCCGCTTGGCCAGCGGCTCGCGCAGGCGGTTGTCGGCCACGCGTACGGTCAGGCGAAGAGTTCAGCCAGCGCCGCGCCCGGGTCGGTCGCGCGCATGAACGCCTCGCCGACAAGGAAGGCATGCACGCCTTTGTCGCGCATCAGACGCACGTCGGGCGCCGCCAGGATGCCGCTTTCGGTGATCAGCAGCCGGTCGGCCGGCACGAGCTCGCGCAGGCCCAGTTTGGTGTCGAGTGACACCTCGAAGGTCTTGAGGTTGCGGTTGTTGATGCCCACCAGCGGCGTCTTCAGGCGCAGCGCGCGATCGAGCTCGGCGCCGTCGTGCACCTCCACCAGCACCGCCATGCCCAGCGCCAGCGCGGCGGCCTCGAGGTCGGCCATCTCGGCATCGTCCAGGCAGGCAGCGATCAGCAGGATGCAGTCGGCGCCCCACACGCGCGCCTGGTGCACCTGCAGCTCGTCGACCATGAAGTCCTTGCGCAGCACGGGCAGCGCGCAGGCGGCGCGCGCCTGGTGCAGGTACTCGGGCGCGCCCTGGAAGAAGGGTTCGTCTGTCAGCACGCTCAGGCAGGCCGCGCCGCCACGTTCGTAGCTGGCCGCGATCTCCGCCGGCACGAAGTGCTCGCGCAGCACGCCCTTGCTGGGGCTGGCCTTCTTGACCTCGGCGATCACCGCGGCGCGCCCGGCCGCCACGCGCGAGCGCAGCGCGCCGGCAAAGTCGCGCAGGTCGGCGCGGCGCTCGGCGGACTCGGCCTCGGCCCGCCAGCTGGCCAGCGAGCGGGCAGCGCGCGCGGCCGCGACCTCCTCGCGCTTGACGGCGACGATGCGATCCAGGATGTCGGCCATGCCCGCTGCCCCTCAGGCTGCCTTGAAGCGCTGCGTGCAGGCCACGAACTGGCTGAGCTTGGCCATCGCCGCGCCCGAGGCCACGGCCTCGCGGGCGCGCTTGACGCCTTCGCTCACCGTCGCCGCCACGCCCGCGCAGTACAGCGCCGCGCCGGCGTTGAGCAGCACGATGTCGCGCACCGGCCCGTCCTCGTTGGCCAGCGCACGGTTGATGCAGGCCACGCTCTCTTCCTTGTTGGCCACCTTCAGCACGCGGCTGTCGTAGACCGGCAGGCCGAAGTCGCTGGGGTGCACGGTGTACTCGCGCACGTTGCCGTCCTTCAGCTCGCCCACGAGTGTTTCGCCCGACAGCGAGATCTCGTCCATGCCGTTCATGCCGTACACCACCATCACGTGCTCGCTGCCCAGGCGCTGCAGCACGCGCACCTGGATGCCCACGAGATCGGGGTGGAACACGCCCAGCAGCTGGTTGGGCGCGCCGGCCGGGTTGGTGAGCGGGCCGAGGATGTTGAAGATGGTGCGCACGCCCAGCTCCTTGCGCACTGGCGCGGCGTGCTTCATGGCCGCGTGGTGGTTGGGCGCGAACATGTAGGCGATGCCGGTCTCAGCCAGGCACTGGGCCACCTGCTCCGGGCTCAGCATGATGTGGGCGCCCAGCGCCTCGACGACATCGGCCGAGCCGCTGGTGCTGCTGACGCTGCGGCCCGCGTGCTTGGCCACGCGCGCGCCGGCCGCCGCGGCCACGAACATGCTGGCGGTGCTGATGTTGAAGGTGTGCGAGCTGTCGCCGCCGGTGCCGACGATGTCGACGAGGCCCGTGCGGTCGGCCACCGGCACCGGCGTGGCGAATTCGCGCATCACCTGCGCGGCGGCGGCGATCTCGCCCACGGTCTCTTTCTTCACGCGCAGGCCCATGGCCAGCGCGGCGATCATCACCGGGCTCATCTCGCCGCTCATGATGCGACGCATCAGCGCCAGCATCTCGTCGTGGAAGATCTCGCGGTGCTCGATGACGCGGGTCAGCGCCTCGGTGTTGGTGATGGACATGGTGGTCTCTCCTTACTGCAGCGCGGCGCGGATGATCGGGATGGCGCGCTCGATGTCGGCGCGGCTCAGGTCGAGATGGGTGACGAGGCGGATGCGGTACAGGCCCGTGCACAGCACGCCGGCCGCCTTGAGCCGCTCGACCAGGCCGCGGGCCTTGTCGGGCACGACGTCGACGAACACGATGTTGCTCTGCGGCGGCTGCACGGCCACGCCGTCCAGGCCCTGCAGGCCCTCGGCCAGCAGCCGGGCGTTCGCGTGGTCGTCGGCCAGGCGCTCGACGTGGTGCTCGAGCGCATGCAGTGCCGCCGCCGCCAGCACACCCGCCTGGCGCATGCCGCCGCCCAGCATCTTGCGCACGCGGTGAGCGCGAGCGATGAGCTCCTTCGAGCCCACCAGCGCCGAACCCGCCGGCGTGCCCAGGCCCTTGCTGAAGCATACCGACACGCTGTCGAAGGGCGCCGCCAGCTCGGCCGGCGCGCGGCCGCTGGCGACCGCGGCATTGAAGAGCCGGGCGCCGTCGAGGTGCGTGGCCAGGCCGCGCCCATGCGCCAGCGCACAGGCCGCCTCGACGTAGGCCTGCGGCAGCACCTGGCCGCCCCAGGTGTTCTCCAGCGCCAGGAGCCGCGAGCGCGCGAAGTGCGCGTCGTCGGGCTTGATGGCGGCTTCGATATCGGCCAGCGCGATCGAGCCATCGGCCTGCTGCACCAGCGGCTGCGGCTGGATGCTGCCCAGCACCGCGGCACCACCACCTTCCCAGCGGTAGGTGTGCGCCATCTGGCCGACGATGTACTCGTCGCCGCGCTGGCAGTGCGCCATCAGGCCGCAGAGGTTGCTCATGGTGCCGGTGGGCACGAAGAGCGCCGCCTCCTTGCCCAGCCGCGCCGCGATGGTGGCCTGCAGCGCGTTGACGGTGGGGTCGTCGCCGAAGACGTCGTCACCCAGCTCGGCGCGCGCCATCGCCTCGCGCATGGCGGGCGTCGGCCGGGTGACGGTGTCGCTCCGCAGATCGATCATCGGGCCGCTCATCGCACGTGCTCCAGAAAGTTGCGCAGCATCGCGTGGCCGTGTTCGCTCTGGATGCTCTCGGGGTGGAACTGCACGCCCTCCAGCGGCAGGCCGCGGTGGCGCACGCCCATCACCTCGCCGTCGTCGGTCTCGGCGGTGACCAGCAGCTCGGCCGGCATCGTCTCGCGCCGGATGGCCAGCGAGTGGTAGCGGATGACCGAGAAGCGCTCGGGCAGCCCGCTGAACACCCCGAGCCCGTCGGTGCGGATGGTGCTGGCCTTGCCGTGCATCTGCACCTGCGCGCGCACGACCTCGCCGCCCAGCGCCGCGCCGATGGCCTGGTGGCCCAGGCACACGCCCAGCAGCGGCAGCTTGCCCGCGAAGTGGCGGATCGCCTCGACGCAGATGCCGGCCTCGGCCGGGCTGCAGGGCCCGGGCGAGAGCACCAGGTGGTCGGGCTTCAGCGCCGCGATGCCGGCGACGTCGATCTCGTCGTTGCGGAACACCCGCACGTCCTGGCCGAGCTCGGCGAAGTACTGCACCAGGTTGAAGGTGAAGCTGTCGTAGTTGTCGATCATCAGCAGCATGTGCGCTCTACCCTGTTTGATGGCACGGGGCGTCGTGGGCGACACCCGGGTTCTCAAGTCCCGCTTGGGCCCTGCTGCGCGGCGCGGGGGCGGCGGCGCGGGGCTGGTCGGGGTTGGTGGCGCCCGCGAAGGGGCGCATGGGGGTGGGTCAGGCTGATGGCTTGCGCCAACGCCAACCGGTGCGCGCTGCGGTGATCGGGCGGGTCGCAGACATGGGCCGCATTATGGCCGGGCCGCGCCTATCATCGCGCCCCCCAAAAACTAGCGAGGAGAGCGCGTTGTCCCAGGCAATGGAGAGAGTCGTCCGCGTGGGCGTGGACTTGGCCAAGCAGGTGATCCACGTGCACGCCGTGTCGGCCGAGGGGCAGCCGCTCGTCAACCGCGCACTGGCGCGCGACCGCTTCCTGGCCTGGTGCGACCAGCTGCCCCGGCCCTGCCGGGTGGTGATGGAGGCCTGCACCGGCGCCCACCACTGGGCGCGCCAGTTGCGCGCGATGGGCCTGCAGGCGCAGCTCATCTCGGCCGAGTTCACCGCCGCCTACCGCGCGCAGGGCCGCACCGGCAAGAACGACGCGAATGACGCTGCGGCCATCTGCGAGGCGGCCTCGCGGCCGCACATGCGCTACGTGCCCGTGAAGACCACCGCGCAGCAGGGCCTGATGACGCTGCACCGCCTGCGCGAGGGCATCAAGCGCGACCGCACGGCCTGCATCAACCGCGTCCGCGGGCTGCTGTCGGAGTTCGGGCTCGTGTTCCCGAAGAGCCCGCAGGCCCTGCGCGAAGGGCTCGCCGACGTCATCACCACGCAGCCGCAGGCCGTGGACCCGAACGGCCTGCTCGGCCTGAAGCTCGCGGCGCGCCAGCTGCGCGAGCTCGACGACCAGCTGGCCGAGTGCGACCGCAGCATCGGCGCCCACGCCCGCGACGACCAGCGCGCCCGCGCGGTGGCGCAGCTGCAGGGCATCGGGCCGGTCAGTGCCTCGGCGCTGATCGCCGGTGTCGGCGACTTCAGCGTGTTCCGCAACGGCCCGCAGTTCGCGGCCTGGCTGGGGCTCACGCCACGGCAGTACTCCAGCGGCGGCGTCACGCGGCTCGGGCGCATCACCAAGCGCGGCGACGACTACCTGCGCACGCTGCTGATCCAGGGCGCCAAGGGCGCGGTGCTCACGGCCCACAAGCGCGAGGACGCCATCTCGCGCTGGGCCGTGCAGCTGCGCGCCCGTGTGGGCTGGCAGAAGGCCGCGGTGGCCATGGCCAACAAGAACGCCCGCATCGTGTGGGCGCTGCTGTGGCGCGGTGGCCGCTTCGATGCCGAGCACGTGCCGCTGGCCCACCGCTTGCAGCCCAGTCTCTTCTAGTCGCTCCGAGCGCCGCGCAGCGCGCTCAACGGCTTCTGACGGTTTCCGGCGGGGCCGTGGCAGGTGAACTCGACTAACCCTTCGTTGCGTCCGATCAGACGTCAACGCAGAGCGACCGGAGTCCTGCCACGCCTCGCTGGCCCCCGCGCTCAGAAGCCTTCTTCGACCAGCTCCGCGGCGCGGATCAGCGCCCGCGCCTTGTGCTCGGTCTCGCGCCATTCCATCTCGGGCACCGAGTCGGCCACCACGCCGGCCGCGGCCTGCACGTACAGCGTGTTGTCCTTGACGATGCCGGTGCGGATGGCGATGGCCAGGTCCATGTCGCCGGCATAGCTGACGTAACCGCAGGCGCCGCCGTAGATGCCGCGCTGCACGGGCTCGAGCTCGTCGATGATCTCCATCGCCCGCACCTTGGGTGCGCCGCTCAGCGTGCCGGCCGGGAAGGTGGCGCGCAGCACGTCGAGCTGGCCGACACCGGGCTTCAGGATGCCCTCGACGTTGCTCACGATGTGCATCACGTGCGAGTAGCGCTCCACCTCGAAGGCCTCGGTCACCTTGACGCTGCCGGTGCGCGCGATGCGGCCGATGTCGTTGCGCGCCAGGTCGATGAGCATCAGGTGCTCGGCTCGTTCCTTCTCGTCCGCGCGCAGCTCGGCCTCCAGGCGCGCGTCGTCTTCCGGCGTGGCGCCGCGCGGGCGCGTGCCGGCCAGCGGGCGGATCGTCACCTTGCGGCCGCCGCCGGCCGAATCGGGCACGCGCTCTTCGCGCACCAGGATCTCGGGGCTGGCGCCGACGATGTGGAAGTCGCCCATGTCGTAGTAGTACATGTACGGCGACGGGTTCAGCGAGCGGAGCGCGCGGTACAGGGACAGCGGGCTTTCGGTGAAGCGCTTCTTCAGCCGCTGGCCGATGACGACCTGCATGCAGTCGCCGGCGGCGATGTAGGCCTTGGCGCGCTCCACGGCCTGCATCAGCTGGGCCTGCGAGGTCTCGCGCTCCATCGCGTACGAGGTGCCGCGCTTCACCGCCGGCGCGGTGACGCTGTAGCGCAGCCGGTCGATGAGCTCGCCCAGGCGGCGCCGGGCGCGGTGGTAGGCCTCGGGCCGGCCGGGGTCGGCCCAGACGATGAGGTACAGGCGCCCCGAGAGGTTGTCGATCACCGCCACCTCCTCGGTGAGCAGCAGCTGCAGGTCGGGCGTGCCGATGCCGCCGGTCTTCTGCACCTTGGCCAGCTTGGGTTCGATGTGGCGCACGGTGTCGTAGCCGAAGTAGCCCGCCAGGCCGCCGCAGAAGCGCGGCAGGCCGGCGGCGATGGCCGGCTTCAGGCGCTCCTGCCAGGTCTCGACGAACTCCAGCGGGTTGCCCTCGACCCGTTCGACGACAACGCCGTCGGTGACGACCTCGCTCACGCGCCCGGTGGCGCGCAGCAGCGTGCGCGCCGGCAGGCCGATGAAGCTGTAGCGCCCGAAGCGCTCGCCGCCGACCACGCTTTCGAGCAGGAAGCTGTGGCGCTGGCCGCCGGCCAGCTTGAGGTACAGCGACAGCGGCGTCTCGAGGTCGGCCAAGGCCTCGGTGATGAGGGGGATGCGGTTGTAGCCCTCGCGGGCCAGGCTCTGGAATTCGAGTTCGGTGATCACGTCGGCAAGCTCTCGTCTGGGCGGGGCTCGTCAGCGGATGAGCGGGCCCCGGGGTGGCCGCGCACGACGGGCTCGTCGGCGCCGGCCGTGGCGGCAGGCAATCAGGCCGAGCGGCGCCAGGGCCAGGCTCCCCGGCTGGGGCAGCCGGTTCGCGAGGCCAAGTCCCTGGGCGGGACGGGGACGAGGGCGAACGGTGAAGACATCACGTTTCCAGTCTAGCAGGGCCGGCCGCCGTGCCGCCCCGGGTGTGCAGCGCCCCGGCGGCGACGCACACTTGCGGATTGACCGGAACCCGGGCCGCGAGCCCGCCCTTGTCCATGAACCGTCGCTTCACGCTCCTGGCGCTGGCCCTGTCCGGCGCCACCGCGGCCCTGCCGGCCGCGGCCCAGCCGGCCGATCTGGCCGGCGTCCGCTACCCCACCACCGTGTCGCTCGGCGGCACGAACCTGCAGCTCAACGGCGCGGGCATCCGCTACCGCTTCGTCGTCAAGGTCTACACGGCGGGCCTGTACCTGCAGGGCAAGGCCACGACGCCCGAGCAGGCGCTGGCCGCGCCGGGCCCCAAGCGCATCCAGGTGCACATGCTGCGCGAGATCGACGCCAACGAACTCGGCCGCCTGCTCACCCGCGGCATGCAGGACAACGCGCCGCGCGGCGAGTTCAGCAAGTTCATCCCGGGCATGCTGAAGCTGGCCGAGCTGTTCTCGGCGCGCAAGCGGCTGCGCACCGGCGAGCACTTCTCGGTCGACTTCGTGCCGGGCCGCGGCACGCAGGTGCTGATCAACGGCAAGCCCGAGAGCGAGCTGATCACGGAGCCGGAGTTCTTCAACGCGCTGCTGCGCATCTGGCTGGGCGAGAAGCCTGCCGACGACAGCCTGAAGGACGCCCTGCTCGGCAAGGCCCAGCCCCCGGCGGCTACCGGCCAGAACTAGCGCGGCGCTTCGCCGGGGCGGGCGCGGAGTAGGCCGCCACCCAGGCGCGGAATTCGGCGTACCACTGCAGCGAGTTCGCCGGCTTCAGCACCCAGTGGTTCTCGTCCGCGAACCACAGCAGCCGCGCCGGCACGCCCCGCGCCTTCAGGGTGTGGAAGTAGGCCAGGCCGTTGGCATCGGGCACGCGGTAGTCGCGCGCGCCGTGGATCACCAGCGTCGGCGTGGCCATCCGCGCCGCGAAGGCATGCGGGCTCTGCGCCAGCACGCGCGGCATGTCGGCCCAGTACTCGGCGCCCAGGTCCTTGGGCCGCACCGGCCAGCTGTCGGCGCTGAAGGTGCTGACGCGGTCGAAGACGCCGGCATGGCACACGTAGGCGCGGTAGCGGCCCTCGGGCCAGGCCGGCACGTGGCCGTTCATCCACGCCACCAGGAATCCGCCGTAGCTGCCGCCGGTGGCGACGATGCGGTCGCGATCGGCCCAGCGCTGCGTGCACAGCCAGTCGGTGGCGGCCTCGATGTCCTGCAGTTCAAGTTCGCCCTGGCGGCCGATGAGGCTGTGGCGGAACGCATGGCCGAAGCCGCTGGAGCCGTGGAAGTTGACCTGCACGACGACGCGGCCGGGCTCGCCAAGGCGGTCGGGCGCAGCGAAGACATGCGGGTTCCAGCGCCAACTGAAGCTGTCACCGGCCGCGGCGAACGGGCCGCCGTGGATGACGTGCACGGTGGCGTGCTTCTTCTTCGCGTCGAAGCCGGGCGGGAAGGTCAGCCACACCTGCACCGGCGCGCCGCCGGCACCGGCGATCTCGACCTCGCGCGCCTCGCCCAGCGCCACCCCGGCGAGCTCGCGGTCGTTGAAGTGTTCCAGGCGCCGCGGCCCGGCCTGGCCCGCGCGCGCCCACACGCGGGCCGGGTGCTGGCTGCTGTCGGCCAGCCACAGCAGCGTGTCGCCGGCGGCGTCGAACGCCTGCACCCAGCCGCCGGCTTGCTCCACCTGGGGGTTGGCGTCCGCGGCCCCCAGCAACAGGCGCCACAGGTGGCGGCGGCCGCGGTCCTCGGCCGCGAAGCGCAGCGCGGTGCCGTCGGTCGTCCAGCGCAGGGGGCTGTCGACGTGGCGGTCCCAGGCGGTGGCCAGCGGCTGCAGCGTGCCGTCGGCGGCCACCAGCGCCGGGCGCGACAGCGCGGTGTGCACACGGCCGACCTCGGCCGCCAGGCAGGCCAGCGTGCGGCCATCGGGCGCATAGGCCGGGGCGTCGAGGTCCCAGCCGGGCACGACCACACGCCGCGTGATGCGCCGCGTGGCGACATCGATCTCGGCCAGCGCCAGCGGGTTGCCCAGGCGCGGCTCGGGCGCGGGGTCGAAGACGACGCAGACACGGCGGCCGTCGGGGCGGACGTCGTAGCTGATCGCGCCGTCGTTGGTGCGCGGCAGCTCCAGCGCCGTGCCGGCGGTCAGCGGCGTGATGCGGCCGCTGTCCACGGCCAGCAGCCACAGCTGCAGGCGGCGGCCGCTGGGCATGTCGTGGTCCCAGTAGCGGTGGAAGGCCTCGGACGTGGCCACGCCGGTGGCCTTGTCGTCCTTCTGCGCCTTCAGTGCCTTCGCCTGGGCCTCGGGCGTTCGAGCCTCGGGGAACGACCACGACGCCAAGACGATGCGCAGGCCATCGGCCATCCACTTGAAGCTCTCGACGCCGGGCGCCAAGTGCGCCGCGCGGCGCGCCTCGCCGCCGTCGGCCGGGATGAGGTAGAGCTGCGGCGTCTCGTCGAGCTTGCCGGCGCCGTCGCGCCGCCGGGCCAGGAAGGCGATGCGGTCGCCGCGTGGCGACCACGCCGGCTGGCCGTCCTTGTCGCCGCAGGTGGTGAGCTCGCGCGGGGCGCTGCCGTCGGTGGCCAGCCGCCACAGACGCGTCGTGCCTTGGTTCTTGTCGGCGTCAAAGCGGGTGACGCTGACCACGGCCTGGCGGCCGCAGGGGCTGATGGAGGGCGCACCGAGGCGGGCCAGCCGCCACAGCGTGGCGGCGTCTAGGGGCTTGGAGGGCTTGGTCATGCGCCCGAGTGTGGCCCCTGCCGCGCAGGCCGAAGGCGCCCCCGTTCGAGGGCCCCTGGCTCAGCCGATGCTCTCGACCTGCCGGCTCTGCTGGTAGGCCGCGCCGAAGCGGTTGGCCAGGAAGTCGGGCAGCGCCACCTGCTCCTGGCGGATGAAGCCGCGCTGCGGCAGCTTGCCCTCGCGAAACAGGTCCACCGCCGCGCAGATGCCGGCAGCGGTGGTGATCTGGATGGCCGACAGCGGCGCGGTCTCGGAGCGGTCCGCAAAGATCTTGCGCGCAAACACTTCCTGCACCAGCTGCCCGTCGCGCAGGCCGCTGACCGTCACGAACACCAGCACGACGTCCTGCATCGTGCTCGGGATGCTCTTGCGCATGATGGCCTTGAGCGTCTCGGTGTCCTGGTTGAGCTGCAGCTCCTCGAGCAGCATCTTCATCAGGTCGCGGTGGCCGGGGTAGCGCACGCTCTTGTAGTCGAGCGTCTGCACGCGGCCGGCGAGTGTTTCGCACAGCGTGCCCAGGCCGCCGCTGGTGTTGAAGGCTTCGTACTCGGTGCCGTCGAGGCTGAAGTGCTCCAGGCCCTCCAGCGGCAGCACCTCGATGTTCTTGCCGCCGCGGATGGCCTCGCAGGGGTGGCAGTACTCGTTGATGAGGCCGTCGACGCTCCAGGTGAGGTTGTACTTGAGCGAGTTGGTCGGGAAGGCCGGCAGCGCGCCGACGCGCATCTTCACGTCCACGAGCGTGTCGAAGCCCTGCGCCAGGTGGTGCGCGACGATGCCGATGAAGCCCGGCGCCAGGCCGCACTGCGGCATGAAAGCCGTCCTCGCACCCGCGGCCAACTGCTGGATGGCGCGCGTGGCGGCCACGTCCTCGGTGAGGTCGAAGTAGTGCACGCCGGCCTCGCGCGCCGCGGTGGCGGCGATGGTGGCCAGGTGGTAGGGAAGCGCGTTGACCACCGCGTCCTGCCCGCGCAGCACGGCCAGCACGCCGGCGGCGTCGGCCGTCTCGGCCACGAGCGTCTGCACGCCGGCGCAGGCCGGATCGGCCTGGATCTTGGCCAGCGCCGCGGCGCTGCGGTCGACGACGGTGACGTGGTAGTCGCCGCTGCCGTGCAGCAGCCGGGCGATGGTCTGGCCGATGTGGCCGGCACCGAGCAGGGTGATTCGCATGGTTTCCTCCAAACGTGAACGAGCCTGAACTGCCGGGCAGTCTAGGCAGCGGTCACGTCAGAAGAAACAGCGGAATCGTCGAATCAATGCGAGACTACGTCGAAACGACGAGATGCACCGTACGAATCGACCATCACAGGGCGCCGGCGGCCTTGAGCTGCTTGCGGTACTCGCGGGCCTCGGCCCGGCGGGCCTTGGTGGCGGCCTCTTCGTAGGCCTCCACCGCCTGCTGGCGCAGCAGCACGGCCTCCTTCAGCGCCTCCTTGAAGCGCTTCTGGGTGTACGTGTTCTCGGTGCCGATGTAGACGCTCTTGCGCTGCGGCGTGCCGCCGAAGCGCGGGATCAGCACCGCCAGGCTGCAATCGCGCAGATCGGATCCGCGACGTTGCCGCACGATCGGGCCCGAAATGCCCACCGGGAGCCCGCTGCGCTTGTTCACACTCGGGCCCCGCTGCAGAAGTGACGGCGCCGGCAGTTCGGCGATGCGCTTCAGCAGCTCACGGGTGGCCAGGCGCAGCGATTCGGCGGCGCCGCTGCCGTCGCTGGTGTGGTCGGAGTACAGCTTGGTGCCGCCATAGCGGAGCTGCCAGCCGTGGGTGGCGCGGTGGTCGATGCGCTGGATGCTCTGCGGAACTTCGAAAACATGACCACTAAAGATCGTGACAGTGCGGGTCTTCACTTGGGGCCCCTGATTGGAATCGCTGACGGGTCCCCCCTGACGTTCGGGACAGTGCTCTGTGGCACCTGGTGTGGCTGCGTCGGCCGTTGCGACTGATGTGAATATGCACTTGCAGCCGCATCAGAAATGTATTCGAAGCCACTGGCCCCACCAGACCCGGGTATTGCCTCAGATGACAGCAAACTCGCGGGTTGTGGCGGAACCGACACGATGACCCTTGACGAGCTCGATCGGGGCCTGCTCGCCCTGCTGCAGGCCGACGCCCGCACCCCCGCCGCCGACCTGGCCCGCCGCCTGGGCGTGGCGCGCACCACGGTGCTGGCCCGCCTGGCGCGGCTGGAGAAACACGGCGTCATCGCCGGCTACACCGTGCGCCTGGGCCGCGACGACGACGGCGCCGCCGTCGAGGCCTACGTGGGCATCAGCGTGCAGCCGCGGGCCGGCGCCGGCGTCACGGCGCGGCTGGCGACGCTGCCGGAGCTGCGCCAGCTCAGCAGCGTCAGCGGCGAGTTCGACTACCTCGCGCTGCTGCGCGCCGACAGCACGGCCCGGCTCGATGCCGTGCTCGACGAGATCGGCGGCTTCGACGGTGTGCTCAAGACGACCACCAGCATCGTGCTGGCGCGGCGGATCGACCGGACCTAGCGCCAGTCGCAGAGTTCCTGGCCGCTTCGCCGTCCAGGTCCGCGCCGGCGGCCGTGGAGCCGCGGCTCAGCGCGCCAGTTCGGCGCGCATCGCCTCGATCACGGCCCGGTAGCTGGGCTGGCCGAAGATGGCGCTGCCGGCCACGAAGGTGTCGGCGCCGGCATCGGCCACGCGGCGGATGTTGTCGACCTTGATGCCGCCGTCGACCTCGAGCCGGATGTCGCGGCCGCTGGCGTCGATCAGCTTGCGCGCCTGCTCGCACTTGCGCAGCGTGTGGTCGATGAAGCCCTGGCCGCCGAAGCCGGGGTTCACGCTCATGAGCAGCACGACGTCGATCTTGTCGAGCGTCCACTCCAGCACCGACAGCGGCGTGGCCGGGTTGAACACCAGGCCGCACTGCTTGCCCTCGGCCTTGATGAGCTGCAGCGTGCGGTCCACGTGCGTGGAGGCGTCCGGGTGGAAGGTGACGATGTCGGCGCCGGTCCTGCAGAAGGCCTGCGCCAGCGCATCGACCGGCTGCACCATCAGGTGCACGTCGATCGGCACCTCGGTGTGCGCGCGCAGCGCCTGGCACACCATGGGGCCGAAGGTGAGGTTGGGGACGTAATGGTTGTCCATCACGTCGAAGTGGATCCAGTCGGCACCCGCGGCGACGACCTCGCGCACCTCCTCGCCGAGCCGGGCGAAATCGGCGCTGAGCAGGCTGGGGGCGATGCGGTAATGGGCCATGGCCAAGATTGTAGGAGGGGCTTCCTAGAATGCCGGCCATGACCGATGCCCCCCGCGAGCGTGCCGAGTTCAGCTGCAGCGTGCGCGCGCAGTACCTGCCCGAGCAGTCGCAGGAGCCCGACGGGCCCTTCGCCTTCGCCTACACGGTGACCGTCCACAACACCGGCGACGTGGCCGCGCAGCTGGTGGCGCGCCACTGGGTCATCACCAACGCCGAAGGGCATGCCGAAGAGGTCCGCGGCCTGGCGGTCGTCGGCCACCAGCCGCTGCTCAAGCCGGGCGAGCGCTTCGAGTACACGAGCTGGACGCGCATCGACACGCCGCACGGCAGCATGCGCGGCACCTTCTTCTGCATGACCGAGCAGGCCCACGCCTTCGAGGCCCCGGTGCCCGAGTTCGTGCTCGTGCACCCCAACGCGCTGCACTGAAGCCCGGCGCCGACCGCTAGCGCAGGCGCGCTAGTCCGGGCCGGGCGGCTCGTCGTCGCGCCGCTTGCGGCCCGAGAACATGGTCCACCACACGGCGAACACCAGGATGGACAGCGCGGCCAGCGCTTCGAGGATCAACAGCCACATCGGGCAACCGCTTCGTCGTCAGGGCCCGCGGCGCTGCGCGAGCAGGTTGAGCACCAGGCCGCCGATCACCAGCGCGGCGGCGGCGATTTTCCAGGCCGGCAGCGGTTCGCCCAGCAGCAGCGCGGCGCTGGCCATGCCGAACACCGGGACTCCCAGTGCCATCGGTGCGATGGTGGCGGCCGGGTGCCGCGCCAGCAGCCAGCCCCACGCGGCATAGCCGAACAGCGTGTTGCCGACGGCCTGCCAGGCCACCGCGGCCCAGGTGGCGGCATCGGCCGCCGACAGCGCCGCGCCGATGCGCGCCGGCCCTTCGACCAGCAGCGACAGCAGGGCCAGCGGCGGCAGCGCGAAGGCGCTGGACCAGACGACCACGCCGAGCATCGGCACGCGGCCCATGCGCCGGGCCACCTGGTTGCCGCCCGCCCACGACAGCGCCGCCAGCAGCACGAGGCCAAGGCCGGCCGCGCTGACGTCGCCGCCGGTGTTGAGCCCGATGACCACGATGCCCACCACCGCCAGCGCCAGCGCCAGGCCCTGCACCGGCCGCAGGCGCTCGCCGTCGGCCAGCATCGCCAGGCCGATGGTGAAGAACACCTGGGTCTGGATCACCAGCGAGGCCAGGCCCGGCGCGATGCGGCCGTCGATGGCCAGGTAGAGCAGACCGAACTGCCCGGCGCCGATGAGCCCGCCGTAGGCCGCCAGCAGCGGCCAGCGCACGGCCGGCCGCGGCACGAACAGCAGCGCCGGCACCAGCGCCATCGTGAAGCGCAGCAGGCCCAGCAGGAACGGCGGCATCACCGCCAGCGCCCACTTGATGACGACGAAGTTGCTCCCCCACACCGCCACCACCGCCAGCGCGAGCAGCAGGTGGCGGGCCGGCAGCCGCCCGGCCGGCATCAGCTGGCGACCACCGCGCGGCCGGGGCCGATCGCCTTGGCCTCGGCCAGCGCGGCGGTGGCACGCTCCAGCGTGCGCTCCAGCGACTCGCCGGCGATGTGTTCGGCCAGTCCCGCCGACACCGTGACGCCCACCGCCGCCGCGCCGTGCAGGATGCGCAGCGCCGCCAGCCGCTGCTGCAGCCGCTCCAGCCCGCCACGCGCCAGCGGCGCGCGCGTGTCGCTCATCATCAGCAGGAACTCCTCGCCGCCCCAGCGGGCCAGCACGTCGGACACACGCACCTGGCGCTGCGCCTCCTGCGCCAGCGCCGTCAGCACGGCATCGCCCACCGCGTAGCCGTGGGCCTCGTTCACGGGCTTGAAGCGGTCGATGTCGAGCAGCGCCAGGCAGAAGCTCTGGCCGCTGCGGATGCAGCGCTGGTGCTCCTGCGACATCAAGGTGAGCATGTGGCGCTTGTTGATGAGGCCGGTGAGTTCGTCGCGCGTGGTGTTCTCGCGCAGCCGGGCCAGTGCCTGGGCCAGATCGGCGCGCTGCTGGCGCGCGCGGTGCCGCATGCGCGACAGCCGGCCCGCCAGCAGCGACACCGCCGGCAGCATCGTGGCCACCAGCAGGAAGTGGCCGACCTCGATGATCAGCGGGTACTGCCGCGGCTGCGTCATCGTCATGAAGGCCATCGCGCTGCCCAGCAGCAGCACGGCGTAGATGCTGAGCCAGCGCATCTGCCGCGGCGAGACGACGAACATGCCGAACATCAGCACCACCATCACCACCGGGAACACGGCGCCGCGGCCGGCACCCAGCAGCGTGTAGGCCACCGCGCCACTGGCCAGCGCGAAGAGGATCTGCGGCACGGTCAGCGAAGGCTCTGCCCAGCGGCGCGAGACGCCGCTGCGGATGAGCCCGAAGAACACCGCCATGCCCAGCAGCGTGCCCGCCGACCACCACGTCACCGGCTCGAAGGGCGCCACGCCGACGGCGACGAAGTAGTGCATGGCGGCCACGCCGGCGCTCATGAGCAGCATCGCCAGCCCGGCCTGGGCCAGACGCACGCGCTGCACCGGATCGGTGGTGAGGAGGACGTCGAGGAGCCGGTTCATGGCGGTCGGGGAGCGTAGCACCGCCGACCTGCGGCCCGAAGCCCGGTCAGGCCCCGGTTCGCAGGTGCCCGAGCGGCAGCACGCCGCCGGTCTTGACCTCGCCGAGGCTGAAGCTCGTGTGCAGATCCTTCACGTTGGGCAGCTTGAACAGCACCTCCAGTGCCAGCCGCGAGAAGGCGTCGAGATCGGTGGCCACGACGTGCAGCTCGAAGGTGCCGGTGCCGCTGATGTAGTGGCAGGCCAGCACCTCGGGTCGGGCGCGGATCGCGTCTTCGAGGGCGCGCGTGCTGGCACTGTTGTTGCGCTCGCAGTCCAGGCGCACGAAGGCCAGCACGCCCAGGCCGATCTTGCGGCGGTCCAGCTCGGCGCGGTAGCCGGTGATGTAGCCCTGCTCCTCGAGCCACTTCACGCGCCGCCAGGTGGGTGCCGCGCTCAGGCCGATGCGGGTGGCAAGCTCGGCGTTCGTGAGCCGCGCGTCGGCCTGCAGTTCGGCCAGGATGGCGAGGTCGTAGCGGTCCAGCGTGCCGGTCGGCTCGGCGGCGTCGGCTGGCGCGGCGGGGGCCTTGGTTGCGGCACGGGTTATCCCCGATTTCGGTCGCTTGGGCGTCATTGCTTCTCCACGGTCCATGCGCGAGCATAAACCTTGCGCCAAGCCAGGGCCCACGCGCCGAAAACGCAAGGACATGTGCGCGTGTTGTGCCTACACTGCCGCGCAGCCCGGCGAGGTGCGCCGGTCATGGAGCCGTGAGCATGAACGCCCCCCTGCCCGAGCACGTCCGCAAGGCCCTCGAATCGGCCACGCTGGACGACAAGTACAGCCTGGCCAGCGGCCGCGCCTTCATGAGCGGCGTGCAGGCGCTCGTGCGGCTGCCGATGCTGCAGCGCCAGCGCGACGTGCTCGCCGGTCTCAACACCGCGGGCTTCGTCAGCGGCTACCGCGGCAGCCCGCTCGGCGGCTACGACCAGGCGCTGATGGCCGCGAAGAAGCACCTCGCGCAGCACCACGTCGTCTTCCAGCCCGGCGTGAACGAGGAGCTCGGCGCCACCGCCGTGTGGGGCACGCAGCAGCTCGACCTGTACCCGCAGCAGAACAAGTACGACGGCGTCTTCGGCATCTGGTACGGCAAGGGCCCGGGCGTGGACCGCTGCTCGGACGTCTTCAAGCACGCCAACATGGCGGGCACCTCGAAGCACGGCGGTGTGATCGCGATCGCGGGCGACGACCACGTCAGCAAGAGCAGCACCGCGCCGCACCAGAGCGACCACATCTTCAAGGCGGTCGGCTTCCCGACCTTTTTCCCGCGCAGCGTGCAGGACATCCTCGACATGGGCCTGCACGCCTTCGCCATGAGCCGCTTCAGCGGCGTGTGGAGCGGCATGAAGACCATCCAGGAGGTCGTGGAGAGCAGCGCCAGCGTCATCGTCGACCCCGAGCGCGTGAAGATCGTGCTGCCCGAAGACTTCGTCATGCCGCCCGGCGGCCTGCACATCCGCTGGCCCGATGCGCCACTGGAGCAGGAAGCGCGGCTGATGGACTACAAGTGGTACGCGGCGCTGGCCTACGTGCGCGCCAACAAGCTCAACCACGACGTCATTCGCACGCCGAACGACCGCTTCGGCATCATCGCCAGCGGCAAGGCCTACAACGACACGCGCCAGGCGCTCAACGACCTCGGCCTCGACGATGACACCTGCCGCGCCCTCGGTATCCGCCTGCACAAGGTGAACGTGGTGTGGCCGCTGGAGGCCACGATCACGCGCGACTTCGCCACCGGTCTGCAGGAGATCCTGGTGGTGGAGGAAAAGCGCCAGGTCATCGAGTACCAGTTGAAGGAAGAGCTCTACAACTGGCGCGCTGACGTGCGGCCCAACGTGCTGGGCAAGTTCGACGAGCCCGAGGACGACGCCACCGGCGGCGAGTGGAGCCGCCCCAACCCCAGCGAGAACTGGCTGCTGCGCGCCAAGGCTGACTTGACGCCGGCGATCATCGCCAAGGCCATCGCCAAGCGCCTGACGAAGTTCGGCGTGCCCGAAGATGTGCAGCGCCGCATGGCGCAGCGCCTGATGGTGATCGCCGCGCGCGAGCGCGAGCTCACTGAGCTGAAGACGGACACCGGCGAACGCGCGCCCTGGTTCTGCAGCGGCTGCCCGCACAACACCAGCACGCGCGTGCCCGAGGGCAGCCGCGCGGTGGCCGGCATCGGCTGCCACTACATGACGGTGTGGATGGACCGCAGCACCAGCACCTTCACGCAGATGGGCGGCGAGGGCGTGCCCTGGGTCGGCCAGGCGCCGTTCACGAAAGACACGCACATCTTCGCCAACCTCGGCGACGGCACCTACTTCCACAGCGGCCTGCTCGCCATCCGCCAGAGCATCGCGGCCGGCGTGAACATCACCTACAAGGTGCTCTACAACGACGCGGTCGCGATGACCGGCGGCCAGCAGGTGGGCGAGCGCGCCGAGGGCCACTCGGTGCTGCAGATCCAGAAGAGCCTCACCAGCGAGGGCGTAAAGAAGCTCGTGATCGTGACCGACGAGCCGGCCAAGTACGAGGGCGTGGCGCTGGAGGCCGGCGTCACCGTGCACCACCGCGACGAGCTCGACCGCATCCAGCGCGAGCTGCGAGAGGTGCCGGGCTGCACCGCCCTCATCTACGACCAGACCTGCGCCACCGAGAAGCGCCGCCGCCGCAAGCGGGGCAAGATGGTCGACCCCGCCAAGCGCGTCGTCATCAACGAGCTGGTGTGCGAGGGCTGCGGCGACTGCTCGGTGCAAAGCAATTGCCTGAGCGTGGAGCCGCTGGAAACCGAGTTCGGCCGCAAGCGCCGCATCAACCAGAACAGCTGCAACAAGGACTACTCCTGCGTGAAGGGCTTCTGCCCGAGCTTCGTCACGGTCGAAGGGGGCCAGCTGCGCAAGCCGAAGAAGGAGAAGAAGGGCACGCTCGAGGGCCTGCCGCCACTGCCCGAGCCGGCACTGCCGGTCACGGAAACAGCCTGGGGCATCGTGGTGGGCGGCGTCGGCGGCACCGGCGTCATCACCATCGGCCAGATCCTGGGCATGGCCGCGCACCTCGAGGGCAAGGGCGTCGTCACGCAGGACGCCGGCGGCCTGGCGCAGAAGGGCGGCGCCACCTGGAGCCACATCCAGATCGCCAGCCGGCCCGACGCCATCCACACCACCAAGGTCGACACCGCACAGGCCGACCTCGTGATCGCCTGCGACAGCATCGTTGGCGCCAGCAAGTACACCCTCACGGTGATGCAGCACGGCCGCACCTACGTGGCGCTCAACACGCACGGCACGCCGACCGCGGGCTTCGTGAAGAACCCGGACTGGCAGTTCCCCGGCAGCAGCTGCGAGACGGTGGTGCGCGGCAGCGTCGGCGAGGGCCTGCTGGGCGCCTTCGATGCCGAGCAGGTGGCCGAGCAGATGCTGGGCGACAGCATCTACACCAACCCGCTGATGATGGGCTACGCGTGGCAGGTGGGGCGCATCCCGCTGAGCCTGGCGGCCATCATGCGCGCCATCGAGTTGAACGGCGTGCAGGTCGACAACAACAAGGCAGCCTTCGAGTGGGGCCGGCGCTGCGCGCACGACCTGGCCTCCGTCACGGCCCTGTTCAAGGCGCAGCAGGTCATCCAGTTCGTCAAGAAGCCCTCGCTCGACGAGATGCTGAAGACGCGCGTCGAGTTCCTCACCGGCTACCAGGATGCGGCCTACGCACAGCGCTATGCGGCGTTCGTCGAGAAGGTGCGAGCGGCAGAGGCCGCCGTCGCGACCACTGGCGGGGGCACGCCGCTGGCCGAGGCGGTGGCGCGCTACCTCTTCAAGCTGATGGCCTACAAGGACGAGTACGAGGTGGCGCGCCTGCACACCGACGCCGCGTTCACCGCGAAGATCGACGCCATGTTCGAAGGCGACTACAAGCTCGTGCACCACCTGGCGCCGCCGCTGATCGCCAAGACCAACGAGAAGGGCGAGCTCGTCAAGCGCCCCTTCGGCCCGTGGATGCGCACAGCCTTCGGCGTGCTGGCCAAGCTGAAGGGCCTGCGCGGCACGGCGTTCGATGTCTTCGGCCGTACTGAAGAGCGCCGGATGGAGCGCGAACTGATCACGCGCTACGAGGCCACGGTCACCGAACTGCTGAAGACGCTGAACGCCGGCAACCGCGCGCGGGCGGCCGAGATCGCACGGCTGCCGGAGGACATCCGCGGCTACGGCCACGTGAAGCTGCGCCACCTCAAAGCGGTGGAGCCGCGCTGGGACGCACTGATGAAGCGCTGGCGTGAAGGCCCCCTGGCCGACGAGCGCCGCGCCGCTTGAGCACCGCGCGGCCGATCCCGGCCCTGGCCGCGGCCCGGCGCGCCGTGCGGCCGCGCCGGCCGGTGTGGCTGGACGGCGAGCGGGTGGGCTCGGTGGCCGATGTGCACCTGCCGCTGCTGGTGGCCCATCCGGCCGACTTTGCCGCGACCGAGGCCGGCGTCGAGATCCGCATTCCCCCGGCCGAGCGCGAGTCGCGGCTGGCCGCGCTGCACCGCCAGTGGCACGCCGACGGCGTGATCATCGGCTGGCGCGACGAGGCCTACGCGCTCTCGCCCCTCGACGGCCCGGGGGCCGGCCAGCCGCGCGTGGCCATCGAGCGCGCGGCCTCGCGCTTCTGGGGCAGCCTGACCTTCGGCGCCCATGCCAACGGCTTCGTGCGCGGGGCCGACGGCCAGCCGGCGGCGCTGTGGATCGCGCAGCGCTCGGCCAACAAGCCCACGGATCCGGGGCTCTTCGACAACCTGGTCGGCGGCGGCGTGCCGATGCACCAGCCCCCGCACGAGGCCCTGGTGCGCGAGGCCTGGGAAGAAGCCGGCCTGCCGCCCGAGCTGGCGCGCCACGCCACGCCCGGCCGCGTGCTGCGCCTGGAACGCGACATCGAAGAAGGCTTCCAGCGCGAGTGGCTATACGCCTTCGATCTGGAGCTGCCTGTCGGCTGGACGCCACGCAACCAGGACGGCGAGGTGCAGGGCTTCACCCTGCTGCCGGTGCACGAAGCGCTGGCCCTCGCACGGGGCGACACGATGACGGTGGACGCCGCGCTCGTCACGCTGGACTTTGCCGATCGCCACGGCCTGTTGCCCCCGGCATGGCAAGGGCCATGGCGATCTTTCCTCTCCGGTCAAAACTGATTCGACCTCGCTGGCAGCCCGGCAAGTGGCCTCCGCCGAGGGTCCTGGGGGTAACACCCGGTTGCTGTGGGCGGCCCCGCACCCGAAAGTCCGCCGGTTCAACGCGTGTCCAGGACACGCGACGACGACACCCACGGCACCACGGAGACAAGAACCCATGACCGACACCACCACCGCCGCCAAGCGTCGCGGCTTCCTGAAGACGGCGGCCGCGGGCGCCGTCGGCTCGGCCGCGATGGCCGCGCCGATGATCTCGCAGGCCCAGACCGTGACCTTCCGCTTCCAGAGCACCTGGCCCGCGAAGGACATCTTCCACGAGTACGCCAACGACTTCGCCAAGAAGGTCAACGACATGGCGGGCAACCGCCTGAAGGTCGAGGTGCTGCCCTCGGGCTCGGTGGTGCCGGCCTTCCAGCTGCTCGACGCGGTGAACAAGGGCACGCTCGACGGCGGCCACGGCGTGCTGGCCTACCACTACGGCAAGGCCAACTCGCTGGCCCTGTGGGGTAGCGGCCCGGCCTTCGGCATGGACCCGAACATGGTGCTGGCCTGGCACTACTACGGCGGTGGCAAGGCGCTGCTGGAGGAGATCTACAAGTCGCTGAACATCGACGTCGTCTCCTTCGTCTACGGCCCGATGCCGACGCAGCCGCTGGGCTGGTTCAAGAAGCCCATCGCGAAGGTCGACGACCTGAAGGGCCTGAAGTACCGCACCGTGGGCCTGGCGATCGACGTGTTCAAGGAGCTGGGTGCCGCCGTCAACCCGCTGCCCGGCGGCGAGATCGTGCCGGCGCTGGACCGCGGCCTGATCGACGCGGCCGAGTTCAACAACGCCACCTCCGACCGCATCCTCGGCTTCCCCGACGTGGTGAAGAACTGCATGCTGCAGAGCTTCCACCAGAGCGGCGAGCAGTTCGAGATCCTGTTCAACAAGGGCAAGTACGACGCGCTGCCGGCCGAGCTGAAGGCCGTCATCGACTACGCCGTGCAGGCGGCCAGCTCCGACATGTCGTGGAAGGCCATCCAGCGCAACAGCACCGACTACATCGAGCTGAAGACCAAGGACAAGGTCAACTTCTTCAAGACGCCCGATGCGATCCTGCGCGCGCAGCTGGCGGCCTGGGACAAGGTGACCACGGCCAAGGGCGCCGAGCAGCCGATGTTCAAGAAGGTCATGGACAGCCAGCGTGCCTTCGCGCAACGCGCCGGCGCCTGGCAGAACGACTACATGGTCGACTTCAAGATGGCCTGGAACCACTACTTCCGCGCGCCGCAGAAGAAGGCCTGACGCCCGACGGCGCCGGGCACCCGGGGGCCACCGTTGCCGCAAGGCCGGTGGCCCTCGGGGTTTCTGGCGCCAACCTGAAGATTTCCTGAAGGAACGCACCGCCCCATGCAACGCCTGCTGCTGATGGTCGACCGGATGTCCACCTGGCTGGGCCAGTTCTTCGCCTGGCTCATCATCCTGCTCACGCTGATGATCACCTGGGAGGTGTTCTCGCGCTACGCGCTGAACACGCCACACGACTGGGCGCTGGACGCGCAGGTGATGATGTACGGCACGCTCTTCATGATGGCCGGCGCCTACACGCTGGCGAAGAACGGCCATGTGCGCGGCGACGTGCTCTACGGTTTCTTCCAGCCGCGCACGCAGGCCGGCTGGGACCTGGTGCTGTACCTGCTGTTCTTCCTGCCGGGCGTCGTGGCGCTCACCTGGGCCGGCTGGACCTTCGCCAACGAGTCGCTCGCCATCCGCGAGAGCACCTTCAGTGCCACGCCGCTGCCGCTGTACCCGTTCAAGTTCGCGATCCCCATCGCCGGCGGCATGCTGCTGCTGCAGGGCATCGTCGAGATCGTGCGCTGCATCCAGTGCCTGCGCGACGGCGAGTGGCCGTCACGCGAGCAGGACGTCGAGGAAGTCGACGTCGACAAGCTCAAGGCCATGGTCCACGTGAAGGACGAGGACATCGTCGGCCTCGACAAGTACGTGACGCCGCCCCAGGGCTTCGGCAAGGGAGGCGCGTGATGAAGATCCGCAAGGAACTCTGGTTCGGCTTCATCATCATGGGGCTCATCATCGCCGGCACGGCGGTGATGCTGCTGATGGCGCCCAAGATCACCAACGGCCACCTCGGGCTGATGATGCTGGCCCTCGTGGTGGTGGCCATCATGCTGGGCTTCCCGACCGCCTTCACGCTGATGGGCATGGGGATGATCTTCACGTGGATCGCCTACGAGGAGAACACGTCCAAGACGCTCACGCTGATGGTGCAGAGCGCCTTCAAGGTGATGGGCAACGACGTGCTCATCTCGATCCCGCTGTTCGTGTTCATGGGCTACCTGGTCGAGCGGGCCAACCTGATCGACAAGCTCTTCCGCAGCCTGCACCTGGCGCTGGCCCGCGTGCCGGGCTCGTTGGCGGTGGCCACCATCTTCACCTGCGCGGTGTTCGCCACGGCCACCGGCATCGTCGGTGCGGTGGTCACGCTGATGGGCCTCTTGGCACTGCCGCAGATGCTCAAGGGCGGCTACGACGTGCGCGTCTCGGCCGGCGCCATCACGGCCGGCGGCTGCCTGGGCATCCTGATCCCGCCGAGCGTGATGCTCATCGTCTACGGCGCCACGGCGGGCGTGTCGGTGGTGCAGCTGTACGCCGGCGCGTTCTTCCCCGGGCTGATGCTGGCGGGCCTGTACATCGTCTACGTGATCGTGCTGGCCAAGCTCAAACCCAACCTGATGCCGCCGCTGACGGCCGCGCAGCGCTTCGTGCCGCTTCCGGCACCGGTGCAGCCGCTGGCCGACCGCGGCGCGCGGCTGGCGCTGCCCGCCCTGCTGGGCAGCTCGTTCGGCGGCGGCGCGCCGGCCGACGACCGCCGCTTCCTGCGACGGCAGCTGCTGACGGCGCTGCTGCCGCTGGCCTTCTTCGGCATCGTGGCGTTCACGGGCTGGCACCTGAACACGCGGCCGGGCGCGGCCCCCGAGGCGGCGCCCGTGGCCACCGGTGGCGCGCTGGCCGAACCCGGTGGTGGCGTGGCCGAGCCGCCGGGCGCCGGCGGGCTTCAGGAGCCGCCGTCTGCCGAGGGCGGGCTCAAGGAGCCCGGTGATTCCGGTGGCCTGAAGGAACCGGGCGAGCCCACGAGCCTGGCCGAGCCCGGAGGTGCCGCATCGGCCGCCGCCGAGCCCGCGCCGGCCGGTGGCGTGCAGGAGCCGCCCGGCGCCGCCGGCGTGCAGGAGCCCCCGGGCGCCAGCGCCGCCCCCGAGGCCCCGCGCGAGCGCACGCCGGCCACGCGCGGCTACTGGATCGGCCTGGGCGTCGGCGTCGCGGCGCTGGCGGTGTTCTACGGTCTGCTGAGCTTCCAGCGGCTCGAGGTCTTCAAGATGCTGCTGGGCAGCTTCTTCCCGCTGGTGGTGCTGATCCTGGCGGTGCTGGGCTCCATCGTGCTGGGCCTGGCCACGCCCACCGAGGCGGCGGCCGTCGGCGCCTTCGGCGGCTACCTGCTGGCCGCCGTGTATGCCGTACTCGGCAAGGCCGCCGGCGGGCGCCGGCGCATCTTCGGGCTGTGGCTGCTGCTGTGGTCACCGGCCATCGCGGTGCTGACCTGGTTCCTGCTGCACGAAGAGGGCTTCGGCGCGCCGCCGGTGCCGCTGTGGCTGGGCACAGTGGCCGCCGTCGGCGTGCTGGGCTGGGTGTTCGCGGCCTACAGGCAGTCGGGGCTGCAGAGCGAGGTCAAGGAGTCGGTGCTGCTCACCGCCAAGACCAGTGCCATGGTCTGCTGGCTGTTCGTGGGCAGCGCCATCTTCTCGGCGGCCTTCGCGCTGCTGGGCGGGCAGGAGCTCGTCGAGAAGTGGGTGATGTCGATGAACCTCACCAAGACCGAGTTCCTGATCCTGAGCCAGGTGATCATCTTCATCCTGGGCTGGCCGCTGGAGTGGACCGAGATCATCGTGATCTTCATGCCCATCTTCATCCCGCTGCTCGACAACTTCGGCGTCGACCCGCTGTTCTTCGGCCTGCTGGTGGCGCTGAACCTGCAGACGGCCTTCCTGAGCCCGCCGGTGGCGATGGCGGCGTTCTACCTGAAGGGCGTGAGCCCGCCGCACGTGACGCTGAACCAGATCTTCGCCGGCATGCTGCCGTTCATGGCGATCCAGGTGCTGGCGATCGTGCTGCTGTACAACTTCCCGGCCATCGGTCTGTGGCTGCCGGAAGTCCTGTACAAGTGACGACGGCATGAAAACGGCCCGCTCGTGATGCACGGGCGGGCCTGAAGGCCGGCGGCAGCGCCGCCGGCAGGGGTGACGGAAACAGGGCTCAGTCGCCCAGCGAGCGCGCCAGCGCGAACACCGAATTCGGGGCTGTCGTGCGCACCGGCTTGACCACCGGTTGCGGCGTGATGGCACGGCGCGCCGGGCGCGGCTCGATGCTGACGCCCGAGTCCTTCTGCTCCTGAACCAGGTTGGCCAGCGTGATCGTGGCCATGTGCTCCAGCATCACGGCGTTCAGGCGCAGCCACAGCGCGCGGCTCATGCCCAGGCTGCGCTCCTCGTCGGTCTGGTCCTCGAAGGGCTCATCGACGGCCTTGACGATGTCGGCCACGGTGATGCGCTCGGCCGGCCGGCCGAGGGTGTAGCCGCCGCCGGGGCCGCGGGTGCTCTCGACCAGGCCGTCCTTGCGCAGGCGGCTGAACAACTGCTCGAGGTACGACAGCGAGATCTGCTGACGCTGGCTGATCGTGGCCAGCGCCACGGGGCCGGCGGGCTCGCGCAGGGCGAGGTCGATCAGCGCGTTGACGGCAAAACGGCCCTTGGTGCTCATGCGCATGGTGTGCTCCTTCTGAAGCGGCGGTGGGCTGTCGCGTGCCCGATATCGAAGACGACACCAGGGAATGTAGGGTTGAGATCCCTTCGCGTAAATTCGATAATCAAACAAGATCAGTTCGTAGAAAACGCATCGTTTCAGGGAACCACCCACCGAGGCCCGCGATGAACTTCAAGCACCTGCACTACTTCTGGGTGGCCGCCAAGGCCGGCGGCGTGGTGCGGGCCGGCGAGCAGCTGCACACCACGCCGCAGACGCTGTCGGCCCAGATCAAGCTGCTGGAAGATCGCCTCGGCCGGCGCCTGTTCCGCAAGAGCGGCCGCCAGCTCGAGCTCACCGACGACGGCCGCGTGGCCCTGCGCTTCGCCGACGAGATCTTCGCCCTCGGCTCCGACCTCGAAACGGCCCTGCGCGAGAAGCGCGGCACGCGCGAGCAGGCGCTGGAGCTGCGCGTGGGCATCGAGGACGTGGTCGCCAAGTCGGTGGCCTACAAGCTGCTCGAGCCGGCGCTGAACCTGGCCGAGCCGGTGAAGCTGATCTGCGCCGAGGGCAGCTTCAACGACCTGATGGCGCAGCTGGCGCTGCACCGCCTGGACCTCGTCATAGCCGACGAGCCGCTGACGCGCAAGCTCAGCGTCAAGGCCTTCAACCACAAGCTGGGCAGCTCGGCGGTGACCTTCTTCGCGGCCCCCGAGCTGGCGGCGCGGCTGCGCCAGCCGTTCCCCAAGTGCCTGGACGGCGCGCCCATGCTGGTGCCCGGCGGCAGCTCGTCGGTGCGGCCGCAGTTCGACGCCTGGCTGGAACGCGAGCGGCTGCACCCGCGGGTCGTCGGCGAGTTCGGCGACGGCGCGCTGATGAAGGCGTTCGGGCGCCAGGGGCGCGGCGTGTTCCTCTCGCCCAGCGTCGTCGAGGACGAGACGGTGTCGCAGTACGGCGTGCAGGTGCTCGGTCGGGTCGACGAGATCAGCGACGACTTCTACGCCATCACTGCCGAACGCCGCATCACGCACCCGGGTGTCGCGGCCATCACGCAGGCCGCGCGCTCGGAGCTGTTCAGTCCGCGCAGTCCGGCGTAGGCCGCTGCTCCAGCGCGGCGCTGGCACCCGTCAGCGCCGCCAGCGTGTCGGTGATCAGCCAGGTCGGGATGGCCTGGAGGTAGGGGCGGAAGCGGCCCTTGGCCTCGAAGCGCTCGCGGAAGCGCGAGACGAAGAAGCGCTCGCCCAGCCGCGGCACGATGCCGCCGCCGATGAAGACGCCGCCGCGCGCACCCACCGTCAGCGCCACGTTGCCCGCGAAGCTGCCGAGCAGGGCGCAGAACAGGTCGATCGTCTGGCTGCAGTGGGCATCCTCGCCCGCGAGACCCAGCTCGACGATGCGCTCGGCAGCGAGGTCCTGAACCACCACGCCGTCGACGGCCGCCACCGCGCGGTGCAGCACCGGCAGCCCGATGCCCGACAGCAGCCGCTCGGCCGACACGTGCGGGAACTCGCGCCGCGCCGCGGCCAGCACGGCGCTCTCGTGCTCGTCGGCCGGCGCCAGCGTCGCGTGGCCGCCCTCGCCCGGCACGGCCGCCCAGCCGCCACCCGCCGGCACGATGGCCGCGACACCCAGACCGGTGCCCGGCCCGACCACCGCGCGCGCGCCGCCCGGCGCAGCCCCGGCGCTGCGGCCCACGGCACGCAGCTGCGACGGCACCAGGTGCGGCAGGGCCAGCGCCAGGGCCTCGAAGTCGTTGAGCACCTGCAGGGTGTGCAGGGCCAGGCCGTCGCGCGCGTCGCGCCGCGAGAAGCTCCAGCCGCTGTTGGTGAGGTTGACGCGGTCGTCGACCACCGCAGTGGCCACGGCCCAGCAGGCCGCCCGCGGCGGCTCGAACGCGGTGCCCAGGTGGTGGCGCAGTTCGCCCAGGTAGGCCGCCGCGGCCTCGGCGGGGCCGGCATGGGCCGCGCACGCCAGCGTGCGCACGTGCGCCACGGCGGTGCCCGGGCTGGCCACCCAGCCGAAGCGGGCGTTCGTGCCGCCGATGTCCGCCACCAGCCAGGGGTGCGGGGCGGCGGCGCCGGAGCCGGCCAGGGAGCCCGCAAGCGGGCGGATATCGTTCATGACAGCGTCGACAGCAAGGGACAAGCGCAAGGACGGTAGCAAAACTACAACGGCACTACAAGGGCAATGCCCCGCACGGGCCGGCTTCGATCTCTCTGATACCCGGCGGTTCCGGGTTGACCCTGTAGTGAAGCTACAGAAGCCAGGCCCAGACTGGACCCCTGCCCGGGCCCGACAGCCCTCACGCACAATCCGGGCCTGATCCGCGACCCGGCCCCGCCGCCGCATGAGCCAGCCCTTCGACAGCCCCCGACTGCTCGCCGACATCGGCGGCACCTACGCCCGCTTCACGCTCGAGACGGCGCCCGGCCTGTTCGAGCACGGGGTGTCGCTGCGCTGCGCGGAGCATGCCGACTTCCACGCCGCCGTCACGGCCTACCTGCAGGGCCTGCCGCCGAACCAGGCCGCGAGCCTGGAGCACGCCGCCATCGCCATCGCCAACCCGGTGGAGGGCGACGCGGTGCGGATGACGAACTACCACTGGCAATTCTCCATCGAGCAGATGCGCCAGCGGCTCGGGCTTGAAACGCTGGTGGTGGTGAACGACTTCACCGCACTGGCGATGTCGCTGCCGCGGCTGGCGCCCGGCCAGCGCCGCCAGGTGGGCGGCGGCCTGGCGCGCGAGCGCAGCGTGGTCGGCGTGCTCGGCGCGGGCACGGGCCTGGGCGTCAGCGGCCTGATCCCGGCCGGCGAGGGCTGGGTGGCCCTGGGCACGGAAGGTGGCCACACCAGCTTCTCGCCGCGCGACGAGCGCGAGATCGCCATCCTGCGCTACGGCCTCGCGCAGTACTCGCACCTGTCGCACGAGCGGCTGCTGTCGGGGCCGGGGCTGGAGCTCATTCACCGCGCGCTGCGCGCCCACGCCGGGCTGCCGCCCGAGCCGCTGGCGGCGCCCGAGATCACGCGGCGCGCGCTCGACGGCACCGATCCGCTGTGCCTGGAGACGCTGGAGGCCTTCTGCTCGGTGCTGGGCAACGTCGCCGGCAACCTGGCGGTGACGCTGGGCGCCCTGGGCGGCATCTACATCGGTGGTGGCATTGTGCCGAGGCTGGGCACCTACTTCGACCGCAGCCCGTTCCGCGCGCGCTTCGAGGACAAGGGCCGCTTCACCGACTACGTCAAGGGCATCCCGACCTACGTCGTCACGGCCGAGCACGCCACCTTCGTCGGCGCCTCGGCCATCCTGGCCGCGCAACTGCGCACGATGCAGGCCGAGCACGGCTCGCCGATCCTCGGCCAGATCAAGCGCGCGCGCGACGGCCTCTCGCCGGCCGAAAAGCGCGTGGCCGACCACGTGCTCGCCCACCCGCGCGCGGCGCTGGGCGACCCCATCGCCGAGATCGCCCGCGCCGCGCAGGTGAGCCAGCCCACGGTGATCCGCTTCTGCCGCAGCCTGGGCTGCGAGGGCCTCTCGGACTTCAAGCTGCGGCTCGCGTCGGGCCTGAGCGCCACGGTGCCGATCACGCACACGCAGGTGACGGGCGAGGACAGCATGCTCGAGCTCGGCGTCAAGGTGCTGGGCAACACCGCGAGCGCCATCCTGGCGCTGCGCGATCAGCTCAACCGCGAGACGCTGGCCACGGCCATCGACCTGCTGGCCGGCGCCGAACGCATCGAGTTCTTCGCGGTCGGGCACTACGGCGTGGTGGCGCACGACGCGCAGTTCAAGTTCCTGCGCTTCGGCGTGCCCTGCGGCTGCCACACCGACGTGCGCCTGCAGCCGCTGGCCGCCAGCGTGCTGCGGCCGCGCGACGTGGTCGTGATCATCAGCAGCAGCGGCCGCATCGACGACCTGCTGGGCATCGTCGACACCGCGCGCGAGCGGGGCGCGCCGGTGCTGGCCATCACCGCGAGCCAGAGCCCGCTGGCGCGCAAGGCCGATGTCGCGCTGATCGTCGACCACGTCGAGGACGTGGCCACGCACGTGCCGATGGTCAGCCGCATCCTGCACCTGCTGATCGTCGACATCCTGGCCGTGGGCGTGACGATGAAGCTGGGCGGCGACACCGGCACCGGCCTGCCCCAGGCGGCGGCGGCCGGCCTCGACGAGGCGTCCGGCGTGCCGGTGGCCGCCGCGCCGCGGCCGCAGGGCGCCCGGCCGGTGGCGCCGGGCGTGAGTGCGGCCCGGCCGCTGGCCGGGCTCACGTCGCACAGCCGCTGAGGCGGCCGCGCGGGCGGTGGTCAGCCGCGCTTGGTGGTCTTCACCAGCTGGTTGATGGCGGACTCGATCTGGCCGATCACCTCGGCCGGCACGCCCTTGGACAGCAGGTTGGCGCGCGTGTTGTTGTCGATCTGCAGCATGCCGTCGGCGCCCAGCGGAATGACGACGCCGGCAACGACGACGTTCATCACCTTGCCCTCAGTCAGGCTGAAGCCGGCCGCGATGTTGACGCCGGCGATGCTGCGCGTGAGCAGCAGGCCGCCCGCGCCGCCGCTGCGGTTGGTCTCGACGCCGAAGCCCAGCGGCGACACCACGGGGCGCAGCGCCATCACGCGCGGGTCGATGCCCACGGCGCTGGCCATCGTGTCCGAGACCTTGTCGATGGCGGCGCAGCCCGACAGGCCGGCCACGGCAACGACGGCCGCGCAGGCGGCCAGGGAAAGGCGAAGATTCATGCGGGATCCCTCGAAGAACGTTGGTTTGTTGATGCGCGCCACGGCTGGGGCCGGGGCGCGGAGCGGGCGCCGGTCTGGTAACCCACGGTTACGAGTGTCCTCGTCCCTCCTTCGGGTGTCATCGTCAGCGCTGGGGACTTACGCGGAAAAGTTCATCGAAACGGCTCGCGCGCGCGGACGCCACCCCGCCCGAAACTAGAATCGCAGGTTTTCCGAGGAGCGCTGCGACGGGGCCATCCCGCCAGGCTCGGAACGCGGTGCCGCCGTCTGGCGCCGCAGGCCCAACGGCGCTCGACCCCACCTGCTGGAGTCGAGCCCATGACCACCTCCCCGTCGCCCCAACCCGCCGTCACGCCGCCGCCGATGCGCCTGTCGGGGCTGGAGCCCGTGGCCATCGGGGCCGGCTCGCTGTTCGTCAACATCGGCGAGCGCACCAACGTCACCGGCAGCCGCGCCTTCGCGAAGATGATCCTCGAGGGCCGCTTCGAGGACGCGCTGGCCGTGGCCCGGCAGCAGGTGGAAAACGGCGCGCAGGTCATCGACGTCAACATGGACGAGGCCATGCTCGACTCGGCCGCGGCGATGGAGCGCTTCCTCAAGCTCATCGCCGGCGAGCCCGAGATCGCGCGCGTGCCGATCATGATCGACTCGTCGAAGTGGTCGGTCATCGAGGCCGGCCTGAAGTGCATCCAGGGCAAGGGCATCGTCAACTCGATCTCGCTGAAGGAAGGCGAGGCCGAGTTCCGTCGCCAGGCCACGCTGGTGCGGCGTTATGGCGCCGCCGCGGTGGTGATGGCCTTCGACGAGCAGGGCCAGGCCGACACCTTCGCGCGCAAGACCGAGATCTGCGCCCGCGCCTACCGCATCCTGGTCGACGAGGTCGGCTTCCCGGCCGAGGACATCATCTTCGACCCCAACATCTTCGCCATCGCCACCGGCATCGAGGAGCACGACAACTACGCGGTCGACTTCATCGAGGCCACGCGCTGGATCAAGGCCCACCTGCCCGGTGCCAAGGTCAGCGGCGGCGTCAGCAACGTGAGCTTCAGCTTCCGCGGCAACGACCCGGTGCGCGAGGCCATCCACACCGTGTTCCTGTACCACGCCATCCGCGCGGGGCTGGACATGGGCATCGTCAACGCCGGCATGGTGGGCGTGTACGACGACCTCGACGCCGAGTTGCGCGAGCGCGTCGAGGACGTGGTGCTGAACCGGCGCAAGGACTCCGGCGAGCGCCTGATCGAGATCGCCGAGCGCGCCAAGGGCCAGGCCAAGGACGACGGCGCACGGCTGGCCTGGCGCGCCGGCACGGTGGACGAGCGGCTTTCGCACGCGCTGGTGCACGGCATCACCGAGTTCATCACCGCCGACACCGAGGAAGCCTGGCAGGCCATCCAGGCCCGCGGCGGCCGGCCGCTGCACGTGATCGAAGGCCCGCTGATGGCCGGCATGAACGTCGTCGGCGACCTCTTCGGCGCCGGCAAGATGTTCCTGCCGCAGGTGGTGAAGAGCGCCCGCGTGATGAAGCAGGCCGTGGCCCATCTGCTGC
>JAIXTY010000027.1 GCA_027483705.1 Rubrivivax sp.
CAGCTCACGGTGGCCATCGTCGGCGACATCGTGCACTCGCGCGTGGCGCGCTCCGACATCCACGCGCTCACCACGCTGGGCGTGCCCGAGATCCGCGCCGTGGGCCCGAAGACGCTGGTGCCGGGCGACCTGGCCGGCATGGGCGTGCGCGTGTGCCACGACATGGCCGAGGGCATCCGCGATGCCGACGTGATCATCATGCTGCGCCTGCAGAACGAGCGCATGAGCGGCGCGATGCTGCCGAGCGCCGGCGAGTTCTTCAAGTACTACGGCCTGACGCCGGAAAAGCTCGCCCTGGCCAAGCCCGATTGCATCGTCATGCACCCTGGCCCCATCAACCGCGGCGTCGAGATCGACAGCGCCGTGGCCGACGGCACACACAGCGTGATCCTGCCGCAGGTGACCTTCGGCATCGCCGTGCGCATGGCCGTGATGAGCACGATCGCGGGGAACCAGGCATGAAGATCCTCATCAAGAGCGGCCGTGTGATCGACCCCGCCAGCGGCCGCGACGAGGTGGCCGACGTCGCCATCGCCTCGGGCCGCATCGTCAGCATCGGCGCGGCGACGGAGTTCGCTGCCGAGCGCGTGATCGACGCCAGCGGGCTGGTGGTGGCGCCGGGCCTCGTGGACCTGGCGGCGCGCCTGCGCGAGCCGGGGCAGGAGCACGAAGGCATGCTCGAAAGCGAGCTGGCCGCGGCCGCCGCCGGCGGCGTGACCAGCCTCGTCTGCCCGCCCGACACCGACCCCGTGCTCGACGAGCCCGGCCTGGTGGAGATGCTGAAGTTCCGCGCCCGCAAGCTCAGCCGCTGCCGCCTGTTCCCGCTGGGCGCGCTGACGCGCGAGTTGAAGGGCACCACGCTCACCGAGATGGCCGAGCTCACCGAGGCCGGCTGCGTGGGCTTCTCGCAGGCCGATGTGACGCTGGCCGACACGCAGGTGCTGATGCGCGCGCTGCAGTACGCCGCCACCTATGGCTACACCGTGTGGCTTCGCCCGCAGGACGCGGCCTTGGGCAAGGGCGTGGCGGCCTCGGGCGCCATCGCCACGCGGCTCGGCTTGTCGGGCGTGCCGGTGATCGCCGAGACCATCGCGCTGCACACCATCCTCGAACTCGTGCGCGCCACCAACGCGCGCGTGCATCTGTGTCGCCTCTCCAGCGCCGCCGGCGTGGCGCTGGTTCGCGCCGCCAAGGCCGAGGGCCTGCCGGTGACGGCCGACGTCAGCATCAACTCGCTGCACCTGACCGACGTCGACATCGGCTTCTTCAACCCCGACATGCGCCTCGTGCCGCCGCTGCGCCAGGGCCCCGACCGCGAGGCGCTGCGCCAGGGCCTGGCCGACGGCACGATCGACGCACTCGTCTCCGACCACAACCCGGTGGCCGAGGACGCCAAGAACCTGCCATTCGGCGAGGCCGAACCCGGCGCCACGGGCCTGGAACTGCTGCTGAGCCTGGCGCTGCGCTGGGGCCGCGACCTCGGCCTGCCGCTGCACACGGCGCTGGCGCGCGTCACCTGCGATCCCGTGCGCGTGCTGGGCGATGCGTTGGGCTCGCTGGCCGGCAGCGCCGGGCGGCTGGTGGAAGGCGGCGTGGCCGACCTGTGCCTCTTCGACCCGGCCGACGAATGGGCCGTCACGCCCGGCGTGCTGGCCAGCCAGGGCCAGCACACGCCGTTTGCCTTCGCCCACACCGGCATGGCGCTGCCCGGCCGCGTGCGCGCCACGCTGGTGGCTGGCACGCCGGCCTACGAGCGCGCGGCCGGCGGCTGATGCGCAGCCTGGTCGCGCTGATGCGGCTGGCCCGCTGCAGCCTGCACGTGCTGCACGGCATGGCGGTGATGACGCGCTTCCCGAAGCTCGACGAGGCCGGCCGCCATGCGCGCATCGGCTGGTGGTCGGCGGCGCTGGTGCGCCATCTCGGGCTGGCGCTGCACGTCAGCGGCACGGCACCGCGGCCGGGCGCCACGCTGGTGGTGGCCAACCACGTGTCCTTCCTCGACATCGCGGCCATCCACGCCGCGGTGCCGCACGCGCGTTTCGTCTCGAAGGCCGACGTGCTGGCCTGGCCGCTGCTCGGCTGGCTGATCAGGAACGCCGGCACGCTGTTCATCGAACGCGAGCGCAAGCGCGACGCGCTGCGTGTGGTGCACGCGATGGCCGAGTCGCTGCAGCGCGGCGAGACGGTGGCCGTGTTCCCCGAAGGCACCACGGGTGCCGGCGACGTGCCGCTGCCCTTCCATGCCAACCTGCTGCAGGCCGCCATCGCCACCGGCACGCCGGTTCAGCCGGTGGTGCTGCGCTATGCCGCGCCGGGCGAACGCTTCGCGCAGGCGGCGCAGTTCCTGGGTGAGACGACGCTGCTGCAGACCGTCTGGCGCATGGCCTCGGCGCGCGGGCTGGCCGTGCACGTGGACATCCTGCCGCCCGTGAGCACCGCGCATGCCGACCGCCGCGCGCTGGCCGAGCATCTGCGGCAACTCGTGGCCGAACGCCTGGAGGCGCCATGACGAAGCCCGGCCTCGTACTGCACTTCGACGACGAGGCCCCGCTCGCCACGCGGCTGGCTGCGGCGCTGGGTTGCGCCGCCGCGGCCATCGACGTGCACCGGTTCCCCGACGGCGAAACCCGCCTGCGCCTGCCACCCGCGCTGCCGCCGCGCGTGGTGCTGCTGCGCGGGCTGCACCAGCCCAACCCGAAGCTGATGCCGCTGCTGCTGGCCGCGGCCGGCGCGCGCGAGCTGGGCTGCACGCAGCTGGAGCTCGTCAGCCCCTATCTCGCCTACATGCGCCAGGACATGGCCTTCACGCCCGGCGAGGTCGTGAGCCAGCGCCACCTGGGCCGGCTGCTGGCGACGGCCTTCGACACCGTGATCACCGTCGACCCCCACCTGCACCGCGTGGCCACGATGGACGAGGTGGTGCCCGGCCGCCGCGGCGTGGCGCTGTCGGCCGCGCCGCTGCTGGGCCGCCACGTGGCGCAGGCTGTGCCCGAGGCGCTGCTGCTGGCGCCGGACGAGGAAGCCGGCCAGTGGGTGCGCGTCGCCGCCGCCGTGGCCGGACTGGATCACGCGGTGTGCCTGAAGCAGCGTCGCGGCGACCACGATGTCAGCGTGGCACTGCACGGCGCGCCGGTGCACGGCCGCTCGGTGGTGCTGCTCGACGACGTGGCCAGCACCGGCCGCACGCTGGTGAGCGCGGCGCAGGGCGCGCTGGCCGCCGGCGCCGCCAGCGTGGACGTGGCGGTGACACATGCACTCTTCGTCGGCGACGCACTCGACGCCGTGCGAGCCGCCGGCGTGCGCCACGTCTGGAGCAGCGATGCCGTGCCGCATGCCAGCAACGCCGTCAGCGTCGTGCCGCTGGTGGCGGCGGCGCTGGCCGGACACGGCTGAGTGGGGCCGCTTCTGGCCCGTTGCTGTCGTTCGGTTTTGCGGGCGCTGCATCGCGCGTCGCGGCAGGCGGTGCGCGGTGCGGGCGCACGGTGTGGCGGTCAGCCCTGCGGGCTGACTCCGCTGCGCTGCTCGTCTTGAGGGCGCACGGCAAAACTCGCTACGCGGCCTGCGGCCGCTGCGCTCGAACAGTTGCCGTGAGTCAGTCCACGAAGCGCGCTGCGCGCGCCGCCCTCAAGTCTGCGCTGCTCGGCGCGCCACACTGCGGCCGCACCGCGCACCGCC
>JAIXTY010000106.1 GCA_027483705.1 Rubrivivax sp.
CCAGGAACATCGCTGCGGTGCCGAGCACCGACAGTGTCTTCATCAGCCACGGTGCCGCGCGGACGATCAGCGCGCCGATCGAGCCGACCGCGCCGCCCTTCTTGAGCAGGTACAGGCCGAAGTCGTCGAGTTTGACGATGCCGGCGACCAGGCCATACACACCCACGGTCATGATCGCGGCGATGCTGACCAGCACCGCGGCCTTCATGCCAAAGCTGGCCGCCGCCGCGGTACCAAGCGCGATCACGATGATCTCGGCGGAGAGGATGAAGTCGGTGCGGATCGCGCCCTTGATCTTCTCGCGCTCCAGCGCCACCAGATCGACCTCGGGATTGGCCACTGCCTCGACCAGCTTGCGGTGCTCCTTCTGGTCTTCTTCCTTCGAGTGCAGCAGCTTGTGGGCGATTTTCTCGAAGCCCTCGTAGCAGAGGAACAGGCCGCCGATCATCAGCAACGGAATGATCGCCCACGGCGCGACGACGCTGATCAAGAGCGCCGCCGGCACCAGGATCAGCTTGTTGACCACCGAGCCCTTGGCCACGGCCCAGACCACCGGCAGTTCACGGTCGGCGCTGACGCCGGCGACCTGCTGGGCGTTCAGGGCCAGATCGTCGCCGAGCACCCCGGCGGTCTTCTTGGTGGCGACCTTGGTCAGCACCGCGACATCGTCGAGGATCGTGGCGATGTCATCGAGCAGCGTGAGCAGACTGGCGCCGGCCATGCGGCCTCCGGGAAATTGACGGTTCGCCTACGTTGCCACGACGCGGCCTCCACGCCAAGCCGCGCATGCGAGTCCCCGGAGAGCGAGGACGCCGGCGCTACCAGAGTCGCCTGGCGCAGCTTCAGGGCGCGCGACGCCGGGCTTTCACCGCCCGGCCGTATAGTCGGCGGCCCGCGCGACCGGCCCGGATCGCCTCCGACAATCGCCATGTTCCAGAGCAAGTTGCCCCACGTCGGCACCACCATCTTTACCGTGATGAGCCAGCTGGCGGCGAAGCACGGCGCCGTCAACCTGGGCCAGGGCTTCCCGGACTTCGAAGGTCCGGACGCGCTGCACGCCGGCATCGAGAAACACCGCCGGCTAGGCCGCAACCAGTACGCGCCGATGACCGGCGTGGCCGCACTCCGCCAGGAAATCGCCCGCAAGATCGGCGATCTGTATGGCCGCAACGTCGACCCCGACAGCGAGGTCACCGTCACCAGCGGCGCCACCGAGGCGCTGTACGCCGCGATCGCCGCGGTCGTGCATCCCGGCGAGGAAGTGATCCTGCTCGACCCCTGCTATGACAGCTATGAGCCGGCGGTGCTGTTGAACGGTGGCGTGCCGGTGCACGTGCCGCTGACCGACGGCAGCTTCCGGCTGGATCACGAGCGCCTCGCCGCGGCGATCACGCCGAAGACCCGGCTGATCGTGCTGAACACGCCGCACAACCCCTCCGGCGCGACGCTGACGGCCGACGACCTCGCCTTCCTGCGTGAGCTGGTGGCCCGTTACGACCTGTACCTGCTGGGTGATGAGGTCTACGAGCACATCCTGTTCGACGGCCGCGTCCACCAGAGCCTGTTGCGCGACGAGGCGCTGTATGCGCGCAGCTTCGTGGTGTCGAGCTTCGGCAAGACCTTCCACGTCACCGGCTGGAAGGTCGGCACCGTGGCCGCACCGGCGCCGCTGAGCGCGGAGTTCCGCAAGGTCCACCAGTTCAACGTGTTCACCGTCAACACGCCGGTGCAGCACGGGCTGGCGCGCTACCTGGCCGACCCCGCGCCCTACCTCGGGCTGCCGGCGTTCTACCAGCGCAAGCGCGACCTGTTCCGCGCCGGCCTGGCGGCCTCGCGCCTGCGGCTGCTGCCCAGCGAGGGCAGCTACTTCCAGCTCGTGGACTACAGCGCGGTGAGCGACCTCGACGAGGTGGCCTTCTGCCGCTGGCTGACCACCGGGATCGGTGTCGCGGCCATCCCGCTGAGCGTGTTCTACGACGGCGGCTTCGAGCAGAAGCTCGCGCGGCTGTGCTTTGCCAAGCGCGACGAGACGCTCGAGCGCGCGCTGGAGCGCCTGGCCCGGCTCTGACTACGGTTGCCGCGGCGGCCGCGGCTTCTCGTCGAGCAGGTCGAAGATGCTCGTGCGGCGCTCGCTGCCCGACAGGTCGAAGTCCAGCGGCGCCGTCGGGCGGCCGTCTTCGGGCGGCATGGTGTCCTTGAAGGCGTCGTGGTCCAGGCCCAGGAACGGCGCCGGCGCCGTGCTGCCGGTGTCGCTGCCGTCGCTCATCGGCAGCAGCAGGTCGACGCTGCCGGTGTCGACGGCGGCGCGGTCGAGCAGGTCGCGCGCCAGCGCGTACAGGAACAGCACCTCACGGTAGGCCGGCAGGTCGAACAGCTCGCCGCGGCTTTTGCGGAACAGCAGCGCCTCGAGCTCGGCCATGGCGTCCAGCGGGCGGGGCCACACCTGCTGCAGGCGCGGCACGACGCCGGCGTAGTCCTCGAGCGAACGGCCGCTGGTGAGGTCGACGCCCCACTCCGGCGCGTAGGCGTTGAAGCGGTGGTTGAAGCGCTCGCGCATGCGGTCGTAGGCTTCGCGGTCACCCCGGCGGTGATGGATCTCCAGCAGCTTCAGGTAGGGCAGCGGGCTCCCACCGCCCGTGCTGCGCAGGTGCTCCACGAGCAGGTCGACGGCGGCCTCGTCCTGGCCCAGCACCATGAAGAACTCGGCCTGCTGCTCAAGGTCGATGAGCTCCTCGATCGACACGTCGCGCGGCGAGCTCTCGTTCGTGCGGCCGCCCGCCGGGTAGGACTCCGTGCGCTGCATCGGGGCCTCGGGCTCGGGGTCGGGGCGGAACGGGGCGGCACGCGACTCGGCCGCGGTCTTGGCATCGGGGGCGAAGCCGGGCACGGTCTCGTCGGGCAGTTCCGGCGGCAGCGTGGAGGCCGGCGGCGGCCAGGCCACCGGCGGCGCGGGCGGCGGCCACGCCGGATTGGCGCGGGCGCGCGACGGTGCCGGCTTGGGCAGCGCCACGGTCTGCGGCACCGGCTCGCCGGCGGCCGGGCTGGTGATGATGGTGCTGCGGGCCTCGCGGCCCTCGCGCGTGACAAACGGCGCCGGGGCGGTCGGGTCGCGCAGGACCTGCGAATCCAGACCCATCGCCGTGGCCGAGGTCAACGGCCCGCCCGCGGCGGCGCCGGCGGTCTCGAGCTGCCACTGGGCGCGGCGGGCGGCCTGCACGCGGCCCAGCCGCCAGGCGAGCCAGGCGGCCAGCATCGCCAGCAACAGCGACGCCGTCACGAGGGGCGTCGTCCAGCGGCCCGAGGTCTCGGCCTCGGCCAGCCGCTGGCGCAGCGTGCCGATGAGATCGCGGCCCGCCTTGGCTTCTTCGCGCAGGATGGCGAGTTCCTTCTCGAGCGCGGCGACGCGCATCGCCGACGCCGAGGCCGCCGAGGCGGCGGCCTGCGCCGCGCTGGCGGCTTCGGCCACCGCCGCCATCGCGCGCGCCACGGCGTCGGACTCGGCGGCGCCCGCGGCCTTGCGCGACGGCGCATCAACGAAATCAAGCTGCAGCCGCGGGCCTGCTGCGGTGCGTTCGGCCTCGGCCCGCTGGCGCGCGGCCCGCGCCTCGCGCGCCGCCTGCTGGCGGGCCTGGCGCTCGGCGCGCTGCCGGGCGCGGCGTTCCTCGCGGGCCTGGATCTGCTCGGGCGTCAGCGCCGGCGCAGCCGGTGGCGCTGAACGTGGCGCGGCG
>JAIXTY010000129.1 GCA_027483705.1 Rubrivivax sp.
AGGCCCCGCTTCTCGATGAAGGCCACCACCTCGGCCAGGCCCTGCTTCGTGCGCAGGTTGGTCATCACGTAGGGCCGCGTCGTGGCGTGCAGCGGGCGCATGCGCTTCGTGTCGGCTTCCATCACCGCGAGATCGGCGCCCACGTAAGGCGCGAGGTCGGTCTTGTTGATGACGAAGAGATCGCTCTTCGTGATGCCCGGACCGCCCTTGCGCGGGATCTTCTCGCCGGCGGCGACGTCGATCACATAGATCGTCAGGTCACTGAGCTCGGGGCTGAAGGTGGCCGCGAGGTTGTCGCCGCCGCTTTCGATGAACACGATGTCGGCCTCGGGAAACTGCTCGAGCAGGCGGTCGACGGCCTCGAGGTTGATAGACGCGTCTTCGCGGATGGCGGTGTGCGGGCAGCCGCCGGTCTCGACACCCACGATGCGCTCCGGCGCCAGCGCGCCGGCCACGGTGAGCAGGCGCTGGTCTTCCTTGGTGTAGATCTCGGTGGTGACGGCGACGAGGACCAATAGGTCGCGCATCGCCTTGCAGAGCATCTCCACCAGCGTGGTCTTGCCCGAGCCGACGGGGCCGCCGACCCCCACGCGCAGCGGCGGAAGCTTCTTGGTGCGGCCGGGGATGGCATGCAGTTTGGACGTCATGATCGGAAGAGGCGCGAGTACTGGGTTTCGTGGCGGGCCGACAGGATGGCCAGGCCCGGGGCGAAGGCCTGGCGTGCGTCGGAGGGGGTGGACAGCGCGGTGTCGATGGCGGCCGGGATGTGCGCCGCCAGCTGCGTGAGCATGCGCTGCGCGGCGGCCTGGCCCAGCGGCACGGCCTTCATCGCGGCCTGCGCCAGGTTCTCGGCCCAGCCCCAGGCAAAGGCCAGCAGCGCATCGCGCGGGGTCGCGCCGGCCAGCGTGGCCGCCAGCGCAAAGGCCACGGGCCAGGTGGGTGCGGGCGGCATCGCGGCCAGCTGGGGCAGGCGCGGGTCGGCGGCGTGCGGGCCGTTCTTCAGCCATTCCAGCAGCGAGCGGCCCATCTGCTCGGTCTGCAGGCGCAGCTCGGCGGTCTCGCGGGTCTGCGAGACCCAGTCGTTCAGCGCGCGAGCTGCGGGCTCGTCGTGCGTGGCCCAGGCGGTGCAGGCCTTGGCCAGGGTGGCCGCGTCGCTGCGCGCCAGCACCAGCGGCAGCTGGTCGGCCAGCCACGCGGCGGCGCTGGCCTCGTCGTGCACGAGGCCGGCTTCGACCGCGGCCTCCAGGCCCTCGGAATAGCTGAAGCCGCCCACCGGCAGCGCCGGCGAGGCCAGCCACATCAGCTGCAGCTGCGTGGCGGCGGCCGCCGCAGCGGTGTCAGTGGTGGTGGTCGTCGTGGCCATGGCCGTGATGGTCGTGGCCACAGCCGGGGCCGTGCACGTGCGGGGCGGGGGCGGCGGTCACGGCGATGGGCACGGGTTTGCGCGCGGGGGCGTGATGGTGGAGGTGAGCGTGGTCGTGGGCCTGGGCGTGGTCATGATGCCCATGCCCGCCGGCCGCGTAGGCACCCGACTCGGGCTCGAAGGCCGCCTGCTGCTCGTTCACGATCAGGTGCATGCCACGCAGCATGTCGGCCAGCACGTGGTCGGGCTCGAGCTTGAGGTGGTCGCTCTGCAGTTCCAGCGCGACGTGGCGATTGCCCAGGTGGTAGGCCGCGCGCACCAGGTCGAACGGGCTGCCGTGCGCGGTGCAGGGCGTCACCACCAGCACCGGCTGCGGCGCGGCCTTCACGACGACGATGGAGCCGTCCTCGGCCACCAGCGCATCACCCCCGCGCACCACCGTGCCGCGCGGCAGGAAGACGCCGAGCGTGCGGCCTTGCGAGTCGGTGGCGTCGAAGCGGCTTTTCTGCCGCACGTCCCAGTCGAGTTCGACGGTGGCGGCGCGCTTGAGCAGCACGCCGGCGAGGCCCCGGGCGCCGGGGATGAGCTTGTTGACGGTCAGCATGGCGCGGGAGTATAACGAACGTTATAACTTGGAGTGCCTGCCATGACCGCCCTGAAGCTCACCCAGATCGGCAATTCCGTCGGTGTGATCCTGCCCAAGGAGGTGCTGGCGCGGCTGAAGCTGGAGAAGGGGGACACGGTGTACCTCACTGATGCGGCCGATGGCATCAGGCTCACGCCCTACAGCGCCGAGTTCGAGGCGCAGATGACCGAGGCGCGCGAGATCATGAAGCGCCGCCGCCAGGTGCTGCGCGAGCTGGCCAAGTGAACGAGCCCTGGCGCTGGTTGGCGGCCGACGTGCTGTTGGCCGTTCACGAGGAGCAATTGGCCGAACACGGTGGCGCCGCCGGTGTGCGCGACCTGGGCTTGTTCGAATCGGCGCTGGCGCGGCCGCAGAACATGGCGGCCTACGGCGACCCTGACGTCGCTGCGCTGGCCGCGTCGTACGGCGTGGGCCTGGCGAAAAACCACCCGTTCATCGACGGCAACAAGCGCACGGCCTTCGTCGCGGTGGAGCTGTTCCTGGCGCTCAACGGCCACGAATTGGTGGCCGACGACGCCAACTGCGTGCTCACCATGCTTTCCGTGGCCGCCGGCACCCTCGACGAACTCGGCTTCGCCGCCTGGCTGCGCACGCACTCGCGGCCCCGCTGACGCCGGCCTTCAGAACAGGAAGTAGCGCTGCGCCATCGGCAGCAGCGTCGCCGGGTCGCAGGTGAGCAGCTGGCCATCGGCACGCACGCGGTAGGTCTGCGGGTCGACCTCCATCACCGGCGCGTAGCCGTTGAGCACCATGTGCGACTTCCTCGCCGTGCGGCAGCCGCTCACGGCCGACAGGCGCCGCCGCAGGCCCAGCTGCTCGCCCACGCCGGTCTTCAGCGCGCTCTGGCTCAGGAAGGTGATGCTGGTGGCCTGCAGCGCGAGCCCGAAGCTGCCGAACATCGGCCGGTAGTGCACCGGCTGCGGCGTCGGGATGCTGGCGTTGGCGTCGCCCATCAGCGCCTGCGCGATGAAGCCGCCCTTCAGGATGAGGCTCGGCTTGACGCCGAAGAACGCCGGCCGCCACAGCACCAGATCGGCCCACTGGCCCACTGCGATGCTGCCGACCTCGTGGCTCAGGCCGTTGGCGATGGCCGGGTTCACGGTGTACTTCGCGATGTAGCGCTTGACGCGGAAGTTGTCGTTGCGCGAGTCGGCCTCCACCGGGTGCGTCTTCGCACGATCGGCCGGCGGCGCCAGCCAGCCGCGCTGGCCCTTCATCTTGTGCGCCGTCTGCCAGGTGCGGATGATCACCTCGCCAACACGGCCCATGGCCTGGCTGTCGGAGCTCATCATGCTGATGGCGCCCAGGTCGTGCAGCACGTCTTCGGCGGCGATGGTCTCGCGGCGGATGCGGCTCTCGGCAAAGGCCAGGTCCTCGGCGATGGACGCATCGAGGTGGTGGCACACCATCAGCATGTCCAGGTGCTCGTCGACCGTGTTCACGGTG
>JAIXTY010000084.1 GCA_027483705.1 Rubrivivax sp.
CTCCGGCGACCAAGGGCTACCCGCCCAGCGTCTTCGCCAAGCTGCCGCAGCTGGTGGCACGCAGCGGCAACGCCAGCCCGGGCCAGGGCTCGATCACCGCGTTCTACACCGTGCTGTCCGAGGGCGACGACCCGCAGGACCCGGTGGCCGACGCCGCGCGCGGCATCCTCGACGGCCACATCGTGCTCTCGCGCGAGCTCGCCGAAGCGGGGCACTTCCCGGCCATCGACGTCGAGCGCTCGGTGTCGCGCGTGATGACGGCCGTGGCCCCGCGCGAGCAGCAGGCGGCGGCGCGCAAGGCGCGCGCGCTGCTGTCGCGGCTGACGAAGGCGCGCGACCTCATCGCCGTCGGTGCCTACCAGCCCGGCCACGATGCGGAGCTCGACCTCGCCGTGAAGCTGCAGCCCCAGCTGGCCCAGCTGCTGCAGCAGGACATGCACGACCGTGCCCCGCTGGACATGAGCCGCGCGCAGCTGCTGAAGCTGCTGGGCGCGGTCTGACGGCGCCAAGACGATGGCCGAGTCGCTCTCCACCCTGCTGCAGCTGGCCGAACGCGAGCGCGACGCCGCCCGCGCCGCGCTGATGCGGGCCGAGGACCAGAGCAACCACGCGCTGGCGCAGCTGGAGCAGCTGCGCGCCTACCAGGCCGACTACCGCACGCGCACGCCCGGCCAGGGCGGCGCGGCGGCGCCGATCGCCGTGCTGCGCATGCACCTGGGCTTCATGGGCCGCCTCGACCAGGCGCTGGTGCAGCAGCAGGCCGCCGTCAGCCAGTGCGAGGCCGAGCTGCACCGCCGCCGTGGCCAGCTGCAGCAGGCCGAGGTCCGGCTGGCCTCGGTGCGCAAGCTGGCCGAGCGCCGCGACGCCGAGCTGCGGCGCCTGGACGACCACCGCGAACAGCGCCGCAGCGACGAAGCCGCGATGCAGCGCCACCGACACCGCACGGGCTTCGGCACGCTGCACTGAACCCCATCCCCGATCCGATGAACGCCCTGCCCGCCGCCACCGCCCTGCCCACCCCGAGCACCGGAGCGTCTCGAGCCGCCACCACGCGCTCCGCGCCGGCCGAGCCCGAGCGCACGCCCGGCTTCCTGCAGGCGCTCGGCACGGCCCGCGAGGGGCGGCCCGGCGCCGCAGCCGGGGTGCGCGCCGCCGAGGGCCCGCGGGCCAAGGTCGACGGCGCGAGGGACGCGGGAACGCCGCCGGCCGACCGGGCCGACCGACCCGACGACAGCGGCGCGCCGGAAGCCAACGACGACACCGACACCCGCCGCGCCACCGCGGCCGGCGAGCCCGCCCCGGACGCCACCGCCACGACACCACCCCGGCCCCCGGCCGACGCGGCCGCATCCGTGGCGCTGAACATCGGCATCGCCAGGCCGCTGGCCGCCGGCCGCACCGAGCCGCCGGTCGCCGCCCCGGCGTCTGCCACCGCGGCGGACCTCGACGACGGCACCGTGGAGGCTCTGGTGCCGGGCCTCGCGCCCCGCACGGGGCTGGCCGGCGCCGGCCCGGGCCCCCGCACCATCACCGGTGCCGAGCGGCCCGAACGCGGCCATGCCGCCCGCGGCGGCCACGAGCCACAGAGCGCCACCACCCCCGAGACCCGCCTGGGCAGCAGCCCGGTGGCTCTGCCGGGCACGGCCGTCGAGGCCCCGGGCAGCGTCGCCACCACGCGCCCCGCCGAGAGCCCGGGTTTCGCCGCCGCCCTCGTGGCCGCCCAGCCTGTGCCGGCGGCTGCCACGCCGGCTGGCCCTCCGGCGGCACCCCTTTCGCCGGCCGAGGCCACGCTCGCCGCCCCGCCCGGCAGCCCGGCCTTCGCCCCCGAACTGGCCGCCCGCGTGACGACCTTCGTGCGCGGCGGCATCGAACACGCCGAACTGCAGCTCAACCCGGCCGAGATGGGCCCGGTGGAGGTGCGCATCCGCCTCGACGGCGACGCTGCGCGCGTGGTGCTGGCAGCCGATCAGGCGCCGACGCGGCAGTGGCTCGAACAGGCCCTGCCCGCGCTGGCCGGCAGCCTGCGCGAGGCCGGCCTCACGCTGGCCGGCGGCGGCGTGTTCGACCGCGCCCCGGGCGGCGGCACGGGCGGCGGCAACGCCGACGCGGGCCGCCAGCCCGGCACCGCCCAAGCCGACGGCGCAGCGGCCGGCGGCGGGGCGGCCGAACGCCCGCTCGAGCCGGCCCAGCGCCGCCGCGGCGTCGTCGACCTCGTGGCCTGAGCGCCGGCTCCCGCGGCCTGAAAGGCGGCGGATCGGCCGCTTTTCGGGGCTTCGGGCCGGCACCGCTGTCTCAACAATGGCTCGTCCGGGTCGAGGGGCGCCATGCCGGCGCGCCACGCCCCGCCCACGGACCCCCGTCCGCCACGCCAGGAGCCTCCGATGTCCGCCGCCGCCACCGCCGTCGACGCCGCCCCGCCCCCGAAGGGCAAGAAGAAGCTGATCATCATCATCGCCGCCGTGCTGGTGGTGCTGCTCGGCGGCGGCGGCGCGGCGATGGTGATGATGAAGAAGAAGGCCGCCGCCGCCGAGGAAAGCGCCGAGGCCGGCGACGAGAAGTCGGCCAAGAAGGCCGTGAACAAGCGCGACCCCAAGGCCGTGCCGGTGTTCGTGCCGCTGGACCCGTTCACGGTGAACCTGGCCGACCGCAACGCCGACCGCTACGCGCAGATCGCCGTGACGCTGGAGCTGGAAGACCCGCAGCTCGAGGCACAGATGAAGGTCTACATGCCGGCGATCCGCAACAACATCCTGCTGGCGATTGCCGACCGCTCGGCCAACGAGCTGCTGGCGCGCGACGGCAAGGAACAGCTGGCGAAGAAGATCATGCGCGAGACCTCACGCGCGCTCGGCTTCGAAGTGCCGGAAGAAGAACCCGCCGCAGCCGACGAGGACGAGGACGGGCCGAAGAAGAAGAAAAAGAAGAAGGCCGCCGAACCCACGTTGCCCATCCGCGGCGTCCATTTCAGCAACTTCATCATTCAATGAACGTTCCGGCTCGGCCAAGCGAAAGCCGCGGTCGGGGTCTCCCCGACCGCTGGCGAACGGCC
>JAIXTY010000125.1 GCA_027483705.1 Rubrivivax sp.
AGCTCGGCCTGAAGGAGGGCGAGCACGTCACGCTCGAGATCAACAGCCTCGGCCAGCCCAGTGAACGCGCGGCGCACCGCGCGGCGCTGATCGCGCACCTCGAGGCGCACGCATCGCTGCTGGACGAGGACGCGAAGCGCCGGCTGCACAGCAACCCGCTGCGCATCCTGGACACCAAGAACCCGGCGATGGCGCCGGTGGTGGAGAGCGCGCCGCAGCTGATCGACTTCCTCGGCGAGGCCTCGCGTGCCCACTTCGACGGCGTGCGCGCGGTGCTCGACGCCGCGGGCCTGGCCTACCGCATCAACCCGCGCCTGGTGCGCGGCATGGACTACTACAACCTCACGGTGTTCGAGTGGGTCACGCCGCTGCTGGGCTCGCAGGCCACGGTCTGCGGCGGCGGGCGCTACGACACGCTGATCGAGCAGCTCGGCGGCAAGCCGGCCCCGGGCGTGGGCTTCGGCCTGGGCATCGAGCGGCTGCTGCTGCTGCTCGAGGCCGCCGGCCTGGCCCAGCCTGCCGCGATGCCCGACGCCTACGCCGTGGTCGCTGACGGCGTGCCGCTCACCACCGTGATGCCGGTGCTGGAGCAGCTGCGCGCCGCCGGCGTGGCTGTGGTGCAGCACGCCGGCGGCGGCAGCCTGAAGAGCCAGTTCAAGCGGGCCGACGCCAGCGGCGCGCGCCACGCGCTGATCTTCGGCCCCGACGAGGCCGCCCGTGGCGAGGTCGCCCTCAAGTCGCTGCGCGATGCCGGCGCGGCGCAACGCACGGTCGCGCTCGCCCAGGTGGCGTCCTGGGCGAACCAATTGCTGCCCGCATAATCCGACGCTTTGCCCGGCCGGGGTGTCCCGTGGCCGGAACGCCTCATTCCGACACGCACGAACGCCGACAATGGCCACCAATCTCGACCTGCAGGAGCAGGAGCAACTCGACGCGCTCAAGGCGTTCTGGAAGTCCTACGGCAACCTGATCACCTGGACGCTGATCCTCGCGCTCGGCGCCTTCGCCGGCTGGCGCTACTGGCAGCACCGCGAGGCGCAGCAGGGCCTGGAGGCCGGCGCCATGTACGAGGAACTCGACCGCGCCGCCACGGCCGGCGACCTGCCCAAGCTCGGCCGCGTGCTGGCCGACCTGCAGCAGCGCTTCCCCAAGACCACCTTCGCCGCCCAGGGTGCGCTACTGGCCGGCAAGCTGCAGGCCGAGAAGGGCCAGCCCGATGCCGCCAAGGCGAGCCTCGGCTGGGTGATCGCCAGCGTCGACGACGCCGACCTCAAGACCATGGCACGCCTGCGCCTGGCGGCGGTGCACGCCGAGGCCAAGGCCTACGACGAGGCCCTCAAGCTGCTGGCTGAGCCGGTTCCCGCCCCCTACGAGGCGCTGCGCGCCGACCGCCAGGGCGACGTGATGGTGCTGCAGGGCAAGCCGGCCGACGCCGTGGCCGCCTACCAGCGGGCCTATGCGGCCATGAGCGACAAGGTCGACTACCGCCGCTTCGTCGAGGCCAAGCTGTCCGCGCTCGGCGCACCGGTGGCGGCGGCTGCGGCCGCATCGGCGCCGGCCGCGGGAGCCTCGAAGTGACGGCCCTGCGCCGGGCCGCGGCGCTGCTGGCGCTGGCGGCCGTGGTGCTGGCCGGCTGCTCCAGCAACAAGCCCGAGCCGGCGCCGCTGCAGCCGCTGACGCCCAAGATCGCCGGCCGCCTGGTGTGGCAGGCGGGCATCGGGCGCGTCGACTTCCCGATGGTGCCGGCCGTGCGCGACGGCCTGGTCGTCGTCGCCTCCACCTGGGGCGACGTGCAGGCTTACAAGGCCGAGACCGGCGAACTCTGGTGGCGTTGGCCGGTGGGTGCCGAGATCTCCGCCGGCGTCGGCCACGATGGCCGCTTCACGGCGGTGGTGACGCGCAACAACGAGGTCGTCACGCTCGATGCCGGTCGCGAGATCTGGCGTGCCCGCGTGCCGGTGAGCGTGGTGACGCCGCCGCTGGTGGCCGGCGAGCGCGTGTTCGTGCTCGGTGTCGACCGCGCCGTGCATGCCTTCGACGCGCTGGACGGCCGGCGCCTGTGGGTGCTGCAGCGCCCGAGCGACCCGCTGACCCTGGCCCAGCCCAGCGTCGTGGCCGCGGTGCGCAACACGCTGCTGGTGGCCCAGGGCCCGCGACTGGCCGGCATCGACCCGCTGCGCGGCACGCTGCAGTGGGAAACCGCCATCGCCACGCCGCGGGGCGGCAACGAGGTCGAGCGCCTGGCCGACCTGGTGGGCCCGATGGTGCGCATCGGCGACCGCGTCTGCATGCGCGCCTTCCAGAACGCCGTGGGTTGCGCCGACGCCGCGCGCGGCGCGACGCTGTGGTCGCGCAACAGCGGCGGCACCACGGCGCTGGCCGGCGACGCCGAGCGGGTGTTCGGCGTCGACGCCAGCAACCGCGTCAGCGCCTGGCGCGCGGCCACCGGCGACGTGCTCTGGACGAACGAGAGCTTCCTGCACCGCGGCTTCAGCGGCGGCGTCGCCGTCGGCCCGGTGGTGGTGTTCGGCGACCGCGAGGGCTTCGTGCACTTCCTGGCCACCGACACGGGCGAGCCGCAGCTGCGCCTGCCCACCGACGGCCAGCCGGTGATCGGCACGCCTGTCGTCTCGGGCCAGACGCTGGTGGTCACGACGGCCGCCGGCGGCCTGTTCGCCTTCCGGCCGAACTGATGCTGCGGCTGCGCTGCCGACCATGAAGCCGGTCATCGCCATCGTCGGGCGCGCCAACGTCGGCAAGAGCACGCTGTTCAACCGCATCACGAAGAGCCGCGACGCGATCGTGGCCGACTACGCCGGCCTCACGCGCGACCGCCACTACGGCGACGCCAAGCTCGGCCGCCGCGAGTTCATCGTGGTCGACACCGGCGGCTTCGAGCCCGACAAGCCCACCGGCGTGGTGGCCGAGATGGCCAAGCAGACCAAGCAGGCCGTGGCCGAGGCCGACCTGGTGATCTTCGTCGTCGACGTGCGCGCCGGCCTCTCGGCGCAGGACCACGACATCGCCCGCTTCCTGCGCCAGCAGGAAAAGCGCGTGCTGCTGGCCGCCAACAAGGCCGAGGGCATGGTCGACGCGCCGGCGCTGGCCGAGTTCCACGAGCTCGGCATCGGCGAGCCGCTGGCCATCTCGTCGGCGCACGGGCAGGGCATCCGCAGCCTGCTTGAGGCGGCGCTGGAGCCCTTCGACTTCGGCGATGACGACGAGGACGACGAGACCCCGGCCGACGACGCCGAGCGCCCGATCCGCCTGGCCGTGGCCGGCCGCCCGAATGTCGGCAAGAGCACGCTGATCAACGCCTGGCTGGGCGAGGAGCGCCTGGTGGCCTTCGACCAGCCCGGCACCACGCGCGACGCCATCCACGTGCCGCTTGAGAAGGACGGCCGCCGCTTCGAGCTGATCGACACCGCCGGCCTGCGCCGCAAGGGCAAGGTCTTCGAGGCCATCGAGAAGTTCTCGGTCGTGAAGACGCTGCAGGCCATCGCCGAGGCGAACGTGGTGCTGTTGCTAGTGGATGCGACGCAGGGCATCTCGGAGCAGGACGCGCACATCGCCGGCTACATCCTCGAGTCGGGCCGCGCCGTGGTGATCGCGCTCAACAAGTGGGACGCCACAGACGCCTACCAGCGCCAGCAGCTCGAACGCAGCGTCGAGACGCGCCTGAGCTTCCTGAAGTACGCGACCGTGCTGCCCATCTCCGCCAAGCGCCGCCAGGGCCTGGGCGCGGTCTGGAAGGCGCTGCTGGCGGCGCACGCCTCGGCCACCGTGAAGATGAGCACGCCGGTGCTGACGCGGCTGGTGCACGAGGCTGCCGAACACCAGGCGCCGCGCCGCGAGGGCCGCTTCCGCCCCAAGATGCGCTACGCCCACCAGGGTGGCATGAACCCGCCGCGCGTCATCATCCACGGCACGGCACTCGACCACGTCACCGACCAGTACAAGCGCTACCTCGAAGGCCGGCTGCGTGAGCACTTCAAGCTCGTGGGCACGCCCATCCGCATCGAGATGCGCTCGGCCGACAACCCGTTCGACGAGCGGGGCAAATGACACAGATCGCCGGCGTTGGCCCTAGGGGCTTGCCCTGTGATAACGTGGGCTTCTGTCGTCTTCCAACACGGAACATATCGTGAGCAACAAAGGCCAACTCTTGCAGGACCCCTTCCTGAACCTGCTGCGCAAGGAGCACGTGCCGGTGTCGATCTACCTCGTCAACGGCATCAAGCTCCAGGGCCACATCGAGTCGTTCGACCAGTACGTGGTCCTGCTGCGCAACACCGTCACCCAGATGGTCTACAAGCACGCGATCTCCACCGTCGTGCCCAGCCGCGCGGTGAACTTCCACGCCAACGACGCCGGCGGCGAACAGGCCTGATCCGCCCCCCGATCCGCGCCTTGGACCTGCCCGAGGGCGCCACCGGCGCCGCTGCCACCACCGACCTGATCGAGACGCCGCCCGGTGTCACGCGTGCCGTGCTGGTGGGCGTGGACTTCGGCGCCGGCCAGGCCTTCGACCCCACCCTGGACGAGCTGGCGCTTCTGGCCGCCTCGGCCGGCGACGCAGCCGTGGCGCGTGTGACCGCCCGGCGGCGGTCGCCCGATCCGGCGCTCTTCGTCGGCAGCGGCAAGGCCGACGAGATCAAGGCGCTGGTGGCCGCCACGGCCGCGCACGGCGTGATCTTCGACCAGGCGCTCAGCCCGGCGCAGCAGCGCAACCTGGAGCGCCACCTGGGCGTGCCGGTGGCCGACCGCACGGGCCTCATCCTCGACATCTTCGCCGAGCGTGCGCAGAGCCACGAGGGCAAGCTCCAGGTCGAGCTGGCCCGGCTGCAGTACCAGGCGACGCGCCTGGTGCGGCGCTGGAGCCACCTGGAGCGCCAGCAGGGCGGCATCGGCACGCGCGGCGGCCCCGGCGAGGCGCAGATCGAACTCGACCGCCGCATGATCGGCGACCGCATCAAGAGCGTGAAAGAGCGCCTGGAGAAGGTCAAGCGCCAACGCGGCACGCAGCGCAAGGCGCGCGAGCGGCGTGGCACCTTCCGCGTCTCGCTGGTGGGCTACACCAACGCCGGCAAGAGCACGCTGTTCAATGCGCTGGTCAAGGCGCGCAGCTACGCCGCCGACCAGCTGTTCGCCACCCTCGACCCCACCACGCGCGCGCTGTGGCTGGGCGAGGCGCAGGCGCAGGTGTCGCTCTCCGACACCGTGGGCTTCATCCGCGACCTGCCGCACAAGCTGGTCGAAGCCTTCGAGGCCACGCTGCAGGAGGCCGCCGACGCCGACCTGCTGCTGCACGTCATCGACGCCGCCAGCCCGCTGCAGGCCGAGCAGATGGCCGAGGTGGAGCGCGTGCTGGCCGAGATCGGCGCCTCGTCGGTGCCGCAGATCCTGGTCTACAACAAATGCGACCTGCTCGAGCCCTCGCGCCAGCCGCGCGAGCCGCTCGACTGGATCGAAGCGCACGCCGGGCTGCGCCGCGCCCGCGTGTTCGTCAGCGCGGTCTCGGGCCAGGGCCTGCCGGCGCTGCGCCAGGCCATCGCCGAGCACGCCCTGGCGGCCCGCGGCGGCCCGCCCGCGGGCGGTGCCGTCCTTGCCGGCGCTGCTGGCATCGGCGACGCGCTATCGTCGCCGACCGATTCCACCTCGAACAACATCCGGACGCAGACCCATGCGTGAGCCCGCCCGCTATCCCGACACCGCCCTCGGCACCCGCCCGTCCGAGGTCGTGGCTGCCTTCCTGCTGTGGGCGCGCGCGGCGCTGTCGCGCCGTGGCGCACGGCCGGCCGCGGGCGCCGACGGGCTCGTGTTCAACAACCGCAACGACGGCCCGCCCGACCTCGACGAGCTCTGGCGCGACTTCAACCGCAAGCTCTCCGGCCTGTTCGGCGGCAAGGGCGGCGGTGGTGGCGGTGGTGGCCGCGGCGGCCGGCCCGAGGGCGGCGGGGGCGGCTACCAGCCCGACATGAAGAGCGCCGGCATCGGCGCCGGCCTCATCGTCGGCGTCGCGGCGCTCATCTGGCTGGGCAGCGGCTTCTACATCGTGCAGGAAGGCCAGCAGGCCGTCGTCACCACCTTCGGCAAGTACAGCCAGACCAAGGACGCCGGCTTCCAGTGGCGGCTGCCGTACCCGGTGCAGGCGCACGAGACGGTCGCGGTCACCCAGCTGCAATCGGTGGAGGTGGGCCGCAGCGGCGTGGTGCAGGCCACCGGGCTGCGCGACTCCTCGATGCTCACGCAGGACGAGAACATCGTCGACATCCGCTTCACCGTGCAGTACCGCCGCACCGACGCGCGCGCCTACCTGTTCGAGAACAACCGCCCCGACGAGGCCGTGATCATGGCCGCCGAGACAGCGGTTCGCGAGATCGTCGGCAAGAGCACCGTCGACTCGGTGCTGTACGAGCAGCGCGACGCCATCGCGGCCGATCTCGTGCGCTCGATCCAGGCGCAGCTCGACCGCCTGAAGGCCGGCATCACCGTGGCCAACGTCAACATGCAGAGCGTGCAGGTGCCCGAGCAGGTGCAGGCCGCGTTCAACGACGCCGTCAAGGCCACCGCCGACCGCGACCGCTTCAAGAACGAGGGCCAGGCCTACGCGTCCGACGTCATCCCCAAGGCGCGCGGCACGGCCAGCCGGCTGCTCGAAGAGGCCGAGGGCTACCGCTCCCGCGTGGTGGCGCAGGCCGAGGGTGACGCGCAACGCTTCCGCTCGGTGCTGACCGAGTACCAGAAGGCCCCCGCGGTGACGCGCGACCGCCTCTACATCGAGACCATGCAGCAGGTCTACTCCAACGTCAGCAAGGTGATGGTCGACAGCCGGTCGGGCAGCAACCTGCTGTACCTGCCGCTCGACCGCCTGCTGCAGCAGGCCGGCGCACCCGTGGCCGTGCCGGCGCCCGCGCCCGGCCCCACGGCGACGCCGCCCAGCGCCACGGTCGACCCGGCGGCCGGCCCCGACGTGCGCTCGCGCGCCGACGCCCGCTCGCGCGACCGCGAAGGCCGCTGACCCGACCCGGCACCGGACACCACCATGAACAAGATTGCCATCACCCTGGTCGTGATCGTCGCGCTGATCTTCGGCGCCTCGAGCACGCTGTTCGTCGTCGACCAGCGCCAGGTCGGCGTGATCTACGCGCTGGGCGAGATCCGCGAAGTCGTCACCGAACCCGGCTTGAAGTTCAAGCTGCCGCCGCCGTTCCAGAACGTCGTGTTCCTCGACCGCCGCGTGCAGACGCTCGACAGCCCCGAGACGCGCCCCATCTTCACCGCCGAGAAGAAGAGCCTGATCATCGACTGGCTCATCAAGTGGCGCATCGCCGAGCCGAGGCAGTTCATCCGCAACAACGGCGTCGACTTCCGCACGCTCGAGGCGCGGCTGGCGCCGGTGGTGCAGGCGGCCTTCAACGAGGAGATCACCCGTCGCGACGTCAAGGGCGTGCTGGCCACCGAGCGCGACAAGGTCATGAACGACGTGCGCAACCGGCTGGCCGACGAGGCCAAGTCCTTTGGCATCGAGATCCTCGACGTGCGCATCAAGCGCGTGGACTTCGTCGCCGACATCACCGACGCCGTCTATCGCCGCATGCAGTCGGAGCGACAGCAGGTCGCCAACGAACTGCGCGCCCAGGGCACGGCCGAGGGCGAGAAGATCCGCGCCGACGCCGACCGCCAGCGCGAGGTGATCATCGCCGAGGCCTTCCGCGACGCGCAGAAGATCCGCGGCGAGGGCGACGCCAAGGCATCGGCGCTGTACGCCGATTCCTTCGGCCGCGACCCGCAGTTCGCCCAGTTCTACCGTAGCCTCGAGGCCTACCGCGCCACCTTCCGCAGCAAGGCCGACGTGATGGTGCTCGACCCCTCGTCGGAGTTCTTCAAGGCGATGCGCGGCAACACCACGCCGTCGCGCTGAGCGCATCTCGGCCGATGGGCGAGGCGCTGCTGGGCGCGCTGGCGCTGATGCTCATCGCCGAGGGCCTGCTGCCCTTCCTGAGCCCGCGCCAGTGGCGCACCGTGTTCGAGCGCGCCGTGAAGATGAGCGACGGGCAGATCCGGTTCATCGGCCTCGTCAGCCTGCTCGGCGGCCTGGCCCTGCTGCTGGCCGCGTTCTGACGGCGCCCGAGGCGCCGGCGGGCGCGGGGCCGGCGCCTACAATGCCGTTTTCAACGACGTCCCCGTCCATGCTCTCTGCCTGGCTGCTGCCCGAGCACATCGCCGACGTGCTGCCGGGGCCCGCGCGTCGAGTCGAGGCGCTGCGCCGTTCGCTGCTCGATCGCGCCGGCTCCTACGGCTTCGAGCTGGTGATGCCGCCGCTGCTGGAGCACCTGGAATCCCTGCTCACCGGCACCGGCCGCGAGCTCGACCTGCGGACCTTCAAGCTCGTCGACCAGGCCAGCGGCCGGTTGCTTGGCTTGCGCGCCGACACCACGCCGCAGGCGGCGCGCATCGACGCCCACCTGCTCAACCACGACGGCGTCACGCGGCTGGCCTATTGCGGCCCGACGCTGCACACGCGGCCGGCGGGCCTGGCGGCCACGCGCGAGCCGCTGCAGTTCGGCGCCGAGATCTTCGGCCACGCCGGCCTGGAGGCCGATCTCGAGGCCGCCGAGCTGGCGCTGGACTGCATCACGGCGGCCTCGGTGGGGCCGCTCACGATCGACTACGCCGATGCGCGCGTGCTGCGCGGCGTGCTGGCCGGCGTGGTGCTCGACGAATCGCGACTTCACGACATCGCGCGCGCGCTGGCCAGCAAGGACGCCAGCACGCTGGCGGCGCTGACCGACGGCGTGCCGGCGGAGTCGCGCGACGCGCTGCGTGCGCTGCCGCGCCTGTTCGGCAGCGACGAGGTGCTGGCGGCCGCGCGCGAGCTGCTGCCGCCGCGGCCGCTGGTCCGCGAGGCGCTCGAGCAGCTGCAGTGGCTGTCCAGCCACCTGCGGGCCGCGTACCCGGCGCTGGGCCTGGGCTTCGACCTGTCGGACATGGGCGGCTACGCCTACTACTCCGGCGCCCGCTTCGCGATCTTCGGCCCCGGCGGCAGCGACGCGCTGGCGCGCGGCGGCCGCTACGACGAGGTCGGCGCCGTGTTCGGCCGCAACCGGCCGGCCGTGGGCTTCAGCCTCGACCTGAAGGCGCTGGCCGAGCGCGCCGCACCGCTGCCGGCGGCGCGCGCCATCCGCGCGCCCTGGGGCGAGGACGCCGAACTGCGTGCCGCCGTTCGCCGCCTGCGCGAAGCCGGCGAGACGGTGCTGGCCGTGCTGCCGGGCCACGAGCCCGAGGCCGAGACCTTTGTCTGCGACCGCGAGCTGGTGCAGGTGGCCGGCCGCTGGGTGCTGCAGGCCGTGGCGGCCTGATCGGCGCGACTTCTTCTCTTCAAGGACTCTTTCGAACATGCAACCGACCCTCCGCCCCGGCGCCGGCCGCAACGTCGTTGTCGTCGGCACCCAGTGGGGCGACGAAGGCAAGGGCAAGATCGTCGACTGGATGACCGATCACGCCGAGGGCGTGGTGCGCTTCCAGGGCGGCCACAACGCCGGCCACACGCTGGTGATCAACGGCCGCAAGACAGCACTGCAACTCGTGCCGTCGGGTGTGATGCGCGAAGGTGTGGCCTGCTACATCGGCAATGGTGTCGTCGTCGATCCGGCGCACCTGCTCAGCGAGATCGCGCGCATCGAGGCCCTGGGCATCGACGTGCGCTCGCGCCTGTTCCTGAGCGAGAGCTGCCCGCTGATCCTGCCGTTCCACGTGGCCGTGGACAAGGCACGCGAAATGAAGCGCGAGGGCACGGCCGGCGGCAAGATCGGCACCACCGGCAAGGGCATCGGCCCGGCCTATGAAGACAAGGTCGCGCGGCGCGCGCTGCGCGTGCAGGACCTGAAGCACCCCGCGCGCCTGAAGGCCAAGCTCGAGGAACTGCTGGCACTGCACAACGCCGAACTCGTGCACGTGCTCGGCGCGGAGCCGCTGGCGCTGCAGCCCATGCTCGACGAGGTGCTGGCCGCGGCCGAGCAGCTCAAGCCGCTGATGGCCGACGTGGGCTACCGGCTTTACAACGCGCACCTGGCCGGCCAGAACCTGCTGTTCGAGGGTGCGCAGGGCACGCTGCTCGACATCGACCACGGCACCTACCCGTTCGTGACGAGCAGCAACTGCGTGGCCGGCAACGCCGCGGCCGGCTCGGGCATCGGCCCGGGCCTGCTGCACTACGTGCTGGGCATCACCAAGGCGTACACCACGCGCGTGGGCGGCGGGCCGTTCCCGACCGAGCTCGACATCGAGGCACCCGGCACGGTCGGCCACCACCTCAGCACCGTGGGCCAGGAGCGCGGCACTGTCACCGGCCGTGCGCGGCGCTGCGGCTGGCTGGATGCGGCGGCGCTCAAGCGCAGCATCATCATCAACGGCGTCTCGGGCCTGTGCATCACCAAGCTCGACGTGCTCGACGGCCTGCCCGAGATACGCATCTGCACCGGCTACAAGCTGGGTGACCGCCCGCTCGACGCGCTGCCGCCGGCCGCCGACGAGATCGCAGCCTGCGCGCCCATCTACGAGACGCTGCCCGGCTGGACGGAAACCACCGCCGGCCTCACCAACTGGGAGCAGCTGCCGGCCAACGCCCGCCGCTACCTCGAGCGCATGCAGGCATTGATCGGCGCACCCATCGACATGGTGTCCACCGGCCCCGACCGCGTGCACACCGTCCTGCTGCGGCACCCGTTCCGCGCCTGAGCCCCTTCCACACCATCTTCACGGAGACCGCGCCTCATGCTCACCGACGACGGCAAGCACCTGTACGTGTCCTGGGACGAGTACCACCTGCTGATCGAGCGCCTGGCGCTCAAGGTGGCGGCCTCGGGCTGGGAGTTCGACCAGATCCTGTGCCTGGCGCGCGGCGGCATGCGGCCGGGCGACGTGCTGTCGCGTGTGTTCGACAAGCCGCTGGCCATCATGAGCACCAGCAGCTACCGCGCCGAGGCCGGCACCATCCAGGGCCGGCTGGACATGGCCAAGTACATCACCATGCCCAAAGGCGAGCTGGCCGGCCGCGTGCTGCTGGTCGACGACCTGGCAGACACCGGCGTGACGCTGCGCGCCGTGGTCGACCGCCTGCGCGGGATGCCCGCCATCAGCGAGCTGCGCGCGGCGGTGATCTGGGTCAAGGGTGTCTCGACCTATACGCCCGACTACTACTGCGACGTCCTGCCCACGAGCCCCTGGATCCACCAGCCGTTCGAGGAGTACGACAACATGAGGCCCGATGCGCTGGCCAAGAAGTTCCAAGTCTAGAAACGACAACGGCCGATCGCGAAAGCGATCTGCCGTTGAAATCTTGGTGCCCAGAAGAGGACTCGAACCTCCACGCCGTTAAGCGCTAGTACCTGAAACTAGTGCGTCTACCAATTCCGCCATCTGGGCTTTCAGGAGCCCATGACTATAACAAACATTTGAACAACACCACAAGTGGTTCTGCCTCCGGCACCGGCCTCATGGGCGATGTCGAGGGCACCGTCGAGGGACACCGCGACGGCCATGGATTCGTCTGGCCCGATCACGGCGACGCCCCGATCTTTCTGTCGCCGCAGGAGATGCGCAGCGTGCTGCACCGCGACCGCGTGCGCGTGCGCGTGCAGCGCTTCGACCGCAAGGGCCGCCCCGAAGGCCGCGTGATCGACATCCTCGAGCGCCGCAAGACGCCCATCATCGGCCGGCTGCTGCACGAGGGCGGGCAATGGCTCGTGGCGCCCGAGGACAGCCGCTACGGCCAGGACATCCTGATCCCCAAGAACGCCACGGCCAGCGCGGCCGTGGGGCAGGTGGTCTCGGTCGAGCTGACGGAGCCGCCCTCGCTGCACTCGCAGCCCGTTGGCCGCGTGGCCGAGGTGCTGGGCGAGATCGACGACGCCGGCATGGAGATCGAGATCGCGGTGCGCAAGTACGAGGTGCCGCATCTCTTCACCCCCGAGACGCTGGCGCAGGCCGCGGCGCTGCCCGACAAGGTGCGCGCGGCCGACCGCAAGCACCGCGTCGACCTGCGCGACGTGCCGCTCGTCACCATCGACGGCGAGGACGCACGCGACTTCGACGATGCCGTCTACGCCGAGCCCTACAAGGCCGGCCGCGGCAAGAGCGCCGTCGAGGGCTGGCGGCTGCTCGTGGCCATCGCCGACGTCAGCCACTACGTGAAGCCGGGCGAGCCGCTCGACGAGGACGCCTACGAGCGCGCCACGTCCGTCTACTTCCCGCGCCGCGTGATCCCGATGCTGCCCGAGAAGCTGAGCAACGGCCTGTGCTCGCTGAACCCCGACGTCGAGCGCCTGTCGATGGTGTGCGACATGGTCGTCACCACCGCCGGCAAGGTGCACGCCTTCCAGTTCTACCCGGCGGTGATCGAGTCGCACGCACGGCTCACCTACACCGAGGTGGCCGCGGTGCTGGCCAACACCCGCGGCCAGGAGGCCGAGAAGCGCGCCGATCTCGTGCCGCACCTGCTGCATCTGCACGAGGTGTACCGCGCGCTGCTGAAGCAGCGGGCCACGCGCGGCGCGATGGAGTTCGAGACCACCGAGACGCAGATCGTCTGCGACGAGCAGGGCCGCATCGAGAAGATCGGGCCGCGCACGCGCAACGAGGCGCACCGGCTCATCGAAGAGGCCATGCTGGCGGCCAACGTGTGTGCCGCCGAGTACATCGCGGCGGCCGAGCACCCGTGCCTGTACCGCGTGCACGAAGGCCCCACGCCCGAGAAGCGCCAGGCGCTGCAGGCGCAGCTCAAGGCGCTGGGCGTGAGCGCGGCGCTGTCGGAGCAGCCCACACCCGCCGAGATGGCGGCCATCGCGGCCTCGGTGCAGGGTCGGCCCGATGCGCTGCAGATCCACACGCTGCTGCTGCGCTCGATGCAGCAGGCCATCTACACGGCGTCGAACAACGGCCACTTCGGCCTGGCCTACGGCGCCTACACGCACTTCACGAGCCCGATCCGCCGCTATCCCGACCTGCTGGTGCACCGCGTGCTCAAGGCCATCATCGCCGGCAAGCGCTACCACCTCGCCGGCAACAGCAAGACGCGCAAGCCCGAGATGCGCCGCGGCGGCAAGCCGCAGCGGGTGGCCGCCAAGCCGATGACGCGCGACATGGAGCTCTGGGAGGCCGCCGGCGGCCACTGCAGCGCCAACGAACGCCGCGCCGACGAGGCCAGCCGCGACGTCGAGGCGTGGCTGAAGTGCCGCTACATGCGCGAGCGCCTGGGCGAAGAGTTCGCGGGCACCGTGAGCGCGGTCACGAGCTTCGGCCTCTTCGTCACGCTCGATGCGCTCTACGTCGAGGGCCTCGTGCACATCACCGAGCTTGGCGGCGAGTACTACCGCTACGACGAGGCGCGACAGGAGCTGCGCGGCGAACGCACCGGCATCCGCTACGCCATGGGTGCGCGGGTGCGGGTGCAGGTCAGCCGCGTCGACCTCGACGGCCGCAAGATCGACTTCCGCATGGTGCGCGACGGCGAGGCCGACCGCCTGCTGGGGCGCGGCGGCGCGGGCAAGGGCGCCGACAAGGGCAGCGAGAAGGGCGGCGAGAAGGGCGGCGAGAAGGGCGCCGACAAGCCCGGCACCGCTGCCGAGGAACTGGCCGCCGTGAAACACGCCGACCGGCTGGCGCGCGGGGCCGCCAAGGCCGCGAAGGCGGGACAGGCGCCCCAGGCGGCCAGCGGTGGGCGGCACGCGCGCTCGCGCAAGCCCGGCCCGCAGCGGCCGGCGCCGAAGCCGCGCAACCGGCGCTGAAGGAAGCCGACGGTCGCTTTGTCGGTCGCTGACGGCCGCTGACGACCGCGTCCTGCGTGCCGATCAGGCCGGCAGTCGGAACAAGCCCTCGATCAGCTCGCCAGCCCGCAGCGGCCGCAGCGGCCAGATGGCGGCATGGCGATCGGCCGCCAGACCGTGCTGCCAAGCCGCCTCGGCCGCCAGCGTCTCGGCCTCGCGGTCGGGCTGGCCGGCCCAGCGGCCGCCCAGCCAGCCGGCGAGCACGTCGCCGGTGCCGGCGCTGGCCAGCGCCGCGTTGCCCGTGGGGTTGACCACGGGGATGCGGCCGGGGCTGGCGATCAGGCTGCCCGACCCCTTCAGCAGCACGACGGCACCGGTGGCAGCCGCCAGGGCCGTGGCGGCGGCGAAGCGGTCGCCCTGCACGGCGCGGCTCGTCGTGCCCAGCAGGCGAGCGGCTTCCAACGGATGGGGCGTCAGCACCGTCGGCCGTCCGCGACGGGTGCGGGCCTGCAGCGCGGCCCGCAGTGCCGTGTTGGCGGCAACGGCGTTGAGCGCGTCGGCATCCAGCACCAGCCGCGCCGCGTGAGCCAGCAGGGGCGGCAGTGCGGCGGCGATGCGGTCGCCACCGCCGCAGCCGGCCACCACGGTGGCATTGGCCAGCACGCCGGGCTCCGCGCTCCAGGCCGCCGTGCGCGTCATCAGCTCCGGCCGCGCCGGGGGGGCGGTGTCGGCCAGCGGCACCAGGAACACGCGCCCGGCGCCAGCGGCCAGCGCCGCCTCGGCCGCCAGCACCACGGCACCCTGCAGGCCGGTGGCACCGCCAACCACCAGCACATCGCCGAAGCGGCCCTTGTGGCTGGCGTGCGGCCTGGGCGTGGCCGATGCCGCGCCGGCGAGCCAGGCGGTCGGGGCCGTGGCGGGGTGGCCCAGGTCGTCCAGCCACACCTCGCCGGCGTGGTCGCGCCCGTCGGCCGTGAAGCAGCCGGGCCGCAGCGACAAGGGGCACAGCGTGGCGTGCGCCACCACGGCGGCATCGCCCAGCACGCAGCCGGTGTCCGGATGCAGGCCACTGGGCAGGTCGATGGCCAGCACGGGCGCCGCCTGGCGGCGCAGGGTGTCGATGGCCCGTGCCAGTTCGCCGTCGGGCGCGCGGGTGGTGCCCAGGCCGAGCAGGGCGTCGATCGCCAGGTCGACCGGCGGCAGCTGCGCGGGGCAGGGGGTTGCGGCAAGGCCGGCGGACGGCAGCGCGGCCAGCGCCGCGGCGGTGTCGGCCGAGGGCGGACGCGAGCCCAAGATCCGGTGCACGAGGACCTCGAGGCCCGCCAGCCCCAGATGCCGCGCCGCCACGAGGCCATCGCCACCGTTGTCACCCGGACCGCAGAGCACGACCACGCGCCGGGCTCGCGGCGCCAGGGCGAGCGCCAGTCGCGCCGTCGCCAGGCCCGCCCGGGCCATCAGCGTGCCGGGGGGGCAGGCCGCGCGCGCGGCGGCCTCGTGGGCCCGCGCGGCCGCGGCATCCAGCAGCGGCCATCGCGCTGCGCTGCCCGTGATGCGGCAGGGGCCTGGTACCGGCGGCGGCAGGGTCATGCGCGCATTGTGGGGCGGGTGGCCGGCCGCCCGGTGGCGCTCAGCGCAGCCGCTGAGGGGCGAAGCGCGAGCCGTCGACTTCGGCGTCGCGAGCGGCCAGCGCCGCGGCGAGCAGCGCGGCACTGCCACAGGCCAGCGACCAGCCGTGGCCCCCATGGGCGAGGTTCAGCCAAACGCCGGGCAGCGCGCTGGCGCCGATCAGCGGCAGGCCGTCGGGCACCAGCGGCCGCGCACCCTGCCAGTGCTGGGCCTCGCGCATCACGGCGCTGCCCGGGAACCAGTCGTCGAGCACGCGGTACAGGGCCCGCAGGGTCGCCAGGCGCGGTTCGTCGGTGGCCGGGCCGACGGCGTGGCCGCCGGCGACACGGATGCGCTGGCCCAGGCGCGAGATCGTCACGCGGTGGCGCAGGTCGACGATGGCGGCGCGCGGGGCCTGCGGCAGCTGACCGTCGACGTGGTTGACCGGGGCCGTCACCGACACACCCCACACGGCCTGCAGAGGCAGCTTCAGCCCACGAGGCGACAGCAGGGCCGCCGCTTCGGCGCCGGCGGTCACCACGATGGCATCGAAGGCCTCGGTGCGGCCATCGGCCAGCACCAACTCGGGCCGTGATCCGGGCCGGAGCTCGCGCACCGGGGTCTCGAAGTGGAACACCGCACCGCGGCGTACGGCCTCGGCCTTGAGGCGGTGCGCGAACTGGCGCCCGTTGCCCACCATGTCCTGCGGCAGGTGAACGGCGGCGCGCAGCGGCTGGGCCGGGTTCAGCGAGGGCTCGATCTGGCGCGCGCGCTCCGCGTCGACGAGCTCGAACGCCAGGCCCTCGTCGGCCAGCCGCTTGAGCGCCGGTCGCCAGGCGCGCAGCGCGCGCTCGTTGCGCAGCAGCAGCAGCACGCCGTCGGCCTGCTCGAAGTCGAGATCGAGCGTCCGGGTGAGGGCCAGCAGACGCTCGCGGCTGTGGCGCGCCAGCTGGTGCAGCGCCAGCCGGTTGGGTGCGAGCACGCGGGCCCGCCGCGCCAGCCGCGCCCGGCACAGCCACGGGGCGGCGCCCAGCGCCGTGGGTACGATGCGCAGCCCGCTCAGGCCGCCCTGCCAGCCGGGCAACCACTGCCAGGGCCACGACGGCATGGGCATCGGATCGACGAGCGCCGGCGCCACGACACCGGCCTGCGCGAAGCTGGCCTCGGCGGCGACGCTGCCGCGGCGCTCGAAGGCTATGACCTCGTGCCCTTCGGCGGCCAGCTCATGCGCGGTGGTGACGCCGACGATGCCGGCACCGATGACGGCTACGCGCACAGGCCAGCCTTGGGCCCGGCGGCACGTGCTAAACTCTTCAGGTTTTGCCTCGACGCAGGTCTGTTTTCAGGCCAGTGGGGTGGTGATTCAGGGCCGCTTGAGGCCCGGGGTCACCGGGGGCAGAACACGCGGCGGCCCGTTGTTTTGAAGACGGCGCCGGCGCGATTCGCGAACCCGACCGAACCAAGGTGTTGTGGGGTGTGACGCGAGCTAGGCAATGAACCGAGGGCTGGCCCTCACGGTTGCTTGCCGTGCTTGCAGCACGTCACGATCAAGCGGCGGGATTCTAGACACAACCTTTGGAGTTTCCATGTCTGTCTCCATGCGTGAAATGCTGGAAGCCGGTGTCCATTTCGGACACCAGACGCGCTTCTGGAACCCCAAGATGGCCCCGTACATCTACGGCCATCGCAACAAGATCCACATCATCAACCTCGAGAAGACGCAGCCGCTCTTCGACGAGGCGATGAAGTTCATCCGCCAGCTCTCGGCCCGCCGCGGCCCGATCCTCATGATCGGCACCAAGCGTCAGGCCCGCGAGGTCATCGCGCTGGAAGCCCAGCGCTGCGGCATGCCCTACGTCGACCAGCGCTGGCTCGGCGGCATGATGACCAACTTCAAGACGGTCAAGGGCTCGCTGAAGAAGCTGAAAGACATGCAGGCCACCAAGGACGCCGGCATGGAGCAGATGATCAAGAAGGAAGCCTTGCTGTTCGACCGCGAGCTCGTCAAGCTCGAGAAGGACATCGGCGGCATCCAGGACATGGGCGCGCTGCCCGACGCGATGTTCGTCATCGACGTCGGCTACCACAAGATCGCCGTTGCCGAAGCCAAGAAGCTCGGCATTCCCGTCATCGGCGTGGTCGACACGAACCACTCGCCCGAAG
>JAIXTY010000267.1 GCA_027483705.1 Rubrivivax sp.
AGATCGCGGCGTTGGCTTCGAGCAGATCCTTGCGCTCCATGTCCTTTCCGCGCGGCCGCGCGCCGACCAGCAGCGCGTAGTCCACGTCCTTGAAGGCGGTCATCGGGTCGCCGTGCGCTTCCATGCCATGCAGCAGCGGGAAGGCGCAGTCCTCGAGTTCCATCATCACGCCCTTCAGCGCCTTCTGCGGTCCCTCCACGGGCACTTCGAGCAGCTGCAGGATGACCGGCTGGTCCTTGCCGAGCATCTCGCCGCTGGCGATGCGGAACAGCAGGGCATAGCCGATCTGGCCGGCGGCGCCGGTGACAGCCACGCGCACGGGCTTCTTGGTGGTCATGGGGGGCTCCTCGAGCAACAAAGGGGAGGGGTCGGGACGCGGTGAAACCGCCGTCGGAGGCCGCGATTCTAGGCGCGCCGTCCTGACTTCAGTCTTATGTCTTATGCAAGACAAAGAGGCACAATGCGCGTTCCATGAATGCCGCGACGCCGTCCTTCAGCCCGCTGTACCAGCAGATCAAGGCCTTGCTGGTGCAGGGCCTGCAGAGCGGCGAGTGGCAGCCCGGCCAGGCCATCCCCAGCGAAACCGAGCTGGCGTCGCGCTACCGCGTCAGCCAGGGCACCGTGCGCAAGGCCATCGACGAGATGGCGGCCGACAACCTGCTGGTGCGCCGCCAGGGCAAGGGCACCTTCGTGGCCACCCACGCCGAACAGCGCACGCAGTACCGCTTCCTGCGGCTGGTGCCCGACACCGCCACGCGCTCGCCGCTGCAGCGCCGGCTGCTCGACTGCAAGCGCCAGCGCGCCCCGGCTGACGTGGCGCGGGCGCTGGAGCTGCGCGCCGGCGAGGCCGCCGTGCAGGTGCGCCGGCTGCTGCTGGCGCCGGACGAGTCCGCCGCCGGCGGCCCGGCGCAGCCCGTGGTGCTGGACGACCTCTGGCTGCCCGGCCTGCCCTTCAAGGGCCTGACGCTGGAGCGCATGGAAAACTGGCGCGGCCCGCTGTACCGGCTGTTCGAGGCTGAGTTCTCGGTGCACATGGTGCGCGCCGAGGAGAAGCTGCGCGCCGTGGCCGCCGCCGCGGACGACGCCGCGCTGCTGGGCGTGGCGCCGGGCACGCCGCTGCTGTCGGTGGAGCGGCTGTCGTTCACCTATGGTGACAAGCCCGTCGAGCTGCGCCGCGGCCTCTATCTGACCCAGGCCCACCACTACCGCAACACGCTGATGTGATGGCCAAACCGACACTTGTTTGCCGCCTTGCAGCCCCGCGTAAGGCGCCGGGCTTGCAATAGACTCCCTCGGGTTTCCCCGCGTTACATCCCCGTCGCATCCAACGAAGTACCACCATGGCAGAGATGACACGACAAAGACCGGTCACCAGACCCGGCACGATGAGACTGATCGACGCGGTGAAGTACCGCCTGCCGCTGGCCGGCGTGGTGTCGATCCTGCACCGCGTGAGCGGCGCGCTGATGTTCGGGCTGCTGCCGCTGATCATCTGGCTCTTCGACATGAGCGTGAGCTCCGAGGTCAGCTTCGAGGTCTTCCGCAGCGCCTTCCTGGCGGGCATCGGCGTCGTGCCGGCCTTCTTGGTGAAGCTGGTGGTGCTGGCGCTGATCTGGGCCTACCTGCACCACTTCATCGCCGGCGTGCGCCACCTGTGGATGGACGCCACCCACAGCGTCACCAAGGCCCACGGCCACCAGTCGGCCGTCGTCACGCTGGTGCTCAGCGTGCTGCTCACCGTGGCGCTGGGCGCCAAGCTGTTCGGGCTCATCTGAGCCCGCCCGAGGTATCCCCATGGCAGTCAATTACGGAAGCAAGCGCGTCGTCGTCGGCGCGCACTACGGCATGCGCGACTGGCTCAGCCAGCGCGTCACCGCCGTCCTGATGGCCCTGTTCACCATCGTGCTGCTGGTGCAGGTGCTGTTCGGTGGCGAACTCGGCTACGACCGCTGGGCCGCGATCTTCAGCGCGCAGTGGATGAAGCTGCTGACCTTCGTGGTCTTCGTCGCCCTGGGCTGGCATGCCTGGGTCGGCGTGCGCGACATCTGGATGGACTACGTCAAGCCGGTGGCCGTGCGCCTGACGCTGCAGGTGCTGACGATCGTCTGGCTGGTGGGCTGCATCGGCTGGGCCGTTCAAGTGTTGTGGAGGTTGTGAACGTGTCCCTGGCAAATCTTCCCAAGCGCAAGTTCGATGTGGTCATCGTCGGGGCCGGTGGCTCCGGCATGCGGGCCTCGCTGCAGCTGGCGCGCGCCGGCCTGAACGTGGCGGTGCTGTCCAAGGTGTTCCCGACGCGCAGCCACACCGTGGCGGCGCAGGGCGGCATCGGCGCCTCGCTGGGCAATATGTCCGAGGACAACTGGCACTTCCACTTCTACGACACCGTCAAGGGTTCCGACTGGCTCGGCGACCAGGACGCGATCGAGTTCATGTGCCGCGAGGCGCCCAAGGTCGTCTACGAGCTTGAGCACTTCGGCATGCCCTTCGACCGCAATGCCGACGGCACGATCTACCAGCGCCCCTTCGGCGGCCACACCGCCAACTACGGCGAGAAGCCCGTCCAGCGCGCCTGCGCCGCCGCTGACCGCACCGGCCACGCGATGCT
>JAIXTY010000289.1 GCA_027483705.1 Rubrivivax sp.
AGGTCTTGGCTCCAGCTGCCTTCCGCCGTCAAAATCCGACCGACGTAACCAGTCTGACGTGATCGGCCAACCCCCGCGCCCGCCTGCCGAGCAGCGCAACTGTGCCTCAAATGGTGTGGTCGGCCAATACCATACTGACGCTTTTGGCATCCGACCCCATGGTCTCTGACGCCGGCCTTGATCTTGGGCAGGAAGCTAGCTGCAGTCAGTGGCCCTCAAAATCTGCTGGATTGGAGCTGGAGCGGGCCTTCGTGGAATTGGCTCCCAGATAGGTCATTGCTCCAACCAAGCTTGCCACTCTATAAACCTTGAGATCGGGTTGCACAATTCCAACGCTCGGCGGCAACGCTTCGTCCCACCCGTCTTCTGGACGCGGCCATGGTGCGACGGCATGCGATCCATCTTCCATGGTGTAGACAACCCATGCCGATCCGTCATTCATTCGATAGAAGTTGAGACCAGTATTCGGCTTACGGCGCGGCGCGAATTCATTGGGCACCTGCACCGGCGCACTAGGCGCGGGGTCTGGGTCGCCGTAGGTAAGCAGCGCCCTACTTGGTGGCTCCGTCTTACCCAGACGGCCGGAGAGATCGGCTTCAGCAAGGGTGGCTGCGTCAAGTCTGGCTCTCGCGACCCTTACAAGCCCCTTGGTGTCAGGATGACTTCGCCACAGATAGCGCCCTTCTTGCTGGATGAATCGCTGAGCCCTCTCACGCAGCCTTACCGTTGAGAGAGACGGGGCTGGGCACCAGAAGACAACCTGCGCCCTCTCGGCTTCCGGCATCTGGGCGACCCGTGGTCGCTCGTCGCCTATCTCCACGTACAGATCAGCATCGCAACCACTGTCAAGCCGACCGGTCGCAAGCGGGGTTCCCTTCGGCCCGATTGGCAGCCACTCTATTGGGCCAACAAACTGGGCGCTCCAAGACACGTCTTCGCGCAGAACCTGCCGCGCAGAGCGGACGGCAAGCTGTTGCGCGTACCTTGGCAAGAGTAGGCGTTCCTGCGCCCGCACGTGCTCCGCGGCCAACCGACGAAGCATGTTGAGAGCTCCCGTCTCGCACTCGGGTCTCTCTTGGTTTGCCTCGTGGGCGAAGTGCCAGTCTCGGACGTCACCCTGCTTGGCAACCAAGGGGCTTCGGCAAACTGGACAAACGCACCCACAAGCGGCACCGCGCTCCACCTCGTCCACGAAGCAGATGGCTTCGAGTAGGTTGAGTGCGGAGAAAAGCTTGACCATGTGGGCACGTTTTGTAGGGACCGGCTCCGGCTAGCCACTCGACGCCCCCAACGATGCTGAGCATCCGGGTAGCGACGCTAGATTTGTCGCAACTTGCTCGGGAAGCCTACCAGCTTCACGGCTTCATCGGGCTTGCACTATCGCTGAATGGCAAGTCGTCTTGGAACCGCACTTGATGGGCCGCTCACATCTCAAGGATCCCTATCCGAAGGGGCCCCAGATGCCGGTCATTGATCTGCGTTAGTGAGTCGTATTCTTCGCCACCAAGCGGTGGCGAAGACGTCCTGTACCAAACTCCTCCGCAGCGATCTGCCGCCGGGCGTGCTGTGAACGCTGGCCGCTACTCCTCGAGCAGCTCAAGTCCGACAAACACGTTGTGGCGCTTCGTCTTTATGGTCGAGTACCCTTTGGCGCCCATTGCCCGGGAAAAGGCTTGGATAGAGAGTTCCTTGATGCCACTCAGGCGACACTGCTTGCGGTAGCTGCCATACGCGGCACTAGTCTGGACCTGGGCTTCGGCGTCCACACGGCACCGCTCCTTGATCCATGTAGCAACCGAGTCGCTGGATCGCCGCGCCCGCGCTGTAGCCTGCTTGACGACGTCGCATTCACCAAGCCGATGCTTGGTGTACTCCAACGCCCCCTTGATCAGCCAGTTCAAGATGCCAGGGGCCTCTGCCTTCAGAAGTTCCTCGAAGGTGCCGTCCTGCTCCTTGATCTTGGCGGTGAAGGGCAAGACACGGAGGCGTCGCCACATCGCTTTGTCCTGGCTCGGCACTTCCGGGAAGGTGTTGACCGAGAGCCACAGCTTGCCCACAGGCGTGAACTGCATCTGGCTGCCGTATGTGGCGCGGCCACTCAAGGCGTCGCTCCCGCTCAGTCCCTTCACGAAAGCAGTGTCGAAGCGCTGGCCGTCGGTACCTTCGCCACACTGGAACATCCGAGGGCCGTGCAACGCCATGAACGCTGGCGAGGGGCCCTGGGGGTTCCCGGCGTACGCTCTACTGAGCAGATTCGGCTGAACGGTCGTGACAAACGGCCCGAGTACATGAGCCAGGATCCTGAAGAGCGTCCCCTTGCCATTTCCGCTTTGTCCGAAGACGATGAAAAACACCTGTTCGTTGGTATGCCCAAACAGGGTGTAGCCCAGCGCGCGTTGCAGGTACTCGATGTAGTCCTGGTCGCGGTGCGTGACGAAGCGGAGTAACTCCATGAAGCGTGGGCACTTGGCGTTTGGGTCGAATTTGGTTGGAGCCTGAATCGTTAGAAGAGCCTCGGGCTGGCCGGCATCGAGTTGGCCGGTTGTCAGATCGACCACGCCGTTGGCGACAGCAAGCAGAGTGGGCTGGCGGTCAAGATCGTCGCGCTTGACGTTGAGCTTTGGGAGCGCGCTCGCGTCGCGCAGAAGAGCCCGCAGCCCACCGACTCCGTAGAACCGGGTTACGAGGGTCAGCGCTGCTTGGGCTCCCTCGGCCTTGGCACGGGCATGCAGAGGCTCCATCACCGCACGCGCCGCTTGAACCGCCTCCGCTTCGTCTGCGACCCAGACAGGACTTCGGAAGACCAGCCACTTGCTAGCGGTGGCCTCAAAGCGAAGGCTTCGCTTCACCTGCTCCGCGAACCAGTCCACCAAAGCCATGGCATCGGTCGGGAACGACCCATCCAATGACGCCGCAGCCGTCCAGCCGTGTTGGCTCGCGAGCCAGAACAGGGAGGAAACGGTCACTCCGCCTCCTCTGACGAACCCATCCCAGGTCCTACGTTGGTCCTCTGCGTCGTACTTGCCGGATTGCCGGCTCCACTGATCCCAAACCTCGTATCCCTCATCGTTCGGCAGGATGTCGTGGATGGCCTGCCCTACCTTAAGCCAGTCCGACCTGCTTTCTGCCGGGATGGCCCGAAGTGCGCTAATGAGCTCAGGCCGCGTGGTCTCGTCCGATCGCTTCGCCGCCGACCTTCCTTGAGCTTGGAGGTCGAGACCAAGGCGCTTGGCGAGCTTCCGGGCGCTAACCGGATCTGCGTCGTCCTTGATTTGTTCGATGTTGACTAGGCAAGGCTTTTCCTTGCGGTGCACCGAGCCGGGCATGCGCATGAGTCGTGCAGGGTTGCAGACACTTGGGTCAGTGCCGAACTTCTGAGCAAGCGCCTGCTGGAATCGCTTGAAGTCCTTGACGGCAAGGTCCGTGACTCGCCAGTAGGCGTGGTATCGACCACTGGAGGTGCGGACCACCAAGTGGGGCATCAGCGCGAGGATC
>JAIXTY010000237.1 GCA_027483705.1 Rubrivivax sp.
CCAGCGGCCGCAGCCTGCACGCGCAGGAGATCGCGTTCAACGACATCCGCACCACGCTGCAGGCGCTGATCGCCATCTACGACAACTGCAACAGCCTGCACACCAACGCGTTCGACGAGGCCATCACCACGCCCACCGAGGACAGCGTGCGCCGCGCGATGGCCATCCAGCTGATCATCAACCGCGAGTGGGGCCTGGCGAAGAACGAGAACCCGAACCAGGGCGCCTTCGTCATCGACGAACTCACCGAGCTGGTCGAAGAGGCGGTGCTGGCCGAGTTCGAGAAGATCGCCGAACGCGGCGGCGTGCTCGGCGCGATGGAGACGGGCTACCAGCGCGGCAAGATCCAGGAGGAGTCGATGCACTACGAGATGCTCAAGCACACCGGTGAGCACCCGATCATCGGCGTCAACACCTTCCGCAACCCGAAGGGCGACCCGGTGCCCGAGCACATCGAACTCGCGCGCAGCACCGAGGCCGAGAAGCAGAGCCAGCTGCAGCGCCTGGCCGACTTCCAGGCCCGCCACGCCGCGGCCGCGCCGGCCATGCTGCAGCGCCTGCAGCAGGCCGTCATCGAAGACCGCAATGTCTTCGAGGTGCTGATGGACGCGGTGCGTGTGTGCAGCCTGGGCCAGATCACGAACGCGCTGTTCGAAGTCGGCGGCCAGTACCGCCGCAGCCTGTAGTCGGGGCGCGGCCGCTTTTGTAGAGTGCGGGCATGAACGCGCCCGCACCGCCCGCCGCCGCCCGCCCCGCACCGCCCAGCCGGGAGCAGCTGCTGTACTGGCTGCACGAGGCCAGCGAGATCGAGCACCACCTGATGTGCTGCTACCTCTACGCGGCCTTCAGCCTGAAGCGCGATGACACGCGCTGGAGCCCGGCCCAGCGCAGTGCCGTGGCCGGCTGGCGCCGCAGCATCACCGCCGTGGCGCTGGAGGAGATGACGCACCTGGCGCTGGTGGGCAACCTGATGAACGCGCTGGGCGCGGCGCCCAACCTCAACCGCCCGGCCTTCCCGGTGGACAGCGGTCCCTACCCGGAGGGCTTCGTGATCCGGCTGCAGCCCTTCGGGCCCGAGACGCTGGAGCACTTCAAGTTCCTCGAGCGGCCGGTGCACGAGGCGCTGCACGATGCCCGCGGCTTCGAGCCGGCGCGCCACTACCACCGCGCCGTGCCCGAGGGGCGGCTGAGCCCGGGCCCGCGCGACTACAGCACCGTCGGCGAGCTGTACGAGACGGTGATGCAGTCGCTCCAGGCCTTTGCCGAGGCCCATGGAGAGGCGGCGCTGTTCATCGGTGATCCGGCGCTGCAGGTCGATGCCGCGCTGGCGCCGCTGCCGGGCGTGGCGGCCATCACCGACCTGGCCAGCGCCCGCGCCGCGCTGACCACCATCGTCACGCAGGGCGAGGGTGCCGGCGTCGAGCACGCCGAGTCGCACTTCATGCGCTTCTCGCGCATGGCCGACGAACTGGCCGCGCTGAGCGCCGCCGATCCGGCGTTCGAGCCGGCCTGGCCGGCGGCCACCAACCCGGTGATGAACGCCCCCATCCAGGCCCGCCACGACCGCGTGCACATCGACCACCCGCAGAACGCACGCTGGCTCGACATCGGCAACGCGCTGTACACCACCAGCCTGCGCTGCCTGCTGCAGGGCTTCGATGCCGCCGATCGCCGTGCCAAGGGCACCTGGCTGGCGGCCAGCTTCGCGCTGATGCGCGCGCTGCTGCCGGTGGCTCAGGGCCTGGCGGCGCGCCCGGCGCACGCCGGCGCCGAGCGGCCGCACGCCGGGCTCACCTTCACGCCGCTGCGCACGCTGGCCGTGCTGCCGGGCGAGCGTGCCGCCGAGGTCGTGGCCGAGCGCCTGGGCCAGTTGCGCGAGCGGGCGCAGGCCCTGCCGCTGGTGCTGGTGGATGGCGAGACCGAGGCCAGCTGGGCCGGCGTCATCGAGCTGCTCGGGCAGCAGCAGGCGGCGCTGCAGGCCCTGGCGGGCCGGCCGGTGGCGGTGGCGCCGCCGCCGGCCGTGCCCCCGGCGACGGCTTTGTCACCGGCCGCGCCGCCGGCCGCGGCCGAGCCGTCGCCGCCGGTGGAGGGGGCCGTCGGCCGGGCCATCACCATCCACTTCGAGGGCCGGCGCTGCATCCACAGCCGCCACTGCGTGCTCGACGCGCCCGGCGTGTTCAAGGCCAACACGCCCGGCACCTGGATCCACCCGGACCAGCTGCCCGCCGAGGCGCTGGTGGCGGTGGCGCAGAGCTGCCCCTCGGGCGCCATTCGCTACGAGCGCCACGACGGCGGCGCGGCCGAAGGGCCGCCCGCGGTGAACCAGCTGCGCCTGCGCGAGAACGGGCCCTACGCGGTGCACGCGCCGCTCACGGTGGCCGGCCAGCCCGACGGCTTCCGCGCCACGCTGTGCCGCTGCGGCGCCAGCCGCCGCAAGCCCTGGTGCGACGGCTCGCACGTCGACGCCGGCTTCCGCGCCAGCGGCGAGCCGCCCAGCGGGGCCGTCGAGCCGCTGGCGGTGCGCGACGGCCCGCTGGTGGTGACGCCTCTGAAGGACGGCCCGCTGCAGGTGGCCGGCAACCTCGAGCTCTGCGCCGGCACCGGCCGCACGGTGGCCCGCGTCACCGAGGCGCGGCTGTGCCGCTGCGGGCAGTCGCGCAACAAGCCGTTCTGCGATCTCTCGCATGTCGCGGCCGGCTTCGAGGCCGCGGGCGCCTGAGCGCGGCGGCCCGCACCCGGGCCGAGTGGGGACGTTCAGGCCGCGGTAACCTGCGGGCCCAGAGGGCGCGCGATCTCCCCCCCCCCCCCCCGCCGCGCCCCCCCCCCAAACACCCCCCCACCCCCCCCGGCCG
>JAIXTY010000109.1 GCA_027483705.1 Rubrivivax sp.
CGTCTTCCATCAGCGAGCCGTCCATCATGACCGAGCCGAAACCCAGCTCGATGGCGCCGGCACAGACCTTGGGGCTGGTGCCGTGGTCCTGGTGCATGACCAGCGGGATGTGCGGGTAGGCCTCGGTGGCGGCCTGGATCAGGTGCTTGATGAAGGGCTCGCCGGCGTACTTGCGGGCACCGGCGCTGGCCTGCAGGATGACCGGCGCGCCCACCTCGTGCGCGGCCTGCATCACGGCCTGCACCTGCTCGAGGTTGTTGACGTTGAACGCCGGGATGCCATAGCCGTTTTCGGCGGCATGGTCGAGCAGCTGGCGCATGGAAACGAGGGGCATGGCGGACTCCGAGACGACAAGGGATCGGGTTTGCGCGGCCGGCCCGGCCGTAACCGCGCGGTAACTGGGCCGGAATTCTAGGTGCCGGGGCTTCCAGGGAATTGACGGGCTTCCGTGCCGCTGTTCGCGCTCAAGCCCGGCGCGGGCTCGGTCGACACTCGCGGCCCGACCACCCCGATCGACGCCGACGCCATGCCCCGCATCGACCCCGTTTCCGTCACGCGCTGGATCACCGCGGCGGCCGTCCAGCACGGCGACGCCCTGCCCGCGCACCTGATGCAGCGCCTGCAGATCAGCCGCCGCCAGGCCGGCCTGCTGCTGAAGCGGCTGGTCGCGATGCAGTGGCTGCAGGCCGGCGGCACGCCGCGCAAGCCCCGGTTCGCGCCCGGCGCGCTGCGCCAGGTGGTCAAGCGCTACCCGCTCGCCGGGCTGCAGGAAGACGCCCCGTGGCGCCAGGACTTCGCGCCCTGCTTCACGCTGCCACTGGCGGTGCAGGCGATGGCGCGCCACGCCTTCACCGAGCTGCTCAACAACGCCATCGACCACAGCTGCGGCACCGACGTCACGGTGTCGATGCGGCAGACGCCGCTGCAGCTGCAGCTGCTGGTGTCGGACGACGGCGTCGGGCTGTTCCGCCGCGTGGCCGAGCACTTCGCGCTCGACGAGCCGGCGGTGGCGATGCTGGAGCTGGCCAAGGGCAAGCTCACCAGCGACCCCGACCGCCACTGCGGCCACGGTCTGTTCTTCACCGCGCAGCTGGCCGACGTGTTCGACCTGCACGCCAACGCCGCCGCCTTCCAGCGCCGCGGCTGGGACAGCGGCCGCTGGCACACGCAGCGCCCGGCCACGCAGGCCGGCACCAGCATCTATCTCGCCATCGCGCTGGACACGCCACGCACGCTGGAGCAGGTGCTGCAGGCCCACAGCGCCAGCGGCCAGGGCTACGCCTTCGAGCGCACACGCGTGCCGCTGGCGCTGCTGGCGCCGCCGGGCAGCGACGGCCGCCAGCTGGCGTCACGCGCCGAGGCGCGGCGGGCGCTGGCGCGGCTGGAGCGCTTTGCCTTTGCGGAGATCGACTTCACCGGCGTCGAGCAACTGGGCCATGGCTTCGCCGACGAGATGTTCCGCGTGCAGCCGCGGCTGAACCCGAGGCTGCAGCTGCAGCCGGTGGGCATGGCCGCGCCGGTGGCGGCGATGATCGAGGCGGTGCGGGCGGCGGCCTGAGGTCCGGCCGGGTTGGCGCAGAACCTTCATTCACACAGCGACGAGACGTCCACGCAGGTTGCCAGGAAACCCCGCTGAAGTGGGGCTCTTGCGCCCCGCTCTCGCTGGCGTTCGCCCCCTTGGTATAACGGCCAAGTGAGGTATCCCTACTCGAGGAGTCCCGGGGAGAGCGGATGCGAGGACACCACGACGCACTGGCGGCGCGCGGAGCAACCCTGGCTGCGGACAAGGCTCCAGGTACCGTCGCAGGCATGAAGGCTCGCCGATGGCTTGCTGCGCTCGGCGCACTCGCATCGATGGCGCTGGCCGCCTGTGGTGGAGGGGGTGGCGGTGGCGACGCCGGGACGGCGCCACCTTCGGGGCCGTCCTCCTTCGCCCTTCCGGCTGCGGACACGGGCTCCGGGACGTTCGTGCGCGTCGTCAGCGCGGCCGGGGACACCGTGGGCGTCGGTCTGTCCAGGACCTACAACCTGTCCAACGCGGGCGTGCAGGTCACGGTCTCCAATGCGACCATCCGCGTGCAGGTTCGAGGCGACGAGTACTGGGAAGGCTACTTCCGCACGAGTTCGCGCGGCGACACCGAAGTACGCGTCGGTGAAGGACTCCTCACCGGGCTGCGAGCCAGTGCCGCTCGCGCTGTCCAGGGCGTCGGCTTCGAGTGGCAACGCGAAGACACCCGGTGCACGGACGCTGACGGCATCCTCAGCGTGGATCGCGTGCGCTATGACAACGGGCAACTGGTCGAGTTCGATCTGCGCTTCGTGCAGCGCTGCGACGGCGCGACCGGCGCGCTGCAGGTGCAGATCCGGTGGTCTGCAGCCGAGTCACCGGTGCGTGCAGCCGCACCGGCCGTGCCTGCAGACCTGTGGCGCCCGGCCGCTGGGGCCGTCCCCGCCTCGGGCAACGTGATCCACATCGAAGCCACCGGCGTCGAGCCGGTCTTCAACGGGCGCACGGAGACCTTCACCGAAGACAACGCACTGCTCGAGGTGTCGGCCGCGGGCGATCGCATCGACATCACGGTGCGAGGCCGTCGAGACTGGTTCGCCAGACTGCGCGGCATCCAGAGACCGGAAGGCTTCCAGGTCGGCTTCTACGACGGGCTGCGTGGCTTCGACGCTCGCTACAACCCGGCGCGGGGCGCGACAGAGTGGTACGGCGCGGGCAGATGCAGCAACCCGCGGGGCTGGCTCGCGGTTGACCAACTCGAGCTGAGCCGGGGCGCTCTCGTTGCCGTGGAACTGCGGTTCGAGCAACGCTGCCTGGATGCGCCGGGCATCCTCAGGGGCGTCGTGCGCTGGCGAGCAGCCGAGCGCCGCTTGCCGCCACCCCACGGCCCGACCCCGGCCGGGCTTTGGGAACCCGCCGAAGGCACCACGCCTGCGACGGGCAACTACCTGCATCTGGCTGGCGACTACCCCAGGTGGACAGGCCCGACCGGCGTGCGCCTGCTTACCCCAGACGCCACGGACTTCAAGGTCTACGACGACTTGGGCACGCTGCGGATGGTCTTCACCGAGAGGGCATCGGGCATCGAGTGGCGAGGCGACTTCTTCAGCCGCGTCACCGCCACCCGGGTCGAGCGCGGCTATCGCGAGATCACTCGCGGCCCCAGCTTCAACCGCGTGACCGGAAACTTCCGGTTCAGCGGCAATGACATCGGCTGTGCAATCGGCTCCGGCTGGTACTCGATCGACGACATCGCCCACCGGCATGGTGTCCTGAGGTCCATCACGGTGCGATTCGAGCTGCGCTGCAGCGACATCCCGAACGTGCTGCGCGGGAAACTGCGATGGACAAGCCCGGACCCGGCGATCACCAAGGGCCCGGCCGATCCGGCGCCGCTGGAGCCGGTGCTGGCGCCCGAACCGACGATGCCCTCCACGGGCTCGGCCTTCCTGTTCGAGAGCCGGGGGCTGCACCCGCTGGGCGGCAACCGCACCTGGCTGTACACCACGGCCGACAGCTTTCTCTGGGCAGGACCAGCCTTCACCGGCCCGTCGTTCGGGTTCACCGCCAGGGGTGACGAGTCCTGGTCTGGCGAGATCTGGCCACCCGCGAGCCTGACGCGGCTCACCCCAGGGCGGCACGCCTTTGAAAACGGCATGGGAAGACAGTCCGGTGAGTACCGCTTCAGTCTCAGTGGCGTCGGCCCGGCCTGCGACATCGAGACGGGCTGGTTCGAGGTCGACCGGGCTGACTACGACGGTGATCGCCTGGTCCGCCTGGACATGCGTTTCGAGCACCGCTGCAAAGACGCACCGTACCCCTTGTTCGGGACCATCCGCTGGCTTGCAAGCGATGTGGCCGCGCCGCTCCCGCCGCAGCCGATCCCGGCCGGGCTCTGGGCACCACCCGTCTCGGCGTTGCCGGCCTCCGGCGGCTATGTGCTCCTGCAATCCAACATGGGGGGCTTCGTGGGCGGCGGGGTGACCACCATGGAGCCCCAGTCAGGGAACGCGGTGCTGAAGTTCGAGGACCCTGGGCTCTTGAGGCTGTGGTTTTCGAGCACGACCCAGTCGTCGATCAATCTGAATCTGACCGCACCGCGCGGGGTTGGCCGGTTCCAGCGCGGGTTCTACGAACTGCTCGAAACCGCGAACGGAGACAACCCGCTCCGCCTGGCGGCCAAGTTCAGCGCCAACAGCCGCACTTGCAACGAGATGAGCGGGTGGCTGGCCATCGACGAGATCGAGTACGACGCGGTCGGTCTGGTGCGCATCGCGCTGCGCATGTCGCAGGTCTGCGACGGCACCGGCCCGCCGGCCTTCCTGGCCATGCGGTGGGAACGTTGACCGGGCACCCGGTCCAGGTGAAAGAGAACCGGCGGCGCCCGTTCAGCGCACCTGGCACACCTTCAGCATGTTCGTGCCCCCCGGGTACCCCATCGGCTCGCCACACGTGATGGCATAGGTGTCCCCCGGCTTCAGCACGCCGCGCTCCACCAGCAGCTTCTCGGCCTGCGCCAGCGCGGCGTCGCGGTCGCTCATCTTGGGCATCAGCATCGGCCGCACGTTGCGGTACAGCGCCATGCGGCGCTGGCTGGCGGGTTGCGAGGTCAGGCCGAAGATCGGCACCTTCACGTTGTGCCGGCTCATCCACAGCGCCGTGCTGCCGCTCTCGGTGAGCGCGATGATGGCCTTGCAGCCCAGGTGGTGGGCGGTGAAGAGCGCCCCCATCGCGATGCTCTGGTCGATGCGGCCGAACTTCTTGTTGGTGAAGTCGGTCTCGATGGAGATGTCTTCTGCGCGCTCGGCCTCGAGCGCGATCTGGTGCATCTGCTCCACCGTCTCGACCGGGAACTTGCCGGCCGCCGTCTCGGCGCTCAGCATCACCGCGTCGGTGCCATCGAGCACGGCGTTGGCCACGTCGCTCACCTCGGCGCGCGTGGGCACCGGCGCGAGGATCATGCTCTCCATCATCTGCGTCGCGGTGATGGCCACCTTGTCCATCTCGCGGGCCATGCGGATCATCCGCTTCTGCAGCGCCGGCACGGCGGCGTTGCCCACCTCGACGGCCAGGTCGCCACGCGCCACCATGATGCCGTCGCTGGCGCGCAGGATGGCCTCCAGCTGCGGGATGGCCTCGCTGCGCTCGATCTTAGCGATCATCGCCGGCTTGTGCCGCGTCGCCTCGCCGGCCACGTAGGCCAGCTGGCGCGCCATCTCCATGTCGGTGGCGTTTTTCGGGAAGCTCACCGCCAGGTACTCGCACTGGAAGGCCATCGCGGTCTTGATGTCCTCCATGTCCTTGGCCGTGAGCGCCGGCGCCGTCAGGCCGCCGCCGGCCTTGTTGATGCCCTTGTTGTTGCTGAGCTCGCCGCCCAGCACCACGCGCGTGTGCACCTGCTCGCCGCGCACGGCCTCGACTTGCAGCTTGATGAGGCCGTCGTTGAGCAGCAGCGTGTCGCCGGGGCGCACGTCGCGCGGCAGCTCCTTGTAGTCCAGGCCGACGGCGGTGATGTCGCCGGGCTCGGTGCGCTGCGCATCCAGCACGAAGGCGGCGCCCGGCTCGAGCATCACCTTGCCTTCGGCGAACTTGCCGACGCGGATCTTCGGTCCTTGCAGGTCGGCCATCAGCGCCACCGTCTTGCCCACCTTGTCGGCCACCGAGCGCACGAGGTTGGCGCGGTCGATGTGGTCCTGCGCCTTGCCGTGGCTGAAGTTCAGCCGCACGACGTCGACACCGGCGACGAGCAGCCGCTCGAGCACGGCGGGGTCGCTGGAAGCCGGGCCGAGGGTGGCGACGATCTTGGTGGCGCGGGTCATGGACAGGCCTTGGTGACGGGTCAGCCTGATTATGGGCACGGCCCCTGGGGCCCGAGTTTCAGCGTGGTTCCGGGCCGCCAGCGCCGGGCGACTGAGCGGGTGGTGACGGCATCACCAGGCTCACCTTGTCGATGAACAGTCGGGCGCGCTCAGGGCCGGCGCGCGCCGTGAGCTCGGCGGCCACGACCTGCAGCCAGGCCTGCAACCCGTCGCCGTCGTTGACCGTGCGTGACAACTCCACCAGTTCGCGCTGGTGCGCCGGCAGCAGCACCCGCACCAGGTCGATGGCGTACATCTTGGCCACGGCCCAGCTGCGCGGCGGGCCGGCCTCGGCGGGCGGCCGGGCGGATGCGACTGCGGCCGCAGGGGCCGCAACGGCGGCAGGGGCCACCGGGGCGGCGGAGGATGGGGGCTGTGCGGGCGGCGCCGCCCGACGCGCGCCACCCGTGCTGGCGCGCGCGCGTGGAAACTCGATCCAGCCGCCATCGACCAGGCGCTGCAGGTCGGCCGGGCCCAGCCCCAGCGCCCGCGCGGGGGCCGCCAGTTCCCGCAGCGACTTCTGCCCGTCGACCATGATGAGCCAGGCCCGCTGCGAGCGCGTGCCGTCGAAGGCGGCTCCCTGCAGCAGGGCCCGCGCCGCCTCCGACTTGCGCGGTCGCAGCGGCGAATCGAAGCTCAGGTCGGGCGGCGGGTCCACCGGCCGAGCTTCGGCAAGCCCGATGACAGGCCCGGGACGGCACCCGTCCCGAAAGAACCTCTCAGCCCGCGGCGCGCTTCGTCAGGATCTCGAAGGCCGGCAACGTCTTGCCTTCGAGCACCTCCAGGAACGCCCCGCCGCCGGTGCTGATGTAGCTCACCTGCCGCTCGATGCCGTACTGGGCGATCGCCGCCAGCGTGTCGCCACCGCCGGCGATGCTGAAGGCGCTGCTCGCGGCGATGGCGCGTGCGATGGCCTCAGTGCCGTGGCTGAAGGCCTCGAACTCGAACACACCCACGGGGCCGTTCCACACCACGGTGCCGGCGCCGGCGATCTGCGCGGCCAGCAGCGCCGACGTCTCGGGGCCGATGTCCAGGATCATGTCGTCGGGGCCGACATCGGCGGCCCTCTTCACGGTGGCCTTGGCGTCGGCCTTGAACTCGCTGGCCACCACCACGTCGGTGGGGATGGGCACCGCGGCGCCGCGCGCCTTCATCGCGGCGATCACGGCGCGGGCCTCGTCCACCAGGTCGGGCTCGGCCAGGCTCTTGCCGATGGGCAGCCCGGCGGCCAGCATGAAGGTGTTGGCGATGCCGCCACCGACGATGAGGCCGTCGACCTTGTCGGCCAGGCTCTTCAGGATCGTCAGCTTGGTGCTCACCTTGCTGCCGGCCACGATGGCCAGCAGCGGCCGCTTCGGCGCGGCCAGCGCGCGCGTGATGGCGTCGATCTCGGCCGCCAGCAGCGGGCCGGCGCAGGCCACCTTGGCGAACTGCGCGATGCCATAGGTGCTGGCCTCGGCGCGGTGCGCGGTGCCGAAGGCGTCGTGCACGAAGATGTCGCACAGCGCGGCCATCTTCCGGGCCAGC
>JAIXTY010000118.1 GCA_027483705.1 Rubrivivax sp.
CGCGCAGGCGCGGGAACATCTTGTACATGTCCTCGAAGCCCCAGCGGCCGTTCTTCTGCCCGCTCTTCTGGCCCAGCATCAGGTTCTGGTGCACGGTGAGCGTGGGAAAGATGTCGCGGTTCTCGGGCACGTAGCCGATGCCGGCGTGGGCGATCTCGAAGGCCTTCTGCCCCTGCAGCTCGCGGCCCTTGAACTGCACCGAGCCCTGCAGGTCGACCAGGCCCATCACCGCCTTGACGGTGGTGCTGCGGCCGCTGCCGTTGCGGCCCAGCAGCGCGACGATCTCGCCCTCGCGGACCTCGAAGTTCACGCCATGCAGCACGTGGCTCTTGCCGTAGAAGGCGTGCAGCTTGTCGACGGTGAGCATGGCCGTCATGCGTGCGCCCCCGCGGCTTGCTGCTCCGCCAGCACGCTGCCCAGGTAGGCCTCCTTCACGCGCTCGTCGGCACGCACGCGCTCGGGGGTGTCGAAGGCGATGACCTCGCCGTACACCAGCACGGCGATCTTGTCGGCCAGGCCGAAGACCACGCCCATGTCGTGCTCCACCGTCAGCAGCGTGCGACCCACCGTCACCTCGCGGATCAGGTTCACGAAGCGCGCGGTCTCGCTCTTGCTCATGCCGGCCGTGGGCTCGTCGAGCAGGATCACCTGCGCGCCCCCGGCGATGGTGATGCCGATCTCCAGCGCGCGCTGCTCGGCGTAGGTGAGGTTCATCGCCAGCACGTCGCGCCGCTTGTGGAGCTTGATCATCTCCATCACCTCTTCGGCGCGGTCGTTGGCGTCGCGCGCGTCGGCGAGGAACTTCCAGAACGAGTACTTGTAGCCCAGGCTCCACAGCACCGCGCAGCGCAGGTTCTCGAACACCGACAGCCGCGTGAACAGGTTGCTCACCTGGAAGCTGCGCGCCAGGCCCAGGCGGTTGATCTGGTAGGGCTTGAGGCCGTCGATCTTGCGGCCATTGAGCAGGATGTCGCCGCTGGTGCTGCCGAAGCGGCCGCTGATCAGGTTGAAGAGCGTGCTCTTGCCGGCGCCGTTGGGGCCGATCACGGCCACGCGCTCGCCCGGCCGCACGGCCAGGTTGGCGCCGCGGATGATCTCGGTCTTGCCGAAGCTCTTGCGCACGTCGCGCAGCTCCAGCATCAGGTCGTTGGACGGGGTGCTCACAGCGCGGCCTCCCGGCGCTTGATCTCTTTCTCGATGTCTTCCTGCACCAGGCCCCACTCGCGCAGGAACTGGCGCCGCGCCAGCTCGAACAGCGCGATGCCGGTCAGCAGCACAAAGGCGGCGCCGAACCAGCTGTCCAGCCCCTTGGCGTTGAGCGTGGCGCCCATGAACTTGAGCTGCGGGCCCAGGGCCACGTTCAGCTGCAGGTGGTAGACCATCTCGATCATCGCGGCCGAGCCGATCAGCGCGACCGCCGCCGTGCCGCCCAGTGCCAGGTAGCTGGCCAGCAGCGGCCGCAGCTTGCCGAAGGCCGCCACACGCAGGTTCATCATGATCAGGCTCGAGAAGCCGCCCGGCGCGTACATCACCATGAAGGTGAAGATCAGGCCCAGGTACAGCAGCCAGGCCTGCGTCAGCTCGGACAGCAGCACCAGCGCCAGCACCATCAGGATGGCGCCGATGATGGGCCCGAAGAAGAACATCGCGCCACCGAGGAAGGTGAACAGCAGGTAGGCGCCGGAGCGGTCGGCACGCACCACCTCGCTGGTGACGATCTCGAAGTTCAGCGCCGCCAGCCCGCCCGAGATGCCCATGAAGAAGCCGCTGGCGATGAAGGCCGTGTAGCGCACGATCTGCGTGTCGTAGCCGATGAACTCCACGCGCTCGGGGTTGTCGCGCACGGCATTGAGCATGCGGCCCAGCGGCGTGCGCGTGAAGGCGAACATCAGCACCGTGCAGATGAAGGTGTAGACGGCGATCAGGTAGTACAGCTCAACCTGCGGCCCGAAGCTGATGCCGAAGAACTTCTCGCCGACGACGCGGTTGCCGCTGATGCCACCCTCGCCGCCGAAGAAGCCCGGGAACATCAGCGACATCGCGAACACCAGCTCGCCCACGCCCAGCGTGATCATCGCGAACGGCGTGCCGGCCTTCTTGGTGGTGACGTAGCCCAGCAGCACTGCGAACAGCGCGCCAAAGGCGCCAGCGATCAGCGGGATCACGCTCACCGGAATAGCCATCTCGCCGCGGCTGGCCATGTTCAGCGCATGGATCGCGAAGAAGCTGCCCAGGCCCGAGTAGACGGCGTGCCCGAAACTGAGCATGCCGCCCTGCCCCAGCAGCATGTTGAAGGCCAGGCAGGCGATGATCGCGATGCCCATCTGCGACAGCATGGTCAGCGACAGGCTGCTGGTCCACAGCAGCGGCGCGACGATCATCGCCAGCGCGTACAGGCCCCAGACGACCCAACGGCCGACGTTGTAGGGGCGGAAGCGGTAGACCGCCCGCGAAGACCTCGGCATGACGGCGCTCATCCTTCGCGGGTCCCGAACAGGCCCTTGGGCCGGAACACCAGCACCAGCACCAGCAGCAGGTAGGGCAGGATGGCCGCGACCTGGCTCATCTTCACGCTCCAAACCGCATAGCCGAAGCTCTGCGGCCCCAGTTGCAGGCCCAGCCACTGGAACAGGTCGAGCAGCGAGCTGTCGCTGCCGACGGCGAAGCTGTCGATCACGCCCAGGCCCACGCTGGCCACGAAGGCGCCGGCCAGCGAGCCCATGCCGCCGATGACGATGACCGCGAACACCACCGCACCCACCGCCAGGGCCATGCTGGGCTCGGTGACACGCAGCGCGCCGCCGATGACGCCCGCCAGCGCCGCCAGCGCCGTGCCGCCGCCGAACACCATCATGAACACGCGCGGCACGTTGTGGCCCAGCGACTCCACCGCCTCGGGGTGCGTGAGCGCGGCCTGGATGACGAGGCCGATGCGCGTGCGCGTGAGCAGCAGCCACACCGCCACCAGCATCAGCACGGCCACCGCCATGCCGAAAGCGCGGAACGACGGGAATTGCGTGCACACCGCCCCCGCCACCTGCTTGCACACCTCGGGCGGCGCGCCCCAGGCCAGGCTCAGCGAATCAGGCAGGTCGACGATCGTGAACAGCGGCCCGCGCAGCGACTCGGGCGGCAGGAAGTTCAGCGCCTGGCGGCCCCAGACCAGCTGCACGACCTCGAGGATCAGGTAGCTCAGGCCGAAGGTGATGAGCAGCTCCGGCACGTGGCCGAACTTGTGCACCTTGCGCAGCGCGAAGCGCTCGAACATCGCGCCCAACACGCCCACCAGTGGCGGCGCCAGCACGAGACCCCACCAGAACCCGACCACCTGCGTGATCGTGTAGGCGAAGTAGGCCCCCAGCATGTAGAAGCTGGCGTGCGCGAAGTTCAGCACGCCCATCATGCTGAAGATCAGCGTCAGGCCCGACGCCAGCATGAACAGCAGCAGCCCGACCGACAGGCCGTTGAGCAGCGAGATCAGAAGGTACGAGGCATCCATCGGGTGGTGCGTGGCCCGCGCAGGCGGACCGGTCGGACGTGAAAACAGCGCGGCGCCGGGGTGCCCGGCAGCCGCGCTGCCCGCGTCGGTTCAGCTCGGGATCAGGACGGGCGCTTCATCTGGCACGAGGTCGGCGTGCTCGACACGAAGGACGGCAGCGAACGCACGGGCTGGAAGTTGAAGCCGGTGTTCTCGACGCTGTACGGGAACTTGCCGCCGGCCTTCGTCCACTCGGTGATGAACATCGGCTGCTGCGTCTGGTGGTCGCTCTTGCGCATCTCGAGCTCGCCCGACAGGCCCTGGAACTTGATGCCGCTCATGGCCTTGGCCACGGCCACCGGGTCGGTGCTCTTGGAGGCGGCCATGCCGGCCACCAGCAGCGAAAGGCCGTTGTAGGTCTGGTGGGTGTAGAAGTCGTCGTTGAACTTCTTCTTGTAGTCGTTCTCGATCTTCGAGGCCACGCCCGGCATGTCGTTGTGGCCGATGGCCACCACGCGCACCTTGCCGCCCACGCCCGCGGCCATGGCCGTCGGCACGCCGCTGGTGACGGCGTAGTAGGTGTAGAAGTTGGCGTTCAGGCCGGCGTCCTTGGCGGCCTTGATCAGCAGCGTGAGGTCCTGGCCCCAGTTGCCGGTGACGACGCTGTCGGCGCCGGCCGCCTTGATCTTGGCCACGAAGGGCGCGAAGTCCTTCACCTGACCCAGCGGGTGCAGGTCGTCGCCCACCACCTGCACGTCGGGGCGCTTGCGGGCGATGGTTTCCTTGAAGTAGCGGCTGACCTGCTGGCCGTGCGCGTAGTTCTGGTTGATCAGGTAGACCTTCTTGACGTCCTTCTGGTCCTTCATGTAGCCGGTGAGCGCCTCCATCTTCATGGAGGTGTCGGCGTCGAGGCGGAAATGCCAGAACGAGCACTTGCTGTTGGTCAGGTCGGGGTCGACGGCGGCGTAGTTCAGGTAGACCACCTCCTTGCCCGGGTTGCGCTCGTTGTGCTTGGTCACGGCGTCGGAGATGGCGGCCGCGGCACCCGAGCCGTTGCCCTGCACGACGTAGCGGATACCCTGATCGATGGCCGCCTTCAGCACGTTCAGGCTTTCCTGCGGCGAGCCCTTGTTGTCGAAGGGCACGAACTCGAACTTCACGCCGGCGGCGTTCTTGGCGTTGAAGTGCTCGGCGACGAACTGCCAGCTCTTCAGCTGGTTCTGGCCGACGTTGGCGAACGGGCCGGACAGCGGGTCGATGAAGCCGATCTTCACCGTCTGGCCGGCCTGCGCGAACACCAGCCCCGTGCTCAACAGGGCGGTGGCGGCCACCGAAGCGCCGAACAGGTGGCGCGTGAAGTGCTGGGGCATGTCTTGTCTCCTTGGATTTCGGTGCGAAGCGGACGCGGCGGAAGGTAACGGATGGCGAAAGCCCTGCCCCTCGGGAATCTCCCGCAGTGATGTCGCAACCGGGACAGCCGCGGCGGCCAGAAGGGGCATCGCCGGCGGCGCAACAATCCGGGGGCTTTTTCCTCCCGCCGCACCCCCATGAGCCACTCCCACGACCACGACGACCCGCGCTACCCGGTCCGCAAGTCCGACGCCGAATGGCGCGAGCAGCTCGAGCCGATGCAGTACCAGGTGGCCCGCCACGCCGCCACCGAGCGCGCCTTCACCGGCCGCTACTGGGACCACTGGCAGGACGGCCAGTACCGCTGCGTGGGGTGCGGCACCGTTCTGTTCGAGAGCGACACCAAGTTCGACGCCGGCTGCGGCTGGCCCAGCTACCACACGGCTGCGGCCGCCGACGTCATCGAACGTGTCGTCGACGCCTCGCACGGCATGGTGCGTGTCGAGGTGCGCTGCCGCAACTGCGGCTCGCACCTCGGCCACGTGTTCCCGGACGGCCCGGCGCCGACCGGCGAGCGCTACTGCATCAACTCGGCCGCCATCGACTTCGACCCGAAGGACAGCGGCGAGACCCGCCTGTGACGGCCGACGAACTGGCGCAGCGCCTGCGCTCGGCGCTCGCGCCCGAACAGCTGGCGGTCGAGGACGAAAGCCACCTGCACGCCGGCCATGCCGGCGCCCGCGAAGGCCGGCACTTCCGGGTGCAGGTGACCAGCGCCCGCTTCACCGGCTTGGCGCGCGTGGCGCGACACCGCCTCGTTTATGATGCCCTGGGCCCCCTCGCCGGGCAGGGCATCCACGCCCTGGCCCTGGTCACGAAGGCCCCAGGCGAAGACTGAACTTCGCCACCCCGGCCGCGGTCTCACGCGGCGCCACTCCTGGCCGTAACCCACTCCTTCCATGCTGAACAAACCCCTTGCCGCCGGTGCGCTGGTGCTCGCCGTCATCCTGCCCGCCGCCCAGCCGGCCTGGTCGCAGAACATCGCCATCGTCAACGGCAAGCCGGTGCCCAAGGCCCGCATGGAGACGCTCCTGCTGCAGGCCACGCGCGCCGGCCAGCCGGTGACGCCCGAGATGGAGCAGCAGGCTCGCGAGCAGCTGGTGCTGCGCGAGATCTTTGCGCAAGAGGCCGAAAAGCGCGGCATCGGCGCCAGCAAGGAGTTCCGGGCGCAGATGGAGCTGGCGCGCCAGAGCCTGCTGATCCGCGAGCTGTTCGAGGACCACAAGCGCAAGAACCCGGTCACCGACGCCGCCGCCAAGGCCGAGTACGACAAGTTCAAGGCCCAGGCCAGCGGCACCGAGTACCGCGCCCGCCACATCCTGGTGGAGCAGGAGGCCGAGGCCAAGGCGCTGATCGCGCAGATCAAGGGAGGCGCCAGCTTCGAGGAACTGGCCAAGAAGAACAGCAAGGACCCGGGTTCCGGCGCCAACGGCGGCGACCTCGACTTCGCCAAGCCCGACGCCTACGTGCCCGAGTTCGGCCAGGCCATGGCCAAGCTGCAGAAGGGCCAGATGACCGACGCGCCGGTCAAGAGCCAGTTCGGCTGGCACATCATCCGGCTCGAAGACACCCGCGAGGCCTCGTTCCCGGCCTTCGACGACGTCAAGGCCCAGATCAAGCAGCGCATCGAGCAGATGCAGGCGCAGAACTTCCAGGAAGAGCTGCGCAAGCGCGCCAAGACGGATTTCCAGTTCCGCAACTGAAGCTGGCGATGCCCTGCCGCACGGCCGCCTCTGGCGGCCGTGCCCGCTTCAGGGTCAGGGCAGCAGCACCGTCGAGCCGGTGGTCTTGCGCGCCTCGAGGTCGCGGTGGGCTTGGGCGGCCTCGGCCAGCGGGTAGCGCTGGTCGATGCGGATCTTCACCGCGCCGCTGCCCACCACCGCGAACAGGTCGTCGGCCATGGCCTGTGTGGCCTCGCGCGTGGCGATGTGCGTGAAGAGCGTCTGCCGCGTCACGTAGATCGAGCCCTTGGGCCCCAGCATGCCGGGCGCAAACGGCGCCACCGGGCCGCTGGCGTTGCCGAAGCTGGCCATCAGGCCGAAGGGGCGCAGGCAGTTCAGGCTGCCGTCCCAGGTGTCCTTGCCCACCGAGTCGTACACCACCTTCACGCCGCGGCCGCCGGTGATGTCCTTGACGCGGGCCACGAAGTCCTCGCGGCTGTAGTCGATCATGTGCGTGGCGCCGTGCGCCAGCGCCAGCTCGCACTTGGCGGCGCTGCCCGCGGTGCCGATGAGCTGCAGGCCCAGCGCCTTGGCCCATTGGCAGGCGATCAGGCCCACGCCCCCGGCGGCGGCGTGGAAGAGCACGAAGTCGCCCGGCTCCAGGCCTTCCACCGGGCGCGTCTTCTTCAGCAGGTACTGCGCCGTCAGGCCCTTCAGCATCATGCCGGCGGCGGTGTCGAAGGCGATGCCGTCGGGCAGCTTCACGACGTTCTTGGCCGGCATCACGCGGGCCTCGCTGTAGCTGCCGGGCGGGTTGCTGGCGTAGGCCGCGCGGTCGCCGGCCTTCAGATGCGTGACGCCCTCGCCCACGGCCTCCACCACGCCGGCGCCTTCCATGCCGAGTGTGAGCGGCAGCGGGTTGGCGTAGAGGCCGGTGCGCTGGTAGACGTCGATGTAGTTCAGGCCGCTGGCGTGGTGGCGGATGCGGATCTCGCCCGGGCCGGGCTCGCCCACGGGCAGCTCGACGAGCTGCATCTGCTCGGGGCCGCCGTAGGCGGTGATCTGGATGGTGCGGGGCATGGTGAGGTCTCCTCGGGTTCGGAACGGGCGCGAGGTTACGCCAGCCGCCCCGCCCGTGCAGCGCGGCGGCGCGCCGCGACGTGGCACCATCGGCCGGCCAGATGAAGCGCCTCGCCCACGCCCCCAACCTTGCGCTCGCCACGCTGTGGGCCGACATGCTCACCGCCGCCGGCATCAGCTGCCGGGTGCTGCGCGAGCACGCCTGCGCCATCGCCGGCCAGATCCCGCCCGACCAGAGCCAGCCCGAGATCTGGGTGCTCGATGCGGCCGATCACGCGCGGGCGCTGGCCCTGCTCGACGAACTGCGCCACGCCCCGCACCGCCACTGGGCCTGCCCGGGCTGCCGCGAGATCATCGACGGCCCCTTCGAGCAGTGCTGGAACTGCGGCACCGCGATGCCGGGCCCGGCATGAACCTCACGGTCCGCCTGGCCCTGCTGATGACGCTGCCGCCCCTGCTGTGGGCGGGCAACGCCGTGGTCGGCCGGCTGATGGCCGGCAGCGTGCCGCCGCTGACGCTGAACCTGATGCGCTGGGTGCTGACGGCGCTGATCCTGTTGCCCTTTGCGTGGCGGGCGCTCGTGCCGCTGTCGGCGCTGCGCGAGCGCGCCGGCTACCTGTTCGCGGTGGGCCTCTTGGGCGTGGGCGCGTTCAACTCGCTGCAGTACCTGGCGCTCGTGACCAGCAGCCCGATCAACGTCACGCTGGTGGCGGCCAGCATGCCGGTGTGGATGCTGGCGGTGGGCGCGCTGTTCTTCGGCGAGCGGCCCACGGCGCGGCAGCTGCTGGGCGCCGTGCTGGGCCTGGCGGGCGTGGCACTGGTCATCGGCCGCGGCTCCTGGCAGACGCTGCTGGCGGTGCACTTCGTGCCGGGCGACCTGTTCATCCTGGTGGCCGTCATCGGCTGGGCCTTCTACAGTTGGCTGCTGGCCCGGCCGCCGGCGCACATGCAGGGTGAGCGCCGCCCGCCCTGGGACTGGGCCGGCTTCCTGCTCGTGCAGACGCTGTTCGGGCTGGTGGCGGCGTCCCTCTTCACGGCCGGCGAGCAGGCGCTGGGCGCTGCGCCCATCCGCTGGAGCTGGGGCGTGGTGGCCGCGCTGCTGTACGTGTCGCTGGGCGCCAGCCTCGTGGCCTACCGCTGCTGGGGCCTGGGCGTGTCCCAGGGCGGGCCGGCGCTGGCGGCGTTCTTCAACAACCTCACGCCGCTCTTCGCCGCGCTGCTGTCGACGCTGGTGCTGGGCGAAGCGCCGCAGGCCTACCACGCGGCGGCGTTCGCGCTCATCGTCGGCGGCATCGCGGTGAGCCTGCGGCGCGCGCCCCGCGCCTGAAGCTCAGAACGTGCCGGGGTACGCCCCGCCGTCCATCAGGATGTTCTGCCCGGTGATGTAGCCCGCGTGCACGCTGCACAGGAAGGCGCAGGCCGCGCCGAACTCGGCCGGCGTGCCGAAGCGGCGGCTCGGGTTCTGGGCGCGCCGCTCGTCCATCACCGCCTCCACGGGCTTGCCGGCCTTGGCGGCCGCGCCGGCCATCGTGCCGCGCAGGCGGTCGGTGTCGAAGGGGCCGGGCAGCAGCGCGTTGATCGTCACGTTGCGGCTGGCCAGTCGCGGCTGCCGCGACAGGCCGGCCACGAAGCCGGTGAGGCCGCTGCGCGCGCCGTTGCTCAGGCCGAGGATGTCGATCGGCGCCTTCACCGCCGCCGAGGTGATGTTGACGATGCGCCCGAAGCCGCGCTCGGCCATGCCGTCGACGGTGGCCTTGATCAGCTCGATCGGCGTCAGCATGTTGGCGTCGATGGCCTTGAGCCAGGCCTCGCGGTCCCAGTCGCGGAAGTCGCCGGGTGGCGGGCCGCCGGCGTTGTTGACGAGGATGTCCACGCGCGGCGCCGCCGCCAGCGCCGCGGCGCGGCCCTCGGCCGTGGTGATGTCGCCGGCCACGGTGCGCACGCTCACGGCCGGGAAGCGCTCGCGGATCTGCGCCGCAGTGGCCTCCAGCGCCTCGGCGCCGCGCGCGGTGATGACGAGGTTCACGCCCTCGGCTGCCAGCGCCTCGGCGCAGCCGCGGCCCAGGCCCTTGCTGGCGGCGCACACCAGCGCCCAGCAGCCCGAGATGCCCATGTCCATGGTGGAGTCCTTTCGCTTCGGAGTTCGATCAGGGGGCCGGCCGCGCCCGCGCCAGCAGCGCCACGCCGGACAACACCAGCACGGTGCCGGCGGCGATCCAGGTGTTGAAGGGCTCGCCCAGCAGCCACACGCCCATCAGCAGCGTCGACAGCGGGCCGATCATGCCGGTCTGCGCCGTCAGCGTGGCGCCGATGCGCTCGATGGCCAGCATCACCATCACCACCGGCGCAAAGGTGCAGGCCAGCGCGTTGAGCACGCTCAGCCACAGCACCGGCTCGGCCACCGCGGCCGCCGCCAGCGGCCTGAGCACCAGGAACTGCGCGATGCACAGCAGCGCCGCCACGCTGGTGGCCCAACCGGTGAGCCGCAGCGCGCCGAGCCGGCGCACGTGCTCGCCGCTGTAGACGAGGTAGAGCGCGTAGCTCACCGCGCTGGCGAACACCAGCGCCGCGCCGATGAGCGTGCTGCGGCCGCTGAAGCTGACCTCGTGCCCGAAGACCAGCATCACGCCGGCGTAGCTGACGGCCAGCGCCGCCAGCTGCCGCGCCGTGACGCGGTGGCCGAACAGCAGCACGCCGAAGCCCAGCACCAGCGTCGGCGTGAGGTACAGGATCAGCCGCTCCAGGCTGGCGCTGATGTACTGCAGGCCCATGAAGTCGAGGAAGCTCGCGAGGTAGTAGCCGCTGAAGCCCAGGCCCGCGACGAGCAGCAGGTCGCGCCGCGACAAGGGCGGCTTGCCCCGCCCGGCCCACCAGGCCAGCGCCACGAAGAGCGGCAGCGCGAACAGCATGCGGTACATCAGCAGCGTGACCGCATCCACGCCATGGCGGTAGGCCAGCTTCACGATGATGGCCTTGCCGCTGAAGGCGATGGCACCTGCGGCGGCCAGCGCCAGGCCGCCCCAGGGCAGCACCGCGGCCGTCATGCGGGGCGGTCCGTGCGGTCCGCCGGCGCGCGCCGCTCCAGGCACCACTCGCGCTCGAACTCGCGGTAGCCCAGGCTTCGATAGATGCCGATGGCCACGTCGTCGGGGTCGGCCACCATGATGACCTCGGCCACCTGCCAGGCCTGCAGCGCATGCCGGCTGACGTGGTGCACCAATGCCGAACACAGGCCCTGCCGCCGCCAGGCCGGGTGCGTGGCCACGCGCTGGAAGCGGCCGGTGGCGCCGGCTGCGGCTCGGTCGCGGATCAGGCCGCAGTCGGCGGCCAGCACGCGCGCACCCTCGGGGCCGACCCAGACGCCGAACCATTCGCACTGGCCGCGTTCGTGCAGCCGCGCGTAGGTGTCGAACATGCGGCGGCGGTAGGCGCGGTAGCCGGCGGGCTCGAAGCCGTGGGTGTCGGCGCACTGGAGATCCACGATGGCCTCGACCTCGGCGCCGCCGTCATTCCACACGATGGGGCGCACCTCGATGTCGGTGCGCTTCGGCGCCGGCAGCGCCAGCAGGCCGCCGGGCTCGAGGCGCATCACGGCGTTCACGTGCAGCTCGAAGCCGGCGGCCTGCCAGGCCGGACGATGTTCGCCGGCGTAAGGCGTGTTCACGCCCAGCGCCACGTGGCGCGACTCGGGCTGCCGCGAGGCGATCTCCTCGTCGAAGCGGCGCAGCCAGTGCGCCAGTTCGTCGTCGGCCGGCGGCGCGGCCAGCATCAGACAGTTGCCCCAGTAGAAGCTCGGGTTGCCCGGCGTGCGCACCACCACGCAGTCAGCCCGCTCGGTCACCTCGGCGGCCACGGCGTGCAGCGTGAAGTCGGTGCGCCAGCCAGGGCGCAGGTCGTCCACACGCACCGGGCCGCTCTCAGTAGCCGGCGGCCTGGCCGTCGCGGCGCGGATCGCTCGCGGCGGCGTAGCCGCGCGCGGCGGCGTCGCCCTCGCCTTCGTCCAGGCGCCAGATGAACTGGCCGGCGCCGTAGTCCTGGTAGCTGTCGCTGAAGGCCTCGATGCGGTGGCCGCGCTCGGCCAGGCCCTGTGCCGTGGCCGGATCGAACCCGCCTTCGACGTTGACGGTGCCACCGAAGTACCGCCAGCGCGGCGCATCGCACGCAGCCTGCGGGTTCTGGTGGTAGTCCAGCATGCGCACGGTGGTCTGCATGTGCGCCTGCGGCTGCATGTCGCCGCCCATGATGCCGAAGCTCATCACCGGCTTGCCCTGCTTCGTCAGGAACGCCGGAATGATGGTGTGGAACGGCCGCTTGCCGGGGCCGACGACGTTGTCGCGGCTCTCGTCGAGCGTGAAGCCGTGGCCGCGGTTCTGCAGGCTCAGGCCGTAGCCCGGCACCACGATGCCGCTGCCGAAGCCCATGTAGTTGCTCTGGATGAAGCTGACCATCATGCCGCTCGCATCCGCCGCCGTGAGGTAGATGGTGCCGCCCGTGGGGCCGTGGCCGGGGCCGAAGTCCTGCGCGCGCTTCGGGTCGATGAGCTTGGCGCGGGCGGCCAGGTAGGCCGGATCGAGCATCTGCGCCGGCGTCAGGCGCATCGTGCGCGGCTCGGCCACGTAGCGGTAGACATCGGCGAAGGCCAGCTTCATGGCCTCGATCTGCAGGTGCTGGCTGTCGGTGCCGTCGACCTTGAGCGACGCGATGTCGAAGTGCTGCAGGATGCCGAGGGCGATCTGCGCCGCGATGCCCTGGCCGTTGGGCGGGATCTCGTGCAGCGTGTAGCCGCGGTAGCCCTGCGCCAGCGGCGTCACCCACTCGGGCTGGTAGGCCGCGAAGTCGGCGGCCGTCATCGCGCCGCCGTTCTGGCGGGCGTGGGCCTCGGCGGCCGCGGCCACCTCGCCGCGGTAGAAGGCCTCGCCCTTGCTGCGGGCGATCAGGCGCAGCGTCTTCGCGGCATCGGGCATGCGGAACAGCTCGCTGACGTGCGGCGCGCGACCGTGCGGCATGAAGGTGTCGGCAAAGCCGGCCTGCGTGGTGAGTTCGGGCAGCGCGGCGGCGTTGGCCCACTTCTGCTGCACGATCACCGGCACCGCGTAGCCGCGCTCGGCCACCTCGATGGCGGGCTGCAGCAGGTCTTCAAACGGCAGCTTGCCGAAGCGCTGGCTCAGGGCCATCCAGCCGGCCACGGCGCCAGGCACGGTGACGCTGTCCCAGCCGCGCTTGGCCGGCGCCTTGGCCTCCGCGCCGTACTTGCGGCGGAAGTACTCGGGCGTCCAGGCCTGCGGCGCGCAGCCGCTGGCGTTGAGGCCGTGCAGCTGCGTGCCGTCCCAGAGGATGCAGAAGGCGTCGGAGCCGAGGCCGTTGCTGCAGGGCTCGACGATGGTCATGACGGCCGCGGTGGCGATGGCCGCGTCGACGGCGTTGCCGCCGGCCTGCAGCATGCGCAGCCCGGCCTGCGAGGCCAGCGGGTGCGAGGTGCTGACCACGTTGCGGGCGAACACGGGGCTGCGCTGGCTGGCGTAGCCGGCGCTCCAGTCGAAGGTGTGGGTCATGGTGAGGAGGCGAGGCAGGAGAAACGGGCGCAGCGCGGACGCACCCGCCGATCGTAGCGAGGCTACAGACCCGGTGGCGCCACTCGGCCATCGGCCACGTAGCGGCTGAGCTTCGGCGGCTCGGCCCCGCGGTGGAAGGCCAGGCGCTGGCCGCGCAGTTCGGCGTCGAAGGCGGTGAAGCGTTCGAGCCGCCGCTGGTGCTCGAGCCAGTTCTCGTCGACGAAGTACTCGATGCAGCGGCCAGGCTGCGCCACGTCGTGGAACAGGCCCCAGCTGAGCGCGCCCTGGCGCAGGCGGGCGCGCCGCGTGCGCTCCATCACCTCGGCGAAGGCATCGGCCTGCGCGGGGTCGATCAGGTACTCCACCGTCACCATCACCGGGCCGGCGTCGTCGTCCACCGGGGCGGCCGGCTCGGGCGCGGCCATCACGCGGGCCGGGCTGAAGTCGGGCGCGACCTCGCCGATGATGCTGGTGCGGCGCAGCGCCAGCGTCACCACCAGCCCGAAGGCCGAGCCCGCCAGCACCGCGCCGTGGACCCCCGCGAACGAGGCCACCTGCCCCCACAGCAGCGCGCCCGCCGCGGCGCCGCCCATCAGCGCCATCTGGTAGATGCTCATGCCGCGTGCGCGCACCCAGTCGGGCATGGTGCTCTGCGCGGCCAGCGTCAGCGAGTTGGCCACCGAGATCCAGGCCATGCCCGCCACGACCATGGCCGGCAGCGCCACCCAGACCTCGGGCACCGTCACGATCAGCGCCGCGCAGCCCGCGTGCACCAGCGTGCCGGCCACGACGAACTGGTTCGGCGTGAAGCGCGCCCGCCAGCGCGGGAAGTACAGCGCCGCGATCACCGCGCCCAGGCCCAGGCAGGACAGCATCACCGTGAAGAAGCCGGCGCCACCGCCGTGCAGCCCCTGCGCCACCAGCGGCAGGAGCGCCAGCAGCGCCGTGCTCTGCAGGAAGAACAGGAACACGCGCAGCAGCACCAGCTTCAGCCGCGGCGCCTGCATCGCGTAGTTCAGGCCCACGCGCATGGCGCCCACGAAGCGTTCGCCGGGCAGCGCGCTGGCGCGCGGCGCGCCCTTCCAGCGCACGATCAGCCAGAAGGCGAAGAGCGCCAGCAGCGCGTTGAGCACGAACACCGCCGCCGGGCTGGCCGCGGCCAACAGCGCCCCGGCCAGCACCGGGCCGATGACGCGCGAGAGGTTCATCGCGATGCCGTTGAGTGCCAGCGCCTGCGGAAACTGCGCGCGGCTCACGACCGTGGGCACGATGGCCGCAAAGACGGGCCAGCGCATGGCCATGCCCACGCCGTTGAGGAAGGTCAGCGCCAGCAGCCAGCCGGCCGTGAGCCGGCCCGACGTCGACATCGCCGCCAGCACCAGCGCGATCACGCTGACCCACAGCTGCGTGAACGCGAACCAGCGCCGCCGGTCCACGATGTCGGCGAGCGCCCCGCTGGGCAGGCCGAGCAGGAACACGGGCAGCGTCGACGCCGTCTGCACCAGCGCCACCATCACCGGGCTCGTGGTGAGCGAGGTCATCAGCCACGCGGCCGCGACATCGTTCATCCACATCGTCAGGTTCGCCGCCAGCCAGGCGAACCACAGGCCCCGGAACACGGGGCTCTCGAGAGGCTGCAGCGCCGAAGGCAGTGCCACACCCGCCCCATCAAGCGGCCAGCGGCCGCGCAGATGCCATCAAGCCCCAGGCGCGGAACCGGCTCTGCCGGGCCGCTGCCTGAGCCCCCTCGGGGGGTGGCGACCGGAGGGAGCCTGGGGGCTCACGTTCAATCTGCGTCCTGGAACGCTTCCTCGCGCTTCTTCTTGATGCCCGGCAGCATCACCACCACGATCATCGCCAGGGCCAGCAGCAGCAGCGTGGCCGACAGCGGGCGGGTCATGAAGGTGGTCCAGTCGCCGCGGCTGAGCAGCAGCGCGCGGCGCAGGTTCTCCTCCATCATCGGCCCGAGGATGAAGCCCAGCAGCAGCGGCGCCGGCTCGCAGCCGAGCTTGTAGAAGATGACGCCGACGATGCCGAAGAGCGCCGCGATGTAGACGTCGAAGTTGTTGTTGTTGAGCGTGTACAGGCCGATGCAGCAGAAGCTCAGGATGGCCGGGAACAGGAAGCGGTAGGGCACCGTCAGCAGCTTGATCCAGATGCCGATCAGCGGCAGGTTCAGCACGGTCAGCATGAAGTTGCCCACCCACATGCTGGCGATCAGGCCCCAGAACAGCTCGGGGTTGCTCGTCATCACCTGCGGGCCGGGCTGGATGCCCTTGATGGTCATCGCGCCGACCATCAGCGCCATCACCGCGTTGGGCGGGATGCCCAGCGTCAGCATCGGGATGAAGCTGGTCTGCGCACCGGCGTTGTTGGCGCTCTCAGGGCCGGCCACGCCGCGGATGTTGCCCTGGCCGAAGGGCACTTCGCCCGGGCGGCCACGCGACTTCTTCTCTACCGTGTAGGCCGCGAAGCTGGCCAGCAGCGCGCCGCCGCCCGGCAGCACGCCCAGCAGCGAGCCCAGCGTGGTGCCGCGCAGCACGGCCGGCGCCATGTCCTTGAAGTCCTGCGCCGTGGGCCACAGGCCCTTGACGTCCTTGGTGAAGACCTCGCGGTGCTCGGCCGGGCGGCCGAGGTTCATGATGATCTCGCCGAAGCCGAAGATGCCCATGGCGATGGCCACGAAGCCGATGCCGTCGGTGAGCTCGGCGATGTCGAAGCTGTAGCGCGGCACGCCGGAGATGACGTCGGTGTTGATCTGCCCCAGCAGCAGGCCGAGGATGATCATCGCGATGGCCTTGACCAGCGAGCCCGAGGCCAGCACCACGGCACCGATGAGGCCCAGCACCATCAGGCTGAAGTACTCGGCCGGGCCGAACTTGAAGGCCAACTCGGTGAGCGGCGGCGCGAAGGCGGCGACGATCAGCGTGGCCACGCTGCCGGCGAAGAAGCTGCCCAGGCCGGCGGCGGCCAGCGCCGGGCCGGCGCGGCCCTTGCGCGCCATCTGGTAGCCGTCGATGGCCGTCACCACCGAGGAGCTCTCGCCCGGCACGTTGATGAGGATGGCGGTGGTGCTGCCGCCGTACTGCGCGCCGTAGTAGATGCCGGCCAGCATGATGAGCGCCGGCGTGGCGTCGAGCGCGTAGATGCTGGGCAGCAGCATCGCGATCGTGGCCACGGGGCCCAGGCCCGGCAGCACGCCGATCAGCGTGCCCAGCAGTGCGCCCCCGAAGGCGTACAGCAGGTTCTGCAGCGTGAAGGCGACGCCGAAGCCGATCGCGAGGTTGTTCAACAGGTCCATGGTCGTGCTCCGGGTTCAGCCGCCGAGGAAGGTGGGCCACAGCGGGATGGTCAGACCCAGTCCCTTGATGAAGATGAGCCAGGAGCCCACCGTCAGCACGACGCAGTTGGCCACGACCTCCTTCCAGCGGAACTCGCCGCCGCCGACGCTGGAGATGGCGATCAGCAGAGGCAGCGTGACGGCCATGCCCAGGCGCGGCAGCAGCAGGCCGAACACGATGACCGCACCCAGGATCCAGATGCCGGGCCTGAAGGGCCAGGGACCGATCTTGTCGCCGCCCTCGACCTCAAGCGTGAGGGCCTTGAACAGCACCATCGCGCCGAGCAGCGCCAGGATGATGCCCAGGCCGAACGGGAAGTAGGCCGGCCCCGGGCGCGCCGAACTCCCGAAGCTGTACTCGGTGGCGCCCCACGCGAAGGCGAGCCCCACCACGATGAACATCAGCCCGGACCAGAAGTCCTTCTCGCTCTTGATCTTCAAGCCCTCGTCTCCCCCGCAGGTGGCCTTGCGGACGAGAACAACCCGGTCCGCTTGCAGGGGATTCTAGGAACCGCCCCCCCGGGTCCCGCTGTGGTTTCCACGTAAGGGCGCGGGCGCGCCCGGCGGGCCCTCAGGCTTCGAAGGCCGGGGTGCTGCGCAGCACCTCGTCGACGGTGGTCAGGCCCTCGGCCACCTTCATGGCGCCGGCCAGGCGCAGCGGGCGCATGCCCTCGCGCACCGCCAGGCGGCGCAGCGCCGCGGCGTCGAGCGCCGGGTGCACAGCCCCCCGCGCGGCCTCGCTCATGGGCAGCAGCTCGTACAGGCCGGCACGGCCGCGGAAGCCGGTGTTGCGGCACTCCAGGCAGCCCACGGGCTTGTAGGGCCGCACGCCGCCGCTCAGGCGCCAGGGCGCGGCCAGGCCATCCAGCACCTCGCGGCCGACGTCGTCGTCGCGCGCCTTGCAGGCCGGGCACAGCGTGCGCGCCAGGCGCTGCGCGAGCACGCCGATGACCGTGGCCGCGATCAGGTAGCTCGGCACGCCCAGGTCGGCCAGGCGCGTGATGGCGCCGACGGCGTCATTCGTGTGCAGCGTGCTGAACACCAGGTGGCCGGTGAGCGCCGCCTGGATGGCCATCTCGGCGGTGGCCAGGTCGCGGATCTCGCCGACCATGATGATGTCCGGGTCCTGCCGCATCAGCGCGCGCAGGCCCTCGGCGAAGCCCATGTCGAGGGCCGGCTGCACCTGCGTCTGGTTGAAGGCCGGCTCGATCATCTCGATCGGGTCTTCGATGGTGCAGACGTTCACCTCGTCGGTGGCCAGCTGCTTGAGCGTGGAATACAGCGTCGTCGTCTTGCCGCTGCCGGTGGGGCCGGTGACGAGGATGATGCCGTGCGGTCGCGCGATGAGCTTGCCCCAGCCCTCGGCCTCGTGCGGGCCGAAGCCCAGCGCCGGCAGGCCCTTCACCACCGTGTCGGGGTCGAAGATGCGCATCACCATCTTCTCGCCGAAGGCCGTGGGCAGCGTCGACAGGCGCATCTCGACCTCGCCCCCCTTGCCGCCATCGGCCGCCTCGGGGCGGCGCGTCTTGATGCGGCCATCGAGCGGGCGGCGCTTCTCGACCACGTCCATGCGCCCCAGCAGCTTGATGCGCGCGGTCATGGCGCTCATCACCGACATGGGCACCTGGTAGACGGTGTGCAGCACGCCGTCGATGCGGAAGCGGATGGCGCCCATGTCGCGCCGCGGCTCGAGGTGGATGTCGCTGGCGCGCTGGTCGAAGGCGTACTGCCAGAGCCAGTCGACCACCTGCACGACGCCCTGGTCGTTGGCGTCCAGCGTCTTGTTGGCGCGGCCCAGCTCCACCAGCTGCTCGAAGCTGGCGGTGGTGCTGGTCTCGCCATTCTTCTGCGCCGCACGCACGCTCTTGGCGAGCGCGTAGAACTCGGTCGTGTAGCGGCGGATCTCGTCGGGGTTGGCCAGCACCAGGCGCACCGGGCGCTTGAGGTGGCTCTCGATCTCGGGCACCCAGGTGGTGTCGTAGGGCTCGGCGGTGGCGACGACGACCTCGCGGTCGCCCACCTGCACCGGCAGCGCCAGGCGCATCTGCGCGTACTGCACGCTCATCACCTCGGCCACGCGGCCGACGTCCACGCGCAGCGGGTCGATGCGCAGGTAGGGCAGCTTGCAGCGGGCGGCCAGCCACTCGGTGAGCGCCTCGGTGTCGAGCGCGGCGCCGCCGCCCTTCTTGAGCAGGCCCGCGCCGCCCAGCCGCACCAGCGGGTGCAGGCTGCTGGCGCCGGCGCGGAAGCGCGCGGTCACGCGCTCGGCGTCGGCGGTGGTGACGAGGCCGTCGTCGCGCAGCCAGTGCAGCAGCTGCGGCCACTCGAGCCGCCCGCGCGGGCTGGCGCTGCCCGGCGCCGGGGCGGCGGGGTTGGGGCGGGCGACGTGGGCGGCAGACATGCGCGGGGGCGGTGGAGCGTTCAGGGCGGCAGGCTGGGGTACGGGCGGATCATGCGCGGCCACTGCCGCGCCAGCAGCTTCAGGCGGCCGAATCGTTGCTCCACCTGGGCGGCGCGCGCGAGCAGCTCGTCGCGCGCCGGCAGGGCGGTGCCGCGGGCGGCGACGACCACGCTGTTGCCCTGCCGCGTGGGGCGCAGGCTCCAGGTGTGCTCGACGCCGAAGACCCCGGCGATGCGGTCGATGCTGTCACGGAAGCTGGCGTCGCGCCCAAACAAATTGACGGCCATCGCCCCGCCTTCTTCGAGCACCCGGTGGCAGGCGGCGTAGAACCCGGTGTCATCCAGCACCGGCGCGGCGGCCTCGTGGTCGTAGAGGTCGACGAAGAGCAGGCGCACCGAGCCTGGATCGGCCTGCGCCAGCCAGTCGGCGGCGTCGCCCTTCACCACCAGCGCCTCGCGCGGCAGGTGGAAGTGGCGCTGGTTGGCGGCGATCACCTGCGGGTTGATCTCCACCGCCGTGGTGGCCATCTTCAGCTGCTGGGCCGTGAAGCGCGTCAGCGCGCCGGCGCCCAGCCCCAGCTGCACGGCCGCGCCTTCGCCGGCCAGGGCCGCGGGCGGCAGCCACAGCAGCGCGGCCAGCATGCGCTGGATGTAGTCGATCTCCACCACCTGCGGCGCGCGGATGCGCATGCCACCCTGGATCCAGGGCGTGTCGAGGTGGAGGTAGCGCACGCCGTCGTCCTCGGACAGCGTGACGCCGGGCAGCGCTTCGGGCTCGCGGGCGGGCATGCGGCCGATGATCTCAGAGGGCGTCACCGGTGGCCGATCACGCCGGCGGCCTCGAACACGGCCTGCCACGCGGCCCGCTTGCGCTCGAAACTCCAGCTGGCGTTGGCCGGGCTGCTGCTGGGCAGCCGCCACACCGGCAGACCCAGCGACTCGGTGGCACGGCGATGGCGCGCGCTCTCGCCGCCGTTGTGGGCCACGCCGGCCAGCCCGGGGGCGCGGCGCCGCAGGCTGGCGAGGTCGTTCAGCTCGGCGTCCTCGATGGCACTGTCCAGGCTGCCCTCGCGGCGGCAGGCGGCATACACGTCCCACAGGCCCACGCCCCGCTCGCGCAGCCGCGCCAGGCGCTCGCGGTAGGGCATGGCGGGCAGCGGCTCGCCCAGCAGCGCGCCGACCAGCGGCCAGAACTGGTTGCGCGGGTGGGCGTAGTACTGCTGCGCCTGCAGCGAGGCCACACCGGGGAAGCTGCCCAGGATCACCAGCCGCGTGCCCCGCGCGATGACCGGCGGCAGGCCGACCAGCCGCTCGAGCGCCGTCATGCCGCACTGGCCCCGGCCGGCCACAGCGCGGCCAGCCGCGGCAGCGCGGCCGCGGCGTTGGCCGCCGTCGCCGCCGCCAGCGCCGCGGGCGCCAGCCCACGCAGCGCCGCCAG
>JAIXTY010000031.1 GCA_027483705.1 Rubrivivax sp.
CCGCCCGTCCAGCGCAGCCGGGGCCAGCGTGCTCCACAGCAGCGCGGGGTTGATGGCGCTCAGCCGCGCCTCACCGCTCCAGGCCATGGGCTGCTGTGGCGGCACGGCCGGCGCCCAGCGGCCGCTGGCCTGGAGCCGGCCGCCACCCACGCGGGCGTCCAGCCGGTCCAGGGTCCAGCCGGTGTCCCGCCACAGCGCCTGGGCACTGAGCTGGTCCATGGGAATCCGCTGGCGGTCGGCCGGCCCGGGGCTGAGGTTCTGCAGGTCGGCCTGCACCGTCCAGGCCTTGTCCTGGGGGCGCACGCTCAGCGTGCCGCCGAGCGAGGTGACCGGTGCGCCCGGCCACAGGCTGGCCAGGTCTAGCCGGTGCAGGCGCACATCGGCCTCGTCCAGCGGCTGAGATGCCCACGGGCGGATGCGGGCCTTGGCCGCCAGCGTGGGGCTGGCCGGGTGGTTCTGCGCCGGCTGCAGATGGGCGTTGAGCTGCAGTGCCGCATCGGCCCCGGCCAGCGTGCCGGCCACCTGGGCCTTGCCGCGCAGCACCAGGGGCTCGCCGCCGGGCACCTGGGTGTCCACCTCGGCCTGCAGGTCCAGCCGCAGCGGCATGGGGGCCTGGGCGCCCATGGCGGCCTGCATCCGGTAGCGGCCACCGGCGATGTGCAGGGTCTCGATCCGCAGGCCGTGCACATGCTGCACGCCGGTGAGCTCGTGCGGCCCCAGCCGGCCCTGGTCGGCGGCCGAGGCGTAGGCGTAGCGCGCCTTGAGCGGCCCCAGTCGCAGCGCGCGTGCGCCGGTGAGCTCGATGTCGTCCACTGCCACCACGACCGACACCGGCAGCGGCAGCTCCAGCGACGACAGGGGGGTGACAGGCGCCGGATCGCTGGGGGCAGGGCGTTGATCGTCCACCTGCACCCGCCGGGCCCCGAGGTGTTCCAGCGCCACGCCCTGCCCGGTGAGCAGGTAGAGCCAGAAGCCGCTGCCGGTGCGGATCTCCAGATCGTGCATCTCCACCCGCAGGCCGTCCTGCTCCCACTGCAGCCGGCCGATGCGGCCACCGTCGCGCACGCTGCCCTGCACCTGTTCGGCATCCAGCTGGCCCCAGGGCGCGGGCGTGGTGGCACCGAATGCCTGGCCGTGGCTGTAGCGCGATGCCCATTGCAGGGCCTGCGCCAGCGAGCCGTCCTGCGAGGCCCAGACCCAGCCACCGGCCAGCACGGCCGTGGCCAGCACGCCGGTGCCTGCCAGTACAGCAGCCATGCCCCGCAGCGCCCGGGCCGGGCGCGATGCGGGCACCGAAGGCGCCGGGCCGGAGGTGGGGGGCAGGGTGGGGGTCGGCTCGCTCATGCCCGTCTCAGAAGCTGAAGCCCACGTTCAGGTGCAGCCGCAGCTCGCGGGTTTCCAGGCCGTAGGCCAGGTCCACCTGCAGCGGACCGACCGGGCTGTTGTAACGCAGGCCGGTGCCCACGCCCCATTTCGGGCGCAGGTCGGCGGCGCGGTCGGCCACTGCGCCGCCATCGACGAACAGCACGTTCTCCCAGGGCGAGCGCTGGCCGTTCTCGGCCCAGATGGGCCGCTGCCATTCCACGCTCATCACTGCCTTGTAGCGGCCGGCGCGCACGCCACCGCCGGGCGAGGGCACGCCGATGTCGCGCAGGCCGTAGCCGCGCACCGTGTTGTCGCCGCCAGTGAGGAAGAGCTGGGTCTCCGGCACCGGCGCGTTGTCGCGGGCGACCACCGCACCGCCTTCCAGCCGCAGTGCCAGCCGGCCCCGGTTCGATGTGGCGTCCTGGCGGTCCAGCGGCCACAGGCCCAGCCAGCGTGCCTGGGTGCGGGCAAAGGGCTGGCGGTCGGTGCCCAGCGTGGTGCCGGCGCCCAGTTCCACCGCCAGGCCGTGGCCACTGTGCGGGGAGACCGGATCGTCGAAGCGGCGGCGCGTCCAGGCGTAGTTGGCGGTGAGGGACGATTCGGCCGCCTCGGGCAAGGGGAAAGGCAGGTACTGCACCACCCGGGCACGGTCGTACTGCAGGTAGACGCTGCGGTCCAGGGTTTCGCCGTCCTGGCCCTGGCCCCAGCGCAGGCGCTGGCTGGTGGTGCGGGTGAGGCTGTCGTCCAGGCGCGAGAGCTGCGCCTCGGTCAGCCATTGCCAGCCCTTGTCGTCCACCGGTGAGCGCCAGTCGGTGCGGGCGATCTGGTCTTTCTGGTCGAGCCGCAGTTCGCTGCGGGCACGCCAGCCGATGCCCGGCACCCGGTTGTGCAGGTGCTCGATCGACACGCGGGCGCCGCTGTCGGTGCTGGCGCCCACGCCCAGCACCAGTTTCTGGCGCCGGGCTTCGCGCAGCTGCACCTTCACCGGCAGCATGGCGGCCTGTTCGGTGGGCTCCACGTACACGAACACCGCGTCAAAGTAACCGCTGGCGGCCATGCGCTGCTGCGCGGCCTGCAGCCGTTCGAGGTCGTACTCGGTGCCCGGCGTCAGGCCCGACAGGCGGGCCAGGCGCTCGGTGATCGCGGGGTCGTAGCGTTCGGTGCCCACCACTTCGATGGCACCGATGCGCTGCAGAGGTCCGGAGTCGAGTTCGATGTAGAGGTTGGCGCGCTGGTTGGCCGCGTCGATGTCGGCCAGGCTGTTGCTGATGCGCCCGCCCGGAAAGCGCAG
>JAIXTY010000026.1 GCA_027483705.1 Rubrivivax sp.
AAGAGAACGCTCTGTGCTCGATCCTGCCCTTCGACGTACCGTCCCATCGATCACTCCCGCCGGTCTGATGGGAGCTATGACATCGATCGAGGCAAAGAGTTTCCACACAGCCTCGGTCGTTTGTGGGTCCAGTGGACTGCGCCATGACCGACCGCAAGCAGTCTGAGGCCGCCATACTCCGGCTTTGCCTTGGGCGGCTGCCAGCGCAACCTGCCGCCACGAGAGGAGAGCCTCATGACTCTTGCCGCCACTGGCGTCGTGCGCACCATGTGCCCGATGAACTGCCACCCCACGCTGTGCGGCATGCTCGCCGAGGTGCGCGACGGGGAACTGGTCGGCGTGGCGGGCGATCCGGCCAACCCCGACAGCCGCGGCTTCCTCTGCATCCGCGGGCAGGCGTCGCGAGAGGTCATCGGCAACCCGGCGCGGCTGCTGCACCCGCTGGTGCGTGATCGTCGCAGCGATGCCTTCCGTCGCGCCACCTGGGACGAGGCCTACGCGCGCATCGTCGATTCGATCCAGAGCGCGCCGCCCCAGGCCACGGCCTTCTGGCCCGGCCACGGCAGCATCACCACGAGCTACGGCACCCGATTCGGCCCGCAGCTGATGGCGCGCTTCGCCAACCTGCATGGCAGCCAGTTCTGGAACCCGACCATGATCTGCTGGGGCCTGGGTGCGTTCGGCCTGGCGCTCACCGGCGTGCTCGAGACCAACACGAAGGAGGACATGGGCGAGCACTCGCAGCTCATCCTGCTGTGGGCCGCCAACCTGGCCAGCCAGCCGAACACGGCGCGCCACCTGCTCGATGCCAAGCGGCGCGGCGCGCACATCGTGACGATCGACGTGCGCCACACCGAGGCGGCGGCCAAGTCGGACGAGGTGTTCCTGGTGCGCCCCGGCACCGACGCCGCGCTCGCGCTGGCGCTGATGCACGTGATCTGCGAAGAACGGCTGCACGACGCGGCGTTCGTCGAGCAGCACACGCTGGGCTTTGCCGCGCTGGAGCAGCAGGTGAAGGCGTACACGCCCGCCTGGGCCGAGGGCATCACCGGCATCGCGGCGCCGCGCATCGTCGAGCTGGCGCGCCGTTATGCCGCCACGCGGCCGGCGATGATCGTGCTGGGCGGCAGCTCCATGCACAAGGGTGGCAACGGCTGGCAGGCCAGCCGCGCCATCGCCTGCCTGCCGGCGCTGACGGGCAACCTGGGTGTCGCCGGCGGCGGCTTCGGCCCGCGCCATGGCAGCGCGGCGCATGGGCGCGGTCTGGGCAGCATCGCCGCGGCCGAACGCCGCGTGCCCGGTACGGCGTGGCCCAACCAGATGTCGGATGTGCTGGCCGCGCTGCGCGAAGGCCGCGTGCGCACGCTGCTGCAGATGGGCTCGAACATGCTGTCGTCCTTCCCCGACGCGGCCGCCGCCGCCGAGGGGCTGGCACGCACGGGCCTGATCGTCAGCCATGACCTGTTTCTCAACCACACCGCGCAGCAGTTCGCCGACGTGGTGCTACCCGCCACCGCGTGGCTCGAGGAGCTGGGCGCCAAGGCCACACCCACCCACCTGTACCTGATGGAGCGCGCGCTCGCGCCGGCCGGTGAGACGCGTTCGCTCTACCGCGTGCTGGCCGATCTGGCACGGCAACTCGGCGTGCCCGACTTCGACCCCTGGGCCGACGAAGAAGCCATGATCAACGCCGTGCTCGACCACCCGTGCACCGGTCGCGCCACCATCGCGTCGCTGCGCGAGGCGGGCGGGTTCGTGGCGATGAACGTCTCGCACGTGGCCTACCCGACGCTCCGCTTCGACACGCCCTCGGGCCAGGTGGAATTCGAGTCCGAGGTGGCGCGGGGCCTGGGCCTGCCGGCACTGCCGGTGTACGAGTCACCCGCGCTGGGCGCCGATGGCGCCACAGACGGCCAGCCCGCACGGCACCCCTTGGTGCTGACGCAGGGCCGCACGCTCAGCCACTTCCACGGCTTCTACAACAACGGGCAGGTGCTGCCGACCCTGGCCCGCCGCGAAACCGAGCCCAGCGTCTGGGTCTCGCCGGCCGATGCCGCCGAGCGGGGCATCGCCGACGGCGCCGCGATCCGCGTGTTCAACCCACGCGGCGAACTGCACGCCCGCGCCCATGTGACGCCGCGCATCCCCGCCGGCACGCTGTGGCTGCGCGATGGCTGGCCCGGCCTGAACGAGCTCACCTCGGCCGCGCCCGTGCTGCCCGATGCAGCGGTCGACGTGTTCGGCTTCTCGGCGGGCCAGGCGAGCTTCGACGCGCGCGTCGAGATCGCCGTGCTGGTGCCGGTCGGCGCTGCCTGACCGCCGCCCAAGGTGGGCCCCGCGGGCCTCAGGCTGCGGTGGCGGTGGCTGCCTCCCTGCCTTCAGCCAGGCCCGCCGTCAGGCGCTGCAGGTTCTGCAGCGCCGGGCCCGTGGCGGCCATCAGTCGCCCCAGCACCTCGCGCCGGGGCGCATCGTCCGCGGTCACCTGAGCCATGGTGCGGCCGAACATGTCCAGGCGGCAGGCACGGATCCAGTTGCGCAGCTCCGGCAGGGCATTCCAGGCCGCCTGGTTGCGCATGTTGACCATCTGCACCTGCAGGTAGTCCTCGACCGTGTCGGTCATGTGCGTGGGCTGGCACAGCGGCCGCCTGGCGGCGTCGTCGGCCATGGTGGCCTCGAGGTGGCCGATGAGGGCGGCGCTGAAGGTGGGCTGGTAGATCCTCAGCATGTGCAGGCGAATCAACCCGTCCTCGAACACCGGCTGCCCGGCGGCGGCCTGTGCCGCGTGATCCAGCGCCCGCGCCGTGCAGTCCACGTACAGGGTCTCGGGGTCGCAGGCCACCTCGCCGCGCTCCAGCCGCATGCGGTGCATGTCGATGTGCTGCACACGGCCCAGGCGCACCTTGTTCCCGATGCGGCGCAGTTGCTCCAGTTCCAGGCGGGTCACGGTCGCGGCGTGGTACATGGTCGGCCAGACGTCCGGGTCCAGGCGCATCCATCGGCCCGCGGCTTCCATCTGCAGGCACAGCTCGCGCACGCTGCCGGCCGTGGCAAAGATCTCGTACTGGCGGGCGATACCACCGATGGACTGGTCGAAGTGGTCCAGCCCCGGCTGCATCTGCGCGCGGTTCGACAGCCACGGGTCGCGTGGCAGCACCCAGGTGATGCTGTCCGGCGGTGCGCCGTGGGCCAGCAGCCACGAGACGCTGTCGATGGCCGTCTTGCCGGCGCCCATCACGGTGTATCGCTTCCAGCCGGGCGCCAGCCGCGTCAGGTCGTTCGGCGGCACGCAGCTCACGCCATCCGCCACCGTGAACTTGCGCGTGTGGGTCAGCGGAATGGAGGTGTGCGTCATGGTCGCGTCCACCAGACGCCGGCGCACCTCCACGGGCTGCGTGGCGCCCGACAGCAGCGAGCGGATCGCATAGGTCCCGCTGCCCGGCTCGCCCACCAGCTCCGACAGCGGATGGAAGCTCACCCGCCCGCTGGCCAGGAAGGTGTCGCGCATCAGCTGGTGGAAGTAGTCCGCCACCTCCAAGCCCGAGGCCAGTTCCAGCAACCCCTGGTTGAAACCGGTGCTGTCCGTGCGGTCGTGGCCCAGGGCGCGCGAGGCCACGCCATAGCAGGCCGAAGGCTGGTGCAGGCGCACGAAGGGATACGCGTCGTTCCAGTGGCCACCGGGTGCAGCCCGCCGGTCGACCAGGATGAAGCGGGCGTCGGTCTCCTGGAGCATCACGTCCACGAAGGCCATGGCCGTGGCGCCACAGCCCTTCACCAGATAGTCGGTCTGCAGGCTCATGCGGTTCTCCTCGGCGTGTGGGGGTGGGCGCCCAGTGGGCTGCCGCCAGACTAAGCCGCCACCCCTGGCGGGGTGAGGCCAAACGTCGCCGGATGCGAGCGGCCTATTCACAACCCGCCTCAGCCTTCGGGTCGATCTGGGCCAACGGCCGCCGGTGGCCGCCCGTTCAAGTTGCGCATCGACAGCCTGACCGTGGCCACGGCGGTGTCCGAAACCGGCACCTGGGCCCTTTGGTTTGCCGGCAGTGCCACGCGGCTGGGGCTTTCGCGCCGGTGCCGTGCCAAGGACGACGGCCAGCAGCTCGCTGTGGCCTGATCATTGCGCGGGAAGAGGCCGTTCGGCCGGGTGGCCGAGGCTTTGAGGGCCCGGACATCGCTGTCGCCAGTGCCTCCGGCGTTCAGTCGTCGATCCGTGGCCGCCGCGATCGGCTGAGGCCAAAAGAAAAAGGCGGCCCGCGGGCCGCCCTTCATGCCGAAGCGACGTTCGCTCAGGCGGCCTTGCGGCGGCTCAGGGCCACGCCCACCAGGCCCAGGCCGATCAGCGCCAGGCTGGCCGGCGCCGGCACGGCAGCCGTGTCCACGCGCAGCGCGGCGCCGCCGGAACCGAACGGGCTATCCACGGCGAGGCCGGTGATCGAGTACGTGCCCGCCGCCAGCGAGAACACGCCGGAGCTCCAGCGCGGATCGGCGGCCGCGGCGTCGTAGTTGTCGTTGATCTGGTCACCGGAGCTCGTCGGAACCGAGGTCAGGCCGAGCGAGCTGCCGAAGTTGAAGATCTCGAAGCGGTCGCCGGACAGGAAGGCGTCGGTCACCGTCAGCGTGACGGCGGTGGTGGCCGTGAAGGTGAACGGCTCGCCGGTCAGACCCGAGCCCGCGGCGCCGAAGGTGAACGGCGTCCAGCCGCCATCCACCGCGATCGGGCCGGCTTGCGCGACCGAAGCGGCAAAGCCCATGGCGACGACTGCCGAGGCGACAGCGAGTTTGCGGAAGTTCATACAGATCTCCTGTGCGCGTACGGCGCGTGATTGGTGAGATGAATGCTTGCAGGGCCCGAACACACCCGATTTCCTGCACGACCACGCATACGCAACTGCTGTGCCAGCTGCGACTGGCGGCAAGGGCGTCCCAAAAACCGCAAGACTGACAACAACTTGTATCGGTTCGGGTGGGTTCGAAGGTCGGCCTCGGCTGCTTCAGGCCAGCGCAGTGTCAAGAAAATCGACGCTTTGGGCCGGCCGGCGGAGCCGCCGGTTCAGGCGCGGGGCGCCGCCCCGGCCCTGGCCGTCAGAGTTGCCGCACCTTCACCGATCGCCCCTTCACCTTGCCGGCGTTCAGCCCGCGCAACGCCTTGGCGGCCACGTCGCGCTGCACGGCCACGTAGGTGGAAAAGTCGTTCACGTCGATGCGGCCGATGGTGCTGCCCGGCAGGCCGATGTCCTTGGTGAGCGCGCCCAGCACGTCGCCGGCGCGGATCTTCTCCTTGCGGCCGCCGGCGATCTGCAGCGTCACCATCGGCGGGCGCAGGGGCTCGGCCGTGTCGGCGGCTTTCAGTTCCGCGAGCTGGTGCCATTCGCTCTCGCGCCCCTGCTCGGCCTCGATGCGGCCGATGCGGCCCATCTCGTCCAGGCTCACCAGGCTGAACACCAGGCCCTTCTCGCCGGCGCGGCCGGTGCGGCCGATGCGGTGCGTGTGCACCTGCACGTCGGGCGTGATGTCGACGTTGATCACGGCCTCGAGCTTGGCGATGTCCAGGCCGCGCGCCGCCACGTCGGTGGCCACCAGCACGCTGCAGCTGCGGTTGGCGAACTGCACCAGCACCTGGTCGCGGTCGCGCTGTTCGAGATCGCCGTGCAGCTCCATCGCCACCAGCCCTTGCGCCTGCAGCACGGCCACGAGGTCGTGGCACTGCTGCTTGGTGTTGCAGAAGGCGAGGGTGCTCTCGGGGCGGAAGTGGTTCAGCAGCAGGCCCACGGCGTGCAGCCGCTCGCTCTCGGACACCTCGTAGCGGCGCTCGTGGATCAGGCTGGGCGCGTGGGTCTCGGGCAGCGTCACCTCCACCGGCTCGCGCAGGTAGCGCGCCGCCAGCTGCGCCACGCCCTCGGGGTAGGTGGCGGAGAACAGCAGCGTCTGCCGCCGGCCCGTTGGCGGGCACTGCTGTGCAATGGCGCCGATCTCATCCGCAAACCCCATGTCGAGCATGCGATCGGCCTCGTCCAGCACCAAGGTGTTCAGGCCCTCGAGCACGAGCGACTCGCGCCGCAGGTGGTCGAGCACGCGCCCGGGCGTGCCCACCACCACGTGCGCGCCGTGCGCGAGGCTGGCCATCTGCAGCCGCAGCGGCACGCCGCCGCACAGCGTGACGAGCTTGATGTTGTCCTCGGCGCGCGCCAGGCGCCGCAGCTCCTGCGCCACCTGGTCGGCCAGCTCGCGCGTGGGGCACAGCACGAGAGACTGCACGCCGAAATGGCGCGGGTTCAGGCGTGCCAGCAGCGCCAGCCCAAAGGCCGCTGTCTTGCCGCTGCCCGTCTTGGCCTGCGCGATCAGGTCCTTGCCCGCCAGCGCCAGCGGCAGGCTGGCGGCCTGGATCGGCGTCATCGAAACGTAGCCCAGGCTCTCGAGGTTGGCCAGCACGTGCGGGGCCAGCGGCAGCGTGGCAAAGGAAGGGCTGGCGGGGGTGGGCGTCATTTCGGCATTGTCGGTGCGCCGTCCAGGGTCGGCGGTGGTGCCGCGACAATCGGTGCCATGCCCATCTGGTCCTGGTCCCTGCCGCTTGTCGGTGCGCTGCTGCTGGCTGCGTCGTTTGCGCTGTCCCTGGGCATGGCGCTGGTGCTGGCCTGCGTGGCCGCGCTCATCGGCGCGGTGATCGCGGCGGTGCACCACGCCGAGGTCGTGGCGCATCGCGTGGGCGAGCCCTACGGCACGCTGGTGCTGGCACTGGCCATCACCGTCATCGAGGTGGCGCTGATCCTCTCGGTCATGCTCACCGGTGGCCCCGACAAGGCGGCCCTGGCCCGCGACACCATCTTTGCGGCGGTGATGCTGATCACCACCGGCGTCGTCGGCATCTGCGTGCTGGTGGGCGCGCTGCACCACCACGAGCAGAGCTTCCACCTCGAGGGCGCCAACTCGGCGCTGGCGGCGCTGGTGGCGCTGGCCGGCCTCTCGCTGGTGCTGCCCACCTTCACCACCAGCTCGCCGGTGGGCACCTACACCACGTCGCAGCTGGCCTTTGCGGCGGTGTCGTCGCTGGCGCTGTGGCTGGCCTTCGTGTTCGTGCAGACGGTGCGCCACCGCGACTACTTCCTGCCGCCGTCCAACGCCGCCGACGAGGCCGTGCACGCCGCGCCACCGAGCACGGCGATGGCCTGGGCCAGCTTCGGGCTGCTGATGGTGTCGCTGGTGGTGGTGGTGGGGCTGGCCAAGGTGCTGTCGCCCACCATCGAGGCGGCCGTGGTGGCGGCCGGTGCGCCGAAAGCCGTGATCGGCATCGTCATCGCCATGCTGGTGCTGCTGCCCGAGACCTGGGCGGCGGTGCGCGCCGCACGCGCCGACCGGCTGCAGACCAGCCTGAACCTCGCGCTCGGCTCGGCGCTGGCCAGCATCGGCCTCACGATCCCGGCCGTGGTGGTGGCCGCGGTATGGCTGGATCTGCCGCTGGTGCTGGGCCTGGAGCCCAAGGACATCACGATGCTGGCGATGGCCTTCATGGTGAGCACCATCACGCTGGGCACCGGGCGCACGAACGTGATGCTCGGCGCGGTGCACCTGGTGCTGTTCGCGGCCTTTCTCTTCCTGGCACTGGTGCCCTGAGGCCGCCAACCAACAGCGCCGCTAGACTGGCGGCATGCTCGACAAGCTCCACCAACTCACCACATCGCACGGCGAGTTGCGCACCGGCAAGGGCCTGGTCTCGGGCATCGTGGCGCTGTCGCTGGCCATCTTGTGCTTTCTGGGCGTGCTGGCCTTTCACTTTCCGGAATACCTGACGACGCCGCAGCTGCGCAAGAGCTACGACGTCGAGGTGCTGCGCCGGGTGCTGTACGCGGCGCTGGTGGTGGCGGGTGCGGTGGCGCTCTTCAACATCGTGCTCGGGCGGCGACGCTGGCTGGCCACGGCGGCCTTCGTGCTGGTGGCCCTGAGCGTGGCGCTGGGCGGCCACAAGGTGCCGGTGAACGACTTCCCCGACGGCACGCCCTACATCGGCCTGGACTGGTTCATCCTCGACCTGCTGGGCAGCACGCTGATCTTCATCTTCATCGAGAAGCTGTTCCCGTTGCGCAAGGAGCAGCCGGTGTTCCGCCCGGCCTGGCAGACCGACTTCCAGCACTTCATCGTCAACCACCTGCTGATCGGCTTCATGCTGCTGGCGGTGAACCTGCTGGTGCACCGCCTGTTCGGCTGGGCCGTGCACGGCGCGCTGCAGGACTGGGTGCGAGGCCTCAACTTCTGGGTGGCGCTCTTCCTCATCATCCTCGTGGCCGATCTGGTGCAGTACGCCACGCACCGGGCGTACCACGAGGTGCCGATGCTGTGGCGGCTGCACGCCGTGCACCACAGCGCCAAGCACATGGACTGGATCGCCGGCTCGCGCCAGCACGTGCTGGAGATCGTGCTCACGCGCACGCTGGTGCTGGCGCCGATCTTCGTGCTCGGTTTCTCGAAGGAAGTGATCGACGCCTACATCATCGTCGTCGGCTTCCAGGCGGTGTTCAACCACGCCAACGTGAACGTGCGGCTGGGGCCGCTGCGCTACCTGATCGTCACGCCCAACTTCCACCACTGGCACCACAGCCAGGACACCGAGGCCATCGACCGCAACTACGCGGCGCACTTCGCCTTCATCGACCACCTCTTCGGCACCGCCGTGCAAAGCCCGCGCGAATGGCCGGCGCGCTACGGCGTGCAGGGCGACTACGTGCCCGAGGGGTTCTGGGCGCAGATGAAGTTTCCGTTCGTGTGGCGCGGATGAGGCCGTTGGCAAACCGGACCTTCGGCACCCTGCTGCGTGCCTGCCTGGCGGGGCTGGCTGCGGCTTGCGCCGTGCCTATGGCCGGCGCCAGCGGCACGGCGCCGCTGCGCGACATCGAGGTGCTGGTGGAGGTGCCGCCCAGCAACTTCGTCTACCGCCGAGGCCACGAACTCGTGTACGGCAGCGCGGCGTCCAGCGGCGGTGGTACCTACCTGCCGCCGCCGTCGTCTCCGGGTGTCAGCCCGGGTGCGGCGCTCGGCGTGGCACTCGTGGCCAACATCCTGATCGCGGCCGTGGAAGCGGCCGCGGCCGCCAAGCTGCAGGAGGCCGCCGGCCCGGTGGGCGCCTCGGTGCAGGACCTGGACCTGCGCGCCACGACCATCGAACAACTGCGCCAGCTGTTGCCAGCGCAGGGGCCGCGCTGGCATTTCAGCGGCGACGCCTTCCCGCAGCCGGCGCCGGTGCCGACGGGCGAGTTCAAGGATCCGGTTTCCGGGCGCTTCAAGCGGGCCATGCCCCCGGCGCCGAACCAGCACCTGATCGACCGTGCCCGTGGCTCGGCGCACGAGGCAGCGCTCTACATCCGTGTGTGGCCCATCTACGCCGGCCTGCAGGACCGGATGTACGTGAACGTGGCAGCGTTGCTCATCGACAAGTCAGGCGCCGATCGGGGCGAGTGGGTCACGCAGGTGATGGCTCCCGCGGCGCCGGCGCTCGAGGACGCCGAACTCATCCGCTGGTGGGCCGACGAGCGCTACCGGCGCTTCATGATCCAGGGCTTGCGGGGCGCCCTGATGCCGCTGGTGGAGGAACTGGCCGACCCCGTGTTGCGCGCCCAGCGCCAGAAGGTCCACGCGACACTGGCGAGCGTCAGCTTCGACGAGTCCGGCCGCACCACCGACCGCCTGCTCGTGCACGCCATCAACACCCAGCGCAAGGCCAGCGCCGCCTGCCTGCTGCGGGCCGATCCGGGCGAAGTGGTCTACCACTTCGAACGCACGCGCTTCAAGCACCAGATCGTGGGCGCGGCCTTCTGCGCCGACGAGAAGCCCACCGACTGGAACATCGAAGCCGTGCCCGGCATGGCCTGGACGCACACGGCCCGCACGGCGCCGGCGGTGGTGGTGCGCCAGCCCTGAGGCGCGCGCTCAAGCGCCCCGCGTGGCCACCAGCCCGCGCCCGGCGGCCCAGGCGTTCACGTCTTCGCGCCGGATGGCTGCGGCCATCAGCGCCGGAAAGGCATCCGGCGTGCAGGCAAAGCTCGGCACACCCAGGGCGGCCAGCTGCGCGGCCAAATCACGGTCGTAGGCCGGCGCGCCTTCGTCCGACAGCGCCAGCAGCGTGATGAACTGCACCCCGCTTTCCACCAGCTCCGCCGCGCGGCGCAGCAGCTGCGGCGCCACACCGCCTTCGTACAGGTCGGAGATCAACACGAGGATGGTGTTGCGCGGCTCGCGCACCAGCGTCTGGCAGTAGCCCACGGCGCCGTTGATGTCGGTGCCGCCGCCGAGCTGCACGCCGAAGAGCAACTCCACCGGGTCGTCGAGCTTGTCGGACAAGTCCACCACCGCGGTGTCGAAGACCACCAGCTTCGTGCTCACCGCCGGCAGGCTGGCCATCACCGCGCCGCAGATGCTGGCGTAGACCACCGAGTGCGCCATCGAGCCGCTCTGGTCGATGCACAGCACCACCTCGCGCTGCGGCCGGCGTGCCTTGCGGCCATAGCCGTGCAGCACCTGCGGCACCACGGTGCGGTACTCGGGCTGCCAGTGGCGCAGGTTGGCGCGAATGGTGCGGTGCCAGTCGATCTCGGCATGGCGCGGGCGGCGGTTGCGCTGGCTGCGGTCGAGCGCGCCGGTGACGGCGCTCCGCAGCGGCTCGTCCAGGCGCTGCATCAGCTGCTCCACCACGCGGCGTACCACGGCACGTGCGGTGTCCCTGGTCTTCGCCGGGATCACGCTGCCCAGCGCCACCAGCTGCGCCACGAGGTGCACGTCGGGCTGCGCGGCCTCCAGCATCTCGGGCTGCAGCAGCATGTCGCGCAGGTTCAGGCGCTCCAGCGCGTCGCGCTGCATCACCTGCACCACCGAGCTCGGAAAGTAGCGCCGGATGTCGCCCAGCCAGCGCGCCACGCCGGGGCGCGAGGCGCCGCGGCCGCCGCGCCGGTCGGTGCCCAGGCCGCCACCGGCGTCGGTCTCGTAGAGCGCGGCCAGGGCCTGGTCGATGTCGGCCTCGGCGCCCAGTGGCGCGCCGCAGGCGGCCTCGGCCTCGGCGCCGAGCACCAGGCGCCAGCGGCGCAGCCGCGTGGCGTCGTCGACGCGGGGGCTGTCGTCGGGGTCCATCAGGTCGGGCGTCATGCCGGCACACCCAGCCAGCGCCGCAGCCAGGGCAGCGGCAGTGCGGCCTTGTCGGCGGGCCAGTCCACCGCCGCCGCGGCGGTGGGGGCCGCGGCCTGCACGCCCTGGCGCGCCCGCGCGGCCAGGTCGCGCCGCTCGCCGGGGCCGAAGGCCGAGAAGGTGCGCCGCAACAGCGGCAGCACGCGGATGAAGTGCTCTTCGCCCAGGCCCGCGAGCCAGGCGTCGAGCAAGGGCCACACGGTGGCGTCGTGCAGCAGCAGCGTGGCGTTGCGGTTGAGAAAGCCGTCCAGCCAGGCGGCTGCCGCGGCGGCATCGCTGCCGGCCGAGAGGTGCAGCGACATCGCCAGCGCCGCCGCGCTGTTGTCGCGCAGGCCGTCGTCGAGCAGCAGCCGCAACGCCAGGCCCTGCAGCAGCGGGTGGGCCAGCGTGCTGTCGGCCAGCTGCTGCAGCGCCTGCTGCCAGGCGGCCTGCGGTGCGTGGCCCTCCGGCGTGCTGCGCAGGCGCAGCGCCGCGTGCGCCGCCAGCACGTGCTCGCGCAGCGCGCCGGCGGCGTCGTCGTCCAGCGCCTGCGCGGCCAGCGGCAGCCCGATGGCGGCGCGCAGCACCAGGCCGTCCAGCACCGCGGCCACGAGCGTGGCGTCGGTCTGGCGCACGTTGCCGTAGCGGAACACGTTGGCCAGCGCCGGCAGCGCGGCCAGCAGCTGCGGCACGTCGCCGCTGAGCGCGGCGCGGTCCTGCAGCGCGTACGTGGCGGCCTGCACGGCGTCGGGCAGATCGGCCAGCAGCGCATCGTCCACACACTTGGAGAGTTCGGGCAGCCCCGGCAGCGTCGGGCAGCGCTCGGCCACGCAGGCGGTGGCCGCGTGCTCCACCGTCTGGCCCCAGCGGCTGGCCTCGATGAGGCGCAGCGCGAACTCGGGCTGCCATTGCAGCTGCCAGACCTCGTGGAAGCTGCCACGCGCGCTGCGGCCCACCTTGGCCAGCTGGCCCCAGGCCACGCCCAGCAGCGCCAGGCGGTGCAGCAGCCGGCTGCGGGCCAGATCGCCGGGTTGGCGAAGGTCGAGATCGAGCGTCTTCTGCAGCGCCTCGGGCTTGAGGCGCAGCGTCTTCTGCTGCGACTCGAGGTCGCGCTGCAGCGGCACGGTGGGCACGTCGGGCGGCACCTCGCCGAGGCGGTCGCCCACCACGAGCGCGTCGCGCACGAAGGCCAGCACGGTGTCGTCGCCCATCGTCAGCACGGCGCGCGTGGCCTCGGTCAGTTCGTCCAGGCCCGGCGCCGCGCGGCCGCGCATCGCGGCCAGGCTCTCGGCCAGGCGCGTGGCCTCGATCAGGTGGCCGCTGGAGCAGTCGAGGTCGCGCTCGCGCATCAGCGTGGCCACGCGCGCGAGCCAGCCGGCGGCGCGCTCGCGGCCTTGCGCGCCGCCGGTGACCCAGAGGTGCTCGTACCAGCCGGGCGATCGCACACCGGCGCCATAGCCGCTGGCCCGCGCCAGGTGGCGGTAGGTCCACGGCACCCAGGTGGCGGACACCTTGCGCTTGGGGCAGCCCTTCAGCAGGGCCGTGTCGGCCTTGGCGGTGGGGGTGCCGGGTGCGTCGAGCTGCAGCGCCGGCAGGTGCCACGCGCCGCAGACCACGGCGATGCGTTCGGCGCCCTCGCGCCGCGCGGCGCGCAGGCACTGGCGCATGTGGGCTTCGCGCAGGGCGTCGATGGTGGGTGCGCCGGCGGGCTCGGCGGAATCGTTCGACGCAGGCTCGGCACCGCGCAGCGCCACCATGGCCTCGGCGATGGCATCGAAGAGGCCGGCCGCGTCTTCGCGCTCCTCGACCTGCTGGTTCCACCAGGCTTCGCCGTCCTCGAAGCCGGCGGCCTGGGCCAGCGCGCCCAGCGGGTCGGCGCGCGGCGTGTCGCCGGCGTCGTCTTGGTCGGCTGCTTCGGCCTCGTCCGGCAGCGCCAGCCGGTGGGCCTGCGGCAGGTCGATGAACTGCAGCGCCACGCCGTGTTCGGCCGCCCAGGCCAGCGCCTGCCACTCGGGCGAGAAGCGCGCGAAAGGGTTGTACACGGCGCGTCGGGGCTCGTCGGCCGCGTGGCTGAGCACCGCCACCGGCGGCACCAGCGCCGGCACGTGGTGCAGCAGCGCGTCGGCCTCGGGCGGGCCTTCCACCAGCACCCGCGTCGGCGCCCAGGCGTCGAACGCGGCTCGCAGGCTGCGCGCGCAGCCCGGGCCGTGGTGGCGGATGCCGAAGAGGCGCAGTTCGCTCATCGCCACCCGATCACAGCGCCTCGCGGCAGGCGCGGTACAGGTCCTTCCACTCGCTGCGTTCCTTCACCACCGTCTCGAGGTACTCGTTCCAGACCACGGTGTCCTGTACCGGGTCCTTCACCACCGCGCCCACCAGGCCCGAGGCCATGTCGCGCGGGCGCAGGACGCCGTCGCCGAAGTGGCCGGCCAGCGCCAGGCCGCTGTTGATGACCGAGATGGCCTCGGCGGTGGACAGCGTGGCGCTCGGCGACTTGATCTGCGTCTTGCCGTCTTCGGTGCGGCCGTTGCGCAGCTCGCGGAAGATCTGCACGATGCGCCGCACCTCCTTCAGCGCCGGCGGCTCGGCCGGCAGCTGCAGCGCGCGGCTCATCTCGCCTACGCGGCGGGTGACGATGGCCACCTCGTCGTCTTCGCTCGCCGGCACCGGCAGCACCACGGTGTTGAAGCGCCGCTTCAGCGCCGCGGAAAGTTCGTTCACGCCCTTGTCGCGGTTGTTGGCGGTGGCGATGACCGAGAAGCCCGCCACCGCCTGCACCTCGCTGCCGAGCTCGGGGATGGGCAGCGTCTTCTCCGACAGCACCGTGATCAGCGAGTCCTGCACGTCGGCCGGGATGCGCGTGAGCTCCTCCACCCGCGCGATGCGGCCCTGGCGCATGGCCTGCATCAAGGGGCTCGGCACCAGTGCGGCTTCTGACGGCCCGTGGGCCAGCAACTGCGCATAGTTCCAGCCGTAGCGCAGCTGCTCCTCGCTGGTGCCGGCGGTGCCCTGCACCAGCAGCGTGGAGGTGCCGCTGATGGCCGCCGCGAGGTGTTCGCTCACCCAGCTCTTGGCCGTGCCAGGCACGCCGTAGAGCAGCAGCGCGCGGTCGGTGGCCAGCGTGGCCACCGCCACTTCCATCAGGCGTTCGCTGCCGATGTACTTGGGCGTGACCTCGAAGCCGTTGTCGAGCCGGCCGCCCATCAGGTAGCGCAGCACGGCCCAGGGCGAGAGCCGCCAGTTCGCGGGACGTGCCCGCGTGTCGTGCTTCGCGAGCTCGGCCAGTTCCTCGGCGAACTGCTGCTCGGCGTGTTGGCGCATCACGGTGCTCATGGATCGGTCCTTCGTTCAGGCGGAATCGGGGGCGTGCAGCCGCGCGCGGGCGGTCGCGATGCGTTGCACGCTGCGCAGCAGCGCGCCCACGGCGGGCGGGTCGTCGGGGTGGCTGGGCAGTTCGTGCAGTGCGCGAAGGGCCTGCGGGTGCAGCAGGCCGGCGATGTCGGGCAGCGCCTCGCGCAGCGGCCACTGCTGCGTGATCGGGCCGCTGGCCACCCGCTGGCGCACGGCCGCGGCCAGGCGCTGCGACAGCGGCAGCGACAGGTGCTGTGGCGGTGGGCAGCCCGGGCCCAGCTGGGCCAGCAGCGCATCGGGCAGCTCGCCGTCGCGCTCGAGCAGGCGCAGCCAGTGCGCCTCGCGCTCGGCCAGCGGCAACAGGGCCAGCACGCTGGCGCGGCCATCGGGGCCGGCGCCGCGCGGCCAGTGGCGCAGGAAGGCGGCACTCCACGCCGGCTCGGGTGCCGCGAAGAGCGCATCGCGCCAGGCGCGGTGCAGCGCCTCGGCCCAGTCGGTGTCGGCGGCCCAGGCCAGCAGCTCGCCAGGCTCCAGGCCCGTGTGGCGCGGCCACCAGGCCAGTGGCACCTGGCGCGCGGCCACGTACAGCCACCACGCGCGTTCGCCCAGGGCCTCGTGCTTGGGGCGCGGTGGATCGGTGGTGCCCACTTCGGCCGGCGGCTCGATGAGCCAACGCTGGCGCAGCAGCACCCGCTCGTGCCGCAGCAGCGGCTCCACGCGCGCCACGGCCCGGGCCACGAAGGCGCTGGCGGGCAGGCGCTGCAGCAGCGTGGCCGCAGCCTGACGCACCTCGCGGCTGCGGTCCTGCAGCAATGATTCGAGCAGCGGCTCGTCGTCGCCGCTCAGGCCGGTGGCGAGAGCACCCACCAGCTCGGCGCGTTCGTTGGCCGGCAGCTCGGGCAAGGCGGCAGCCAGGCGCTCACGGGCGGCGGCGGGTGCGCGGCTGCGTTCGTGGCGCAGCAACACGCTGCGCTGCTCCAGCGTGCCGTCGGCCCAGCGGACCTCGTCGGCGGCCTGGTCGTTGCCGACGGCCCAGCGCCAGTCGTCGCGCTGCGCGGCGAGCCAGTGGCCGCGGGTGCCTAGCACGGCAGCCACCGGCGCGCGCATCGCGATGCTGCGGCGGCCCAGCTCCAGCGCCGCCGGCAGCCAGGCCTCGGGCAGGCGCTGGCCGCGCGCCGCCCACACGGCCAGCAGCTCGTGCTGCACGCGGGGTGGGCCTTCATGCAGCAGCCCGCCCAGCAGCGCGTCGGTCGGCGCGGCGGGGCTGGGGTCGGTTGCGGCGGGTGCGGGGAGGGCGCTGGTCCAGGGTCGGCCGAACTCGCTGGCGGCCTGCGTCACCGCCAGCACGGCGGCGGCGCGCAGCAGCGCTTCGGCGCGCGCCGGGGTGGCCGCGGCGTCGTTCACCAGTGCGGCCACCTCTGGCGGCCAGCCACCGACCGGCGGCCACGCGCCGGTGTGCCGCTCGGTGCCCACCAAGGCCGGGGGCAGCAGGGGCGACCAGGCGCTCATGGGCGGTGCCCCGTGCTCATGCCGCGCCCCGTTGCCACAGCGGCGGCTGGCCCGGCGCGCCCCAGGCCGTGATCGGTGTGTAGCGGCGGCCGTCCCATTCGCCGGCCAGCTGCAGCGGCTGGCCGCCGTGGCGCGCCTGCAGCGCCCAGGCGTCGTCGTCGCTGATCGCCAGCGGCAGCGCCCGCCCACCGGCCACGGCCAGCCAGCCACCCGCCTGCACCAGCACGGCGTCGCGCCAGATCACGGGGTGCAGCGGCACGAACGGGTTGGCAGCCACCCGCTCGGCCATCAACTGCCACTCATCTTGTGAGTTTGGTAGCGCAGCCACACCCACCACGGCCGGCGCCTCGCACAGCGCGCGCAGCGGCGCGGCCGAGGGGTAGAACACCAGCGTGGCGTCGACATCGACGCCGGCCACCCAGCCCTGCTCGAAGCCCTTGCCGGCAAAGGCGTGCTCCAGCAGCAGCGCGCGGCGGCCGCTGCCGTGGCCGTGCAGCCAGACGCGGCGCTCGGTGAGCTTGGGCTCGCGCTCATCTTGCACCACCGCCAGCACGCACCAGCGGTCGGCCAGCGGCGTGCCGTGGGCCTGCACGTCGGCGCGGTCCAGCGGCCAGCCGAGCAGCGTGCGCAGGTCGGCCTGCTCGGCCGCGGGCAGGCTGCCGCGGCGCGCCAGGCCCTCGCAGGCCAGCTGCAGCAGGCCTAGGCGGGCGAGCGTGTGCTCGGGGGCATCGCCGATGCGCGCGGCCGCGTCGCGCACCCGCTGTGCCAGCCCCGGGGCCTGGGCGTCCACGAGCCGCGCCGCCATCGTCTGCCAGGCCGAGGCGCTGGCCGGGTTGAGTGCGCCGAGGCCGGCGCTCACCTGGTCGGCCAGCCAACGCGCCAGGTCGCCGCCGGCGGCCTCGATGCGCTGCCAGCGCTGCGCCTCGCGGCGCGCGGCGGCTTCGGGGTCGGCCGGGGCCTCGGTGGCGGCGGCGGCGCGGGCTTCCTGCTTCTGCGCCTTCTCGGCGCGCGAGGCCAGCCACTCCACCACCCACGGCGGGGGCGGGCCGCCGGCAAAGGCGGCGCCGTCGGACACCTTCATCAGCAGCAGCGCCAGGCCGTGCTTGCACGGGAATTTGCGGCTCGGGCAGGTGCAGCGGAAGGCCGGGCCGGCGAGGTCCACCTGCGTCTGGTAGGGCTTGCTGCCGCTGCCCTGGCATTCGCCCCAGACGGCGTGCTCGTCGGCGCCGCGCAGCGGCCACTTCGAGGCCGAGACGAGGCCGCGCGCCGCCTTGGCCGAGGCGTCGTCCGGCGCCAGCGCCAGCACGGAATCGGTGGTCAGCATCGTGGGCCGGCCGCTTGGATGAAGTCTCCCTGGCGCGGAAGTCTACGGGCGGCGGCGCCGAAGCCGCGGTGACCACCGGCAACGACGTCGCCTCGAAGAACGTCGCAGAATGGCCCGCGCGGGGGGCCGATCCCCCGGCGAAGGAACCCGTCGATGCAGTGGTGGGCAAGCGCAGCAGCGGTCTTGCGGCTGGAGTGGCTGCTTCTGCGCCAGCATCCCAAGCTCGCCGCTGCGTGCGTGGGCCTGCTGTTTGTGCCGGCGCTGTATGCGCTGATCTACCTCTACGCCGTGTGGGACCCGGCGTCGCACACGCGCGCACTGCCCGCGGGCCTGGTGAACGCCGATGCCGGCGCCCGCTACCGCGACCGCGAGCTCAACCTCGGCAACGAGGTGCTCGAGGCCATCGAGCGCCACGGCCAGTTCAGCTACCGCCGCTACACCGATGCCGAGGCCGCGCGGCGCGACGTGCGCGATGGCCGCCTGGCCTTCGTGATGGAGATCCCGGCCGACTTCAGCCGCCAGGCCGTGCCGGGCGAGCGCGAGGGCGCCGCCAAGCTCACCATCACCACCAGCGAGGGCAACAACTACAGCGCCGCCGGCCTGGCGCGGCGCTTCGCGCCCGAGGTGGCGCAACGCGTCAACACCATGCTCGGCGAGGCGCGCTGGGAGCTCGTGCTCAGCACCGCCGCGGGCTCGCAGCGCAACCTGCAGACGCTGCACATGGCCCTGGCCGACCTGCACCAGGGCGCCGGCGAACTCTCGCAGGGCCTGCGCAAGGCCGGTGACGGCGGCGTGCAGCTGGCCCAGGGCAGCGCCGGCGCCGCCGAGGCGGCCCAGCGCCTGCGGGGCGGGGCGGCGCAGCTGGCCGAGGCGGCGCCGCAGCTGGCCGGTGGCGTGCGCCAGGTGGGCCCGCTGCTGCGCGGCCTGGAGTCGCGCCGCCCCAGCGACGCCGAGCTGCAGGCGCTGCGCACCGGCATGCGGCAGCTGGTCGACGGCCAGCGCGAGCTGGGCCTGGGCCTGGACGCCCTCTCGGCCGGCGGCGGACGGCTCGGCGAGGGCCTGGCCACCTACCGTGGCGCGCTGGACGACGTGCCGCTCTTCGGCGGGCGGCTGCAGGAGGGCCTGGAGCCCATCGAAGACGGCGCGCGGCAGCTCGGCGCCGGCCTCGACACCGCGCGCGAGGGCAGCGGCCGGCTGCTGGCCGGTGCGCAGCGCGCCGACGAGGCCGTGGCCAGCCTCGTGGACGGCACGCAGCGGGCCGGGCAGGCGCTGGCGCAGCTGGGCCAGCGCCTGCCCGAAGACCAGCGCCTGGACAGCTTCGTCGACGGCTCGCGCGAGCTGGCGCGCGGCAGCGACACGCTGGCCACCGGCCTGCGCCAGCTCTCGGCCGGCCACGAGGCGCTGCAGGGCGGCCTGCTGAAGCTGAGCGACGGCGCCGGCCGGCTGGACACCGGGCTGGAGCTGGTGCGCCGCAGCCTGCCGGTGATGGTGGACAGCCCCGGCGGCAGCGCCCGTGGCCTGGCGGCCAGCGTCGAGCCGGTGCTGGACGTCATCGCGCCGGTGCCCAACAACGGCACGGCGCTGACGCCGAACTTCGTGCCGCTGGCGCTGTGGGTGGGCGCGGTGATGACGGCCTTCCTGATGCACTGGCGCCGCCTGGCCGAGCCGGTGGCGGCCTTGCCGCACAGCGCGCAGCTGGCCGGCAAGCTGGCCGTGCCGCTGGCCGTGGTGGTGCTGCAGGCGCTGCTGATGCTGGCGATGCTGGTGGGCGTGCTGCACGTGCCGGTGCCGCGCCCGGGGCCCTTCGTGCTGACGCTGCTGACGGCATCGACGACCTTCCTGCTGCTCGTGTTTGCGCTGGTGCGGCTGATCGGCGACCTCGGCAAGGTGGTGGCGGTGCTGCTGCTGATCGTGCAGGTGTCGGCGGCGGGCGCGCTGCTGCCCATCGAACTCAGCGACGAGGCCTTCCAGGCCATCCACCCCTACCTGCCGCTGACCTGGGTGGTGCGCGCGTTCCGCGCCTCGCTGTTCGGCGCCTATGGCGGCGACTGGCTGCCGGCACTGGCCCACGTGATGGCCTTTGCCGCGGGCGCGCTGCTGGTGTGCCTGCTGGCCAGGCGTTGGCGTGTCGTGCCGATGGCGCACTGGCGGCCGCCGCTGGACATCGAGTAGCCAAAGCGCCTACGCAGGCCGTACGAGGCGCGCCGCCGGTTCATACCGCTTGCCGATGCCGGCGCCGCCGTGCGCGCCCAGAGTCGCGCCTCGCCAGGGTGACCCCGCCCTGGGCATCGCAGGAGGTGCACGATGCGCGCGATCAACCGACACGCGGCGCTCGTGGCCGGGCTGGCCCTGCTGGCGATCGGTGCCGCCGGCGCATCGGGTGCGCCCCGCGCGCCCGCGCCGGCCGCGCCGGGCGTGGGCCAAGCCTTCGACGAGACGGTGCTCGATTTCCGGCCCCGCATCGGCGCGCCGCGGGGCCCGTCGTTGCGGCCCCAGACCCACCTGCACCTGTACCGGCAGTACCTCGATGCCGCAACCGGCTGCCAGCGCCAGGCGCTCGAAGAGCGGCGCGTGGGCCTGGTGCTCAGCGGCGGCGTGTCCAAGGGCCTCGCGTTCGTGGGCGCGCTGCAGGCGCTGGACGAGATCGGCATCCGCGTCGACCGAGTCGCGGGCACCAGCATGGGCGCGGTCATCGGCGCCTTCTACGCCGCGGGCTACCCGCCGGACCACCTGTTCAACCGCTTCCTCGAGGCCCAGCCGTCCGCGGACTCGCGCGCCACCGACGTGTTCAACCAGATCGACTGGCGCACCATGTTCACCGACGTGCCGAAGGTGCGCTCGCTCACGCTCAACCAGCTCACGTCGTGGGGCCTGGGCGAGGGCCAGGGCGCGCTGCCGCGCACCTACCAGCTGGGCCTGCGCTCCGGCCAGAACCTGACGGCCGAACTGAGCAAGTACCTGCTGGCGGCCAGCGCGGTGTCGGAGGGCTGCTTCGACGACCTGTACGTGCCCTTCGTGGCCAGCGCCACCAGCGTGACCAACGCCGCGACCCGGCGCCTGACGCGGGGCGACCTGGCCGTGGCCGTGCGCGCGAGCCTGAGCTACCCGCTGCTGTTCACGCCCACGTTCATCGACGGCCAGCGCTTCATCGACGGCGGCATGCTCGACAACTTTCCGGTGCGCGCCTTCATCGACGAGCGTGACAAGCCCGAGAAGGCCCCGCCGGAGCCCCCGGCCACTCCAGGCGCAGCCCGGCCCGGTGACTACGCGGTGCTTCTGGGCTTTGACGTCTCGGACACCGCGGTCAGCCCCTTGCCGGGTTCGAGCATCTTCCAGGCCGTCTCGCTGAAGGACGCCTACAGCGCCATCGAGGCCGGCATCGGAGCCTCCATTTCGCGCGAGACCCGGCGCTCGGCCACGGAGCTGGACCCGTGCGAGATGCTGGCGCCGCCGAAGGCCGACCCGAAGCCCTGCATGTTCCGCATCAAGCTCAACCGGCCCGGCGGCTTCACCGACTTCAAGGACGCGCAGCTCGCCGACTTCGTGCACGCCGGGCGCGCGATGGTGCTGTGGAAGCTCTGCGAGGCGCTGGGCCAGCCGCCACCCGGCTCCTGGTGCGGCCAGGGGATGGGCGAGCTCGCCGAGGGCACGATCAACTGGTCTTCGCTCAGCCCGGAGGCCCAGGCCGCCCACGGCGCCCGCACGCGCACGCTGGGCCTGTGGATCCGGCAGGTGCTGTGCCAGGCACAGGCCGGCCGCTGCACCGGCCCGTGGCGCCATCTGCTGCAGGAGACGCAGTCCACGCTGAACTCGGCCCGCAGCCTGCCCGAGGTGCAGGCCGGTTTCGGCGACCGCGCCGCCGCCCTGCGCGCCGAGATCGCGCGCGTGCTGGGCGGTGGCGAGGTGCCGCCGACGCCGGCGGCCGAGGCCTGGCCCGCCACGCTGGAAGGCGTGGAACTGCGCTGGGAGCGCGGCGTGGTGCGCCTGAGCGTCTCGCCCACGCTGCGGGATCAGCGTCCCCGGCGCGACGCCCTGCTGCACGCCGCCGCCGTGCAGCTGGCGTGGCTGGAGCAGCAGCTCTCGCGCACGC
>JAIXTY010000049.1 GCA_027483705.1 Rubrivivax sp.
AACTGCATGGCGTCGCTGAAGACCGACACCATCTTCACCAACGTCGCGCTCACCGACGATGGCGACGTGTGGTGGGAAGGCATGACCGACACGCCCCCGGCGCACCTGATCGACTGGCAGGGCCGCGACTGGACCCCGGCCATCGCCAAGGAAACCGGCGCCAAGGCGGCGCACCCCAACGCGCGCTTCACTGTGGCCGCCACCGCCAACCCGGTGCTCGACCCCGAGTGGGACAACCCGGCCGGCGTGGCGATCGACGCGTTCATCTTCGGCGGCCGCCGCAGCACCACGGTGCCGTTGGTCACCGAAGCGCGCACCTGGGTCGAGGGCGTGTACATGGCCGCCACCATGGGCAGCGAGACGACGGCCGCCATGGCCGGCGGCAACGGCGCCGTGCGCCGCGACCCGTTTGCGATGCTGCCCTTCGTGGGCTACCACATGGCCGACTACGTGCAGCACTGGCTGGCCATGGGCGAGAAGCTGGCCGCTGAGTCGGGAAAGACGGGTGCCAAGCTGCCGAAGATCTACTGCGTCAACTGGTTCCGAAAGGGCGCCGACGGCAAGTTCGTCTGGCCCGGCTACGGCGAGAACATGCGCGTGCTGGAGTGGATGGTGGGCCGCGCCGAAGGCACGGCCCAGGGCGCCGACAACGTGTTCGGCGTCAGCCCGCGTTATGAAGACCTGCGCTGGGACGGCCTGGCCTTCAGCCGCGAGCAGTACGCCAGCGTCATCGGCATCGACAAGGCCGCGTGGCAGCAGGAGCTGACGCTGCACACCGAGCTGTTCAAGCAGCTCGAGAGCAAGCTGCCGGCCGCGCTGCCGGCCACCAAGGCGCAGATCGAGGCGCGGCTCGAGAAGCTCTGACGCCCCGCGGTTGACCGGCTTGAGCGACGCCGCCGCGACACGCCTGCTCGCCGCCTTCGACCAGCAGGTCGGGTGGTGCACGCAAGGCGCGTCGCCGTTTTCGGCGCGTGTGCTGGCCTTGTCGCGCGGGTGGCTGGCCGGCGAGCCAGACGCGCTGGCCACGCTGGCCGGCATCGACACCGATCCGCTGGCCGCGGCCGTGTCGCTGCGCTGGCTGGGCGGCCTGCACCATCTGGCGCTGCTCGGCCGCGAACCCTGGGCATCGCTGTGGCCGCCAGCCGCCGCGCTCGCCGACGCCCCGCTGCGCGAGGCCATCGCCCACGCCTGGCACACCGAGCGCGCGCACCTGCTGGCCGCGCTGTCGCGCCCGCCGCAGACCAACGAGGTGCTGCGCAGCGCCGCGCTGCTGCCCGGCCTGCTGCACGTGGCCGCGGTGCTGCGCCGGCCGCTGCACCTGGCCGAGATCGGCGCCTCGGCGGGCCTGAACCTCTGGTGCGACCACTACCGCCACGCGCCGTCGAACGGCGGCTGGGCCTGGGGCGACAAGGCCGCGGCGCTGGCGCTGCGCGCCGAGTGGCGCGGTGAAGCGCCCCCGGTCGACGCGCCGCTGCACATCGTGCGCCGTGCCGGTTGCGACGCCACGCCGGTGGACCTGGCGCAGCCCGGCGAAGACGGGCGCCTGGCCTCCTTCATCTGGGCCGACCAGGCCGAGCGCCTGGCGCGCCTGCGTGCTGCGGTGGCCGTCGTGCGGCCGCAGCTGGCCACGGGCGGCGCGGTGCAGGCGCGGCGTGCCGGCGACTTCGTGCGCGAGCAACTGGCCACGCGCCGGCCGGGCGAGGCCTTCGTGCTGATGCACTCGGTGGTCTGGCAGTACATCGCCGCCGACGAGCAGGCCGCGATCACGGCGCAGATGCAGGCAGCGGGCGCCGCAGCCACGGCCCACACGCCGCTGGCCTGGCTGCGCTTCGAGCCGCCCCGGCCCGACCTGCGCGTGACGCTGCGCTGCACCACCTGGCCGGGCGGCGACGACCGGCTGCTCGCCGAAGCCCACCCGCACGGCGCGTGGGTGCAGTGGCTTCCGTCGCCGGCGGGCCCGGCCGGCGTGGCAGCATCGGCCGGGTGAAGCTGCAGCTGTTGTCCGACCTCCACCTCGAGACCGAGTCCTTCGACCCCGAACCCGCGCCCGGCGCCGAGCTGCTGGTGCTGGCCGGCGACATCGACAGCGGCTGGACAGGCTACGAGCGCTTCCGCGGCTGGCCGGTGCCGGTGGTGGTGGTGGCCGGCAACCACGAGTACGACGGCCGCGACGTCGACGAGGCCGCCACCGATCTGCGCCGCTTCATCGAGGGCCTGGGCTTCATCTACCTCGAGCGACAGAGCCACCTGCACACGGCCGCCGACGGCCGCCGCGTGCGCCTGCTCGGCACCACGCGCTGGAGCGACTTCGGCCTCTTCGGCGCCGCCGGCCGCGACCGCGCCGAGCGCGCCGCCGCCTACTTCCAGCGCGTGATGCGCGCCACGCGCCACGGCCAGCCCTTCGACGCCGCCGCGGTGCGCACCGAGGGCCTGGCCTGCCGCGACTGGCTGGAGCGGCTGCTCGGCGGCAGCGGCGGCGCCGACCGCACCGTGGTCGTCACGCACTTCGCGCCCAGCCTGAAGAGCGCCGATCCGCGCTACGGCCCGCAGCCCGGCACCGCCAGCTTCTGCAACGCCGACGACGACCTGATCCCGCGCGCCGACCTGTGGCTGCACGGCCACCTGCACTGCCGCCACGACTACACCGTGCCACGCGCTGGCCGCGCGCCCACGCGCGTGGTGAGCCAGGCGCGCGGCCTGGCGAAGAAGGGCGAGGACGCCGGCTTCGAGCCGCTGAAGACGATCGAGGTCTGAGCCGCATCAAGCCGCCGCGTGCCATCGGGGTGCGACACTTGGGTTCCGGGGCGCACCCAGGGCCCTGCAGCAGGAGCACAAGACCATGAAGATCCTCGTCGCCGTCGACGGCAGTTCGTTCACCAAACGCATGCTGGCCTACCTGGCCGCCCACGACGAATGGCTCGGCCCGCAGCACCAGTACACGCTGCTCACCGCGGTGGCCGCCGTGCCGCCGCGGGCCGCCGCGGTGATCGACAAGGCCACGCTGAAGAGCTATTACGAAGAAGGGTCCGAGAAGGTCTTCAAGCCCATCCGCAGCTTCTTCGGCAAGCAGGGCATCAAGGCCGACTACACCAGCAAGGTGGGCCCGGCCGCCGACGTCATCGCTGAGATGGCCACCAAGGGCGGCTACGACCTCGTCATGATGGGCTCGCACGGCCATGGCACGCTGACCAACCTGGTGCTGGGTTCGGTGGCCACCAAGGTGCTGGCGCACTGCGGCACGCCCGTGCTGCTGATCCGCTGAAGCCAGCGCACGCCGCCGGCAGCGCCGGCGTGCACCTCAAGCTGGTCGGCATGGCGGCGCTGTGGGGCGCCTCGTGGCCGGCCGGGCGCGTGCTCGCGCAGTCGCTGCCGCCGCTGGCCGGCGGCGCGTGGCGCTTTGCGCTGGCGATGGTGCTGTTCGCGCTGTGGTGGCGGCTGGCGCGCCGGGGCTGGGCGCCGCTGGCGGCGCTGAGCCTGCGGCAGCGCCTGGGCCTGGCCGCCGCCGGCGCCGTGGGCGTGTTCGGCTACACGGCCTTCTTCATGGCCGGCCTGCAGCACGTGCCGGCCAGCCGCGCCGCGCTGATCGTCACCGTCAACCCGGTGTTCACGACGCTGATCGCCGCGTGGCTGTTCCGCGAGCGCCTGACGCCGGCCATCGGCGCCGGCATGGCGCTGGCCGCGCTGGGCGCCAGCATCGTGCTCACGCGCGGCGAGCCGTGGCGGCTGTTCGCCGGCGCCCTGGGCGTGGGCGAGTGGCTGCTGCTGGGCTGCGTGGCCTGCTGGGTGGGCTACACGCTGATGGGCCGGCGGCTGCTGGCCGGCATCGACACGCTTACCACCACCACCACCACCGCGGCCTCGGGCACGCTGCTGCTGTTCGTGGCGGCGCTGGTGGTGGAGGGCCCGGCGCGCCTGGCCGAGCCGCTGTCGGCGCCGCCGGCGGTGTGGGCGGCGATGCTGTTCCTGGCGGCCGGCGCCACGGTGCTGGCCTACGCCTGGTACTTCGACGGCGTCGCGGCGCTGGGCGCCGGGGGCGCGGCGGCCTACATCAGCCTGGTGCCGGTGTTCGGCGTGGCCTCGTCGACGCTGATGCTGGGCGAGTCGCTGAACGCCTCGCTGCTGCTGGGCGGCGCGCTGGCCGTGCTGGGCATGGTGGTGATGAACCGCGCGCGGCGGTAGCCGCTCAGTGCAGCGGCTGCCCGCGCGCGGCCAGCCAGTCGCTGGCGTCGGCCGCGGCCAGCGGCGACGCGAGGTGGAAGCCCTGGCCGAGCTCGCAGCCCAGGCCGCGCAGCTGCTCCACCTGCTCGGCGGTCTCGATGCCCTCGGCCATCACGGCCTTGCGCAGCGTGCTGCCCAGCTGCACGATGGCCGCCACCACGGCGGCAGCCTGCTCGGGCTCGGCGCCGTCCTGCAGCTGGCGCACGAAGCTGCGGTCGATCTTCAGGCTGTCGATGGGCAGCCGCGACAGCCGCGACAGGCTCGAGTAACCGGTGCCGAAGTCGTCCACCGCCAGCTGCACGCCCAGCGTGCGCAGGGCCTGCATCGTCTCGTGCGCCAGGCCGGCCGGCAGGGCCGGCGTGTCCATCAGGATGCCTTCGGTCAATTCGAGCGTCAGGTGGCTTGGCGACAGCCCCGACTCCACCAGCGCGCGCGAGACGCGGGCCACCAGGTCGGCGTGGCGCAAGTCCTGCGCGCCGAGGTTGACCGACAGCCCGATGTCGGCGAGGTCGGGCGCCGAGAGCTGCCACTGCCGCAGCTGGCGGCAGGCGCAGTGCAGCACGAAGTCGGTGACGGCGCGCATCAGCCCGGCCTCCTCGGCCACGGGCAGGAAGTGCTCGGGGTCGCGCAGGCTGCCGTCGGCCAGGCGCCAGCGCAGCAGCGCCTCGAAGCCCACGAGCCGGTGTGCGCGCCGGTCGGGGCCGAGGTGGAACAGCGGCTGGTACACCACCGACAGCTGCCCGCCGGCCACGGCCTCGCGCAGCTCGCCCTCCAGCCGCAGGCGCTGCGACACCGCGGTGTGCAGCGCGCTGTCGAACACCGCGTAGCGCGCCTTGCCCTCGGCCTTGGCGCGGTACATCGCGGTGTCGGCGTCGCGCAGCACGGCGTCGGCGTCGGCGTAGCCGAAGGCGCTGAAGGTGATGCCGATGCTGGCGCTGCTGGTCACCGTCTCGCCGGCCACGCGGAACGGCGTGCGCAGCGCCTCCATCAGCCGCTCGGCCAGCTGCACGGCGTCGCGCTCGTGCTCGAGGTTCTCCACCAGGATCGCGAACTCGTCGCCGCCCAGGCGCGCCACGGTGTCCGAGGGCCGCAGCCGCTCCTGCACGCGGCGCGACAGCTGCTGCAGCAGCTCGTCGCCGGCGACATGGCCCAGGCTGTCGTTGACGAGCTTGAAGCGGTCGAAGTCGATGAACATCACCGCCCAGGCATGGCGCGCATCGCTCTTGTGGCGCGCCACCGCGCTGGCCAGGCATTCCATGAAGCGGCGCCGGTTGGGCAGGCCGGTCAGCGCGTCGTGGAAGGCCATGTGCTGCAGCCCGGCCTCGGCGGCGCGGCGCGCGCTCACGTCCTGGGCCTGCAGGATCAGGCAAGGCTCGGCCGCGCCGGGCTCGGTGAAGAAGCTGGCGTGCAGCGCCAGCCACACACTGCCGCCGCCGGCGTGCTGGCAGCGCAGCTCGCGCGCGAAGGCCTGGAACTCGCTGCCGGGCACCAGGCCCAGCGCGCGCTCGACGCCGCCGCGCTCGTCGGGGTGCACGAGCTCGGCGAAGCGCGTGCCCGCCAGGCCCTCGGACGGCCGACCCACCAGCTGCCCCAGCGCCGGGTTGGCCTGCAGGATGCGCCCGTCGAAGCCGAGCAGCGCCATGCCGATGCTGGCGTGCGTGAAGGCGCTGTGGAAGCGGCGCTCGCTGCACTCCAGCGCCACCAGGTGCGCCTGCGCGGCCTCGGCCTCGCGGGCGCGGCTGGCGGCCTCGCGCGCGGTGGCCTCGGCGTGGGCCGTCTTCAGCTGCTCGGCGGCCTCCTGCTGGCGGAAGTAGAAGTGCAGCGTCAGCACCAGCAGCGACAGCAGCGGCAGCATCACCAGCAGGGCGCCGATGCCGTGGCTGCGCCAGGTGACGAACATCAGCGCCGACACCGAGGCGCTGCCGGCGTAGGCCAGGCCCACCCAGCGCAGGTCGACCAGCAGCACACGCGGCTGCAGGAACGGCTCGCCGCGCTTGAGCTGCAGCACGCCGGTCACCAGCGACACGTTGATCGCGAAGTACACCAGCGAGAAGGCCATCGTCGCGGCCATCAGCGTCGTCACGCCTTCCTGGCCGCTCCCGGTGGTGCCGGTGAGCACGGCCTGCAGGCCCAGCCCCGAGACGGCCATCGCCAGCGCCGCCGAGGCCGGGCTGAACAGGCGGCTCGTCCAGCGCTTGCTGCTGCGCAGCGAGCCGACGAAGGCATCGCCCGCGGCCACCAGCACTGCCGGTGCCGGCCCCAGCGCCAGCAGGGCCAGGAAGATGACGATGTCGCCGGCCGCATAGCTGTGGCGCGTGCCGGGCACGCGAACCGGGAACAACGCCGCGGCCACCGCGAGCGCCAGCGCGAGCGCGGCCTGCAGCGCGACCGCGGCGCCGAGCTGCGCGGTCTCGACCGCGGCCCAGGCCAGCACGGCGGCGCCGGCCGCAAAGCCCAGCCACCACGCCCGGCTCGCGGGCCGGTTGTAGTCGGGCATCAGCGACGCGTGCACCCGCCGCCAGGATGGCAGCGCAGCGGCGTTCAATGGATCGTGGGGCTGGCCCATGGCATCGGCGACGTGGCGGCCCTCAGCGCCGAAGTCACCGGGTCGGCCGCCAGCACCGAGGATACTTGGTGCGGCTTCATCGGACGACCGAGCAGGTAGCCCTGGCCGTAGCGGCAGCCCAGCCGCCGCAGGCGTTGCAGCTGCTCCGGCGTCTCGATGCCCTCGGCCACCACGGCCTTGCCCAGGCTGCTGCCCAGCAGCACGATGGAGCGCACGACGGCCTCCTCGGCGTCACCCGCCGTTCCGGCATCCAGCCGGGCGACGAAGCTGCGGTCGATCTTCAGGCAGTCCAGCGGCAGCGTCGACAGGTGGGACAGCGACGAGTAGCCGGTGCCGAAGTCGTCGATCGCCAGCAGCACGCCGAGCTTCTTCAGCTCGGTCAGCGTCGACAGCGCACCCTCGACGCGCGACATCAGGATGTTCTCGGTCAGCTCGATGCACAGGTGGCGCGGCGACAGGCCCGACTCGACCAGCGCACGCGAAACCCGCGCCACCAGCGCCGGGTGCGCGATGTCGTGGCCGGAGACGTTGACGTTCATCGTCAGGTTCGCGTGCTCGGGCGAGCTGGCCTGCCAGGCCTTGAGCTGCCGGCAGGCGCAGTGCAGCACGAAGTCGGTGACGCGCACCATCAGCCCCGCCTCTTCGGCGATGGGCAGGAAGCGGCCGGGCGCGATGGTGCCGTCCTGCGGGTGGTTCCAGCGCACCAGCGCCTCGAAGCCCGCCAGCCGCGGCGGCAGGCTGTCACCGACATCGCCGCCGGAGCGGCCGCCGCGGGGCAGCTCGTACACCGGCTGGTAGGCCACCGACAGGCGGCCGTCGTCGATGGCGTGGCGCAGCTCGCCCTCCAGCCGCAACCGGTCGGCGACCTCGGTGTGCAGGCTGGCATCGAAGAGCGCGTAGCGCGCCTTGCCCGCGCCCTTGGCCTTGTACATGGCCGTGTCGGCATCGCGCAGCACGGCCTCGGCGGTGGTGTAGCCCAGGGCGCTGAAGGTGATGCCGATGCTGGCGCTGGTCATCAGCTCGGTGCCGGCGACGACGAAGGGGCGCTTGCGCGCCTCCATCAGCCGCTCGGCCAGCATGACCACGTCGCGCTCCTGGTCGACGTGGCGCACCAGCACCGCGAACTCGTCGCCGCCCAGCCGCGCGACCACGTCGTGCGGCCGCAGGTGGTCGACGATGCGCCGGGCCACCTGCACCAGAAAGGCGTCGCCGGCGTCGTGGCCGAGGCTGTCGTTGATGAGCTTGAAGCGGTCGAAGTCCAGGAACATCACCGCGTAGCCGGTGTGCGCGTCGGCGGCGTCGCCCGCCGCGGCGTGCACCGCGACGGCGTGGCCCAGCAGCTCGTGGAAGCGGCGGCGGTTGGGCAGGCCGGTCAGGCTGTCGTGGAAGGCGAGGTGGTGCAGGTCCTCCTCGGCGCGGCGCCGGGCGGTGATGTCCTGCACCTGCAGGATCAGGCACGGCGCGCTCGAGCCGGGCTCGCTGAAGAAGCTGCAGTGGGCCGACACCCACACGGCATGCCCGTCGCGGTGGCGGCAGCGCAGCTCCAGCGCAAAGCCCTCGAACTCGCGCTCGTTGACGAGGCCCAGCCGCTCTTCCAGCACGCCGCGGTCGGCCTCGTGCGCCAGGCCCTGGAACGGCGCGCCGACGAGGGCATCGCGGTCGCGGCCCACCAGCGCCTGCAGCGCCTCGTTGGCCTGCAGGATGCGGCCGTCGAAGGCCAGCAGCGCCATGCCGATGCTGGCGTGCGTGAAGGCGCTGTGGAAGCGGCGCTCGCTGGCCTCGAGCTCGCGCACGTGGCGCGCGGCCAGCTCGCGCTCGCGCTCGGCGGCTTCGGCGCTGGCGGCGCGGGCGGCCTCGGCGGCCTCCTGCTGGCGGAAGAAGTAGTGCAGCGTCGCCAGCAGCATGCCCAGGATCGGCACCATCGCCGCCAGCACGCCCAGCCCCGACTGCAGGTACACCAGGTACAGCAGCGAGGCCATCGCGGCGCTGCCCGCGAAGGCCACGCTCACCCAGCCGAAGCTGTCGAACACGTTGAGCTGCAGCAGGCTCTCGCGGCGCTTGAGCCGCCCCACGGCCGTGACGAGCTGCGCGTTCAGAACGAAGTAGCCCAGCGCGCAGAGCATGGTGCCGATGATCAGCACCGGCGCCGAGTCCGGCGCCGCCGCCAGCAGCACCTGCAGCAGCGTGCCCACCACGGCCATCGCCAGCGCCGCCATCGCCGGCGAGGCCAGCCGGCTCGTCCAGCGCTTGCTGGTGCGGTACGAACCCACGAAGCCCTCGCCGGCGGCGGCGATCACGGCGGCGGCCGGCCCGTGCATCAGCAGCAGCAGGAAGATGAACAGCTCGCCGGCCGCGAAGCTGGTCTTCACGCCGGGGATGCGCACCGGAAAGACGCCGGCCAGCATCGCGATGGCCGTACCGGCCGCCACCTGGGCCCACACCGAGGCCGGCTGCAGGGCCAGGCTGGCCAGCGCGCCGAACAGCAGCAAGCCACCGGCCAGCACCACCGACCACCAGTACACAGCGGCGGAGTGGTTGTAGTCGGGCATCAGCGCGGCATGCAGCCGCGCCCAGGGCGTGCCGGGAGCGCGCGCGTCGGGCCGGCTCATGTCGGCGGGCAGAGGTTCGGGGCCATATCTGATGCGGTTTCGACCGCCCCGGCCCCGAACTTGAGCGCGCCGGCGCTCAGGGCTCGCCCAGCAGCGACCTCTCGCGCGGATTCGACGGGTTCGTCGTGCCAGCCTCGCTCATCACGAGGCCTTCGCTCATCACGAGCCCCTCGCTCATGACCAGGCCCTCGCTCATCACGAGCCCTTCGCTCATCACGAGGCCTTCGCTCATCACGAGCCCCTCGCTCATCACGAGGCCTTCGCTCATCACCAGGCCCAGGCTCAGCGTGCGGCCGCTGGCCAGCCACGACGACAGCGTGGCCGCCGGGATGAAGAGGCCCGTGCGGCCGGTGGCGCTGGAACTGCCGGCCAGCTCCACCAGCGACACCACGCCCGGCGTGGCCAGTGCCAGCTGCGTGACCGGCTGCGTGAGCACGGCCATCGGGTAGGTGTCGTTGGTGCCCGGCCACCAGCGGGTGACCAGCCGGCGCACGTCGTTGCGCACCCAGTGCACGCGCGGGTCGTACCAGCCCTGCCACTGGCGGAACAGCGCCTCGCCGGTGACGACGCGGTTGCCGGCCACCGTGACCAGCCGGCCCCAGGGGATGGTGACGCCGTTGATCACCGATTGCGGCGCCGGCAGCGTGGCGCCGCTCCACCACAGCAGGCTGTCGCCGGTGGGGATGCTGCCGCTGGCCAGGCGCTGCGTCATGTCGTTGCGCAGCGCCGCGGCCAGGCGCACCGCGCCGTCCACGTTCAGCAGCCCGGCACCCTGCTGCAGCAGGTTGGCGTTGGGCAGCGTCTGCGCGGTGTACTGCAGGATGGCCTTCACCATCGGCGGCGTCAGGCCGTGGTTGGCCTCGAGCATCAGCGCCACGGCGCCGGCCACCACGGGCGCGGCCACCGACGTGCCGCTCATCGTCATCAGGGCCTCGTCCTGCGCCGTGCTGGCACCGCCGCCCACCGCCGTGAGCGCGCTGTAGCGCGTGGCCAGCAGGTTGGCGGTGCCGCCGGCGGCCACCGTGTCCTCGGCCATCGCGGCAACGACGCGGTTGCCCGGCGCCACGAGGTCGGGCTTGATGAGGTTGTCGTAGACGCGCGTGCCGTTGGCCGCGACGACCGAGCCGCGCGTCGGACCGCGCGAGCTGAAGTTGGCGACGACGTCGTCGCCGCGCGCCAGCGTGCCCCTGATGTTGACGGCACCCACCGTCAGCGCCGCCGGCTCGTGGCCCGGCGAGCTGATGGTGCCATAGGACAGCTGGCCCTTGGCGTTGGTGCCGTAGTTGCCGGCCGCCACCACGACGACCAGGCCCTGCGCCACCGCGGCGCGCACGGCGCGGGCCAGCGGGTCGGTCTGGTACGACTCGGTGGAGTCGGTGCCCAGGCTCAGGTTGACGACGCGGATGTTCTTCTGCTTCGCGTAGTAGATCACCCAGTCCAGGCCGGCCAGCACATCGGACAGCTGGCCGTAGCCGTTGTCGTCGAGCACGCGCACGTCGAAGAGGTTGGCGTTGGGCGCGATGCCGGTGGTGTCCAGCGTCTGCCAGGCGCCGCGCCCGGCGGCCACCGCGGCCACGTGCGAGCCGTGGCCGTAGCGGTCATTGCGGCCGCCGAAGCCGGTCTCGATGCGCGCGCGGTAGGCGTCCATCGAGGGGCTGCCCGGGTACAGCGTGCCCGAGACATCGATGCCCGGCTTCCAGTCGGTGACGCCGGCGCGCACGGCGTCGCCGGCCTTGGTGAAGCTGATGGCCTCGCGCACGCGCGACTCGCTGGCGCTTTCGCCGCGGAAGTTGCGGTGCTGCCAGGCGATGCCCGAGTCGAGCACGGCGATGCCGATGCCCTTGCCGGTGTAGCCCGTGGCCTGGGCGTAGTTCGTGGTGCCGGTGCCCTGCACGGCGCCCGTGCCGGTGGTGGCGGCCAGCTGGCTGGCCGAGCGCGTCATCAGGCGGTTCGGCGAGATGCTGTGCACGTCGCTGCGCGCGGCGATCGTCGCCACGCGCGAGGCCGGCAGCAGGGCCGCCAGCGCCTGCACCGAGCTGTAGCGGTAGTAGATGGAGCCGCCGTTGGCCATCACGGCGCTGCGCAGCGCCGAGAGGTCGGCGTCGTTGCTCTGGCCGACGATCAGCACCTTGACGTGGCGCACGCCGTTCACGTCGCGCGCAAAGTTCACGGCCGGCGTGGTGGCGGCCGCGATCACGGCCTGCAGGTCGCGGGCGATCTTGCCGCCGCTGGTCTGCGCGCTGGCACCCAGGGCCAGCAGCGTCAGCGCGCCGGCCGCGGCCAGGCCGGCCAGCAACCGCCAGGGGCGGGCGAGGCGGCGTTCGATGAGGACGGTGAAGCGCGATGGGGCGGGGGCGTGTGGCATCGGAGCTCGGTGATCTCGGTGAAGAACGGCTCGAGGTCGCGGCCCGTTGCCGGCCGGTCCCCGTGCTCGGTGATCGTCGTGTCCCGCGACTGGCCGCTGGCCACCCCCGCGTGCGCCGCTCAGCGCAGCCGGCCGGAAGGCCACCCCTGCGCGATCGAACGCGGCGGGAGTATCCCGGCTGCCGGCCTGCTGTAACCGCGCGTGTCCGCGGCGCCGTGAATTCCTGCCGTCGACCGTGTCACGGCACCCCGGCCGCCGCCGCTTCAGCGCGCGCCGAAGACGGCCGTGCCCACGCGCACCAGCGTGCTGCCCTCGGCGATGGCGGCCTCCAGGTCGGCACTCATGCCCATGCTCAGCGTGTCCAGCACGAGGCCCTGGTCATACAGGGCCTGCTGCAGCTCGCGCAGGCGGCGGTGGGCGGCGCGCTGCGCCGCGGCGTCGTCGGTGGGTGCCGGGATGCTCATCAGCCCGGCCAGGCGCACCCGGCCGGCCGGCAGTGCCGCGACGGCGGCCGCCAGCGCGGGCAGCTCGGCCGGCGCCACGCCGCTCTTGCTGGCCTCGCCGCTGACGTTGACCTGCAGACACAGCTTCAGCGGCGGCAGCCAGGCCGGGCGCTGCTCGGCCAGCCGCTCGGCGATCTTCAGCCGGTCCACCGAGTGCACCCAGTCGAAGGCCTCGGCCACCGGGCGCGTCTTGTTGCTCTGCAGCGGGCCGATGAAGTGCCATTCGAGCTGCGGGCGCAGGTCGGCCAGCGCGTCGATCTTGGCCAGCGCCTCCTGCACGTAGTTCTCGCCGAAGGCCGCCTGGCCGGCGGCGTGGGCCTCGCGCACGGCGTCAGGACCGAAGGTCTTGCTCACCGCCAGCAGCGTGACGCTGTTGGCACCCCGGCCCGCCGCCTGGCTGGCGGCCTCGATGCGACGCTTCACGGCTTGCAGCCGGCTTCCGATGCTCTCCATAATGCCCCGAGCCTAATCCCCCGGGCCGGCGCCGGCGGCGCCAAGGGCCCAACCCCTCATGGACATCACCCAGCTGCTGGCCTTTTCCGTCAAGAACAAGGCCTCGGACCTGCACTTGTCGGCCGGCCTGCCGCCGATGATCCGCGTGCATGGCGACGTGCGTCGCATCAATGTCGAGCCCCTGGACCACAAGGCGGTGCACGCCATGGTCTACGACATCATGAACGACTCGCAGCGCAAGCACTACGAGGACACGCTGGAGTGCGACTTCTCGTTCGAGATCCAGGGCCTGGCGCGCTTCCGCGTCAACGCCTTCAACCAGAACCGCGGTGCCGGCGCGGTGTTCCGCACCATCCCGAGCAAGATCCTCACGCTCGAGCAGCTGGGCACGCCCAAGGTCTTTGCCGAGCTGGCGCTCAAGCCGCGCGGTCTGGTGCTGGTCACGGGCCCCACCGGCAGCGGCAAGAGCACGACGCTGGCCGCGATGGTGAACCACCTCAATGAAAACGAGTACGGCCACGTGCTGACGGTCGAAGATCCGATCGAGTTCGTGCACGAGAGCAAGAAGTGCCTGGTCAACCAGCGCGAGGTGGGCCCGCACACGCTCTCGTTCAACAACGCACTGCGCAGTGCGCTGCGCGAGGACCCCGACGCCATCCTGGTGGGCGAGCTGCGCGACCTGGAAACCATCCGCCTGGCGCTCACGGCCTCGGAAACCGGCCACCTGGTGTTCGGCACGCTGCACACCAGCTCGGCGGCCAAGACCATCGACCGCGTCGTCGACGTGTTCCCCGCGGCCGAGAAGGAGATGGTGCGCGCGATGCTGTCCGAGTCGCTGGTGGCCGTGATCTCGCAGACGCTGTGCAAGCTGAAGGACGGCTCCGGCCGCGTGGCCGCGCACGAGATCATGCTGGGCACCAGCGCCATCAAGAACCTGATCCGCGAGAACAAGATCGCCCAGATGTACAGCGCCATCCAGACCGGCCAGAACCTGGGGATGCAGACGCTGGACCAGAATCTGGCCGACCTGGTGCGCCGCAACCTCATCAGCCCGGCCGAAGCGCGTGCGAAGGCCAAGATCCCGGAAAACTTCCCCGGCTAGGACTCGCACCATGGAACGCGACCAGGCATCCAAGTTTGTCAATGACCTCCTGCGGCTGATGGTCAGCCGCAACGGCTCGGACCTCTTCCTCACGGCCGACTTTCCGCCGGCCATCAAGGTGGACGGCAAGGTCACGAAGGTGAGCCCGCAGCCGCTGACGGGCCAGCACACGCTGGCGCTGGCGCGCGCCGTGATGAACGACAAGCAGGCGGCCGAGTTCGAGCGCACGAAGGAGTGCAACTTCGCCGTCAGCCCGCAGGGCGTGGGGCGCTTCCGCGTCAACGCCTTCGTGCAGCAGGGCCAGGTCGGCATGGTGTTCCGCACGATCCCGGCCACGCTGCCCACCATCGACAGCCTGGGCCTGCCGCCGGTGCTGAAGGAAGTGGCCATGACCAAGCGCGGCCTGGTCATCTTCGTCGGCGCCACGGGCTCGGGCAAGAGCACCTCGCTGGCGGCCATCGTCGACCACCGCAACGAGAACAGCTTCGGCCACATCATCACCGTCGAGGACCCGGTGGAGTTCGTTCACCCGCACAAGAACTGCATCGTCACGCAGCGCGAGCTCGGCCTCGACACCGACAGCTGGGAGGCGGCGCTGAAGAACACGCTGCGCCAGGCGCCCGACGTCATCCTGATGGGCGAGATCCGCGACCGCGAGACCATGGAACACGCGGTGGCCTTCGCCGAGACCGGCCACCTGTGTCTGGCCACGCTGCACGCCAACAGCGCCAACCAGGCGCTCGACCGCATCATCAACTTCTTCCCTGAAGAGCGGCGCCAGCAGCTGCTGATGGACCTGTCGCTCAACCTGAAGGCCATGGTCAGCCAGCGCCTGCTACCCCGAGAGCAGGGCCGCGGGCGCATCGCGGCGGTTGAGATCATGCTCAACACGCCGCTGGTCGGCGACCTCATCTTCAAGGGCGAGATCGCCGAGATCAAGGAGCTGATGAAGCGCAGCCGCGAGCTCGGCATGCAGACCTTCGACCAGAGCCTGTTCGATCTCTACGAGAACAAGCACGTCACCTATGAAGACGCGCTGCGCAACGCCGACTCGGTGAACGACCTGCGGCTGCAGATCAAGCTGCAGAGCACGCGGGCCCGCAATGTCGACCTCGCCGCCGGCACCGAACACCTGAAGGTCGTCTGAAGCCCGCGCCAGCGCAGCCGGATCGCATGCGGCGGGCCACGCGCCACCTGCTCGGCCTGTTCGTCACCGGTCTGCTGGCGGCGCTGCCGCTGGCCGCGACCGTGGCCGTGTTCGCCTGGGCCATCAGCCTGCTGCTGCAGTGGGTGGGCCCGCGCAGCGCCTTCGGCGAGCTGCTCGGCGGCATCGGGCTGGGCGTCACCGGCTCCGAGATCGTCGGCTACCTCGTCGGCGTGGCCATCATCGTGGGCGCCATCCTGCTGCTCGGCCTGCTGGTCGAGCTGGGCCTGGAGCGCGGCCTGGCCGGCGTGGTGGACGCCATCGTGCGGCGCATCCCGCTGGTGCGCAGCGTGTACGACCTCCTGCAGCGCTTCGTGGCGCTCCTGTCGCAGCGCGACGAGGACGGCACGCGGGCCATGCAGCCGGTGTGGGTGAGCTTCGGCGGCCGCGCCGAGCCCGGCTGCGTGGCGCTGGCGCTGCAGACGACCGCCGAGCCGGTGCTGGTGGACGGCCGCCGCTGCGTGCCGGTGATGGTGCCCACCGCGCCGGTGCCGGTGGGCGGCGGGCTGATGTTCGTGCCCGAGGACTGGGTCTCGAAGGCCGAGCTCAGCGTCGAGGCCGTGACGGCGCTGTACGTGAGCATGGGCGTCACCGCGCCGCAGCACCTGCCTGCTGCAACGTCGTCAGCGACGTCGTCAGCGCCAGCGCCAGCGCCGGCGCCCGGCCGTGGCAGCATCACGCCATGAACACCCCCGCACCCACCCCGTCCCGCACCGTGGCCTTCCTGGGCCTCGGCGTCATGGGCCACCCGATGGCCGGCCACCTGGCGAAGGCCGGGCACCGCGTCACCGTCTACAACCGCACCGCCGCCAAGGCCGCCGCCTGGGCCGCCGAGCACGGCGGCGCCCACGCCGCCACCCCGCGCGAGGCCGCCGCCGGCGCCGACGTGGTGTGCGCCTGTGTCGGCAACGACGACGACCTGCGCAGCGTCACGCTGGGCGCCGACGGCGCCTTTGCCGGCATGAAGCCGGGCGCCGTGTTCGTCGACCACACCACGGCCTCGGCCGAGGTGGCGCGCGAGCTGCACGCCGCGGCGCGCGAGCGCGGGCTGCACTTCATCGACGCCCCGGTGTCGGGCGGCCAGGCCGGTGCGGTGAACGGCGTGCTCACCGTCATGTGCGGCGGCGACGACGAGCCCTTCGCCGCGGCGCAGCCGGTGGTGATGGCCTATGCGCGCGCCTGCACGCTGCTGGGCGCCAGCGGTTCGGGGCAGCTGGCCAAGATGGTCAACCAGGTTTGCATCGCCGGGCTCGTGCAGGGCCTGGCCGAGGCGCTGGCCTTCGGGCAGCGGGCCGGCCTGGACATGCCCAAGGTGCTGGACGTCATCGGCAAGGGCGCGGCGCAGAGCTGGCAGATGGACAACCGCGGCAAGACCATGCTCGAGCGCAAGTTCGACTTCGGCTTCGCGGTCGACTGGATGCGCAAGGATCTCGGCCTCGTGCTCGAGGAGGCTCGCCGCAACGGCGCGCAGCTGCCCGTGACGGCGCTGGTGGACCAGTTCTACGCCGAGCTGCAGGCCCAGGGCGGGCGGCGCTGGGACACCTCGAGCCTGATCGCGCGGCTCTAGCCTCCCGGCTGCTGCGCTCAGCGGGGCGCGGGGCTGGCGGGTGCGGCCGGCGTCATCGGCGCGGCCGTGCCCACCGGCGCGGGCGCCTGCGAACCCGGCTTCACGGCGGCGTTCTCGGCCGCCAGGTCGGCCTCGCTGATCGTCTCGAACACCTTCACCACGCGCTCGACGCCGCTCACGCGGCTGGCGAGTTCGGAGCCGCGCTCGGCCTCGCGCGGGGTGACGCGGCCCATCAGGTAGACCACGCGCCGCTCGGCCACCACCTTGAAGGCGTTGGCCGACACGTCCTTGGCGTCCACCAGCGTGGCCTTCACCTTGGCGGCGAGCACGGCGTCGGCCGAACGCGAGGACAGCGAGCTGTTGCCGGCCACGACGAGCTCGTTGACGACGCCGCGCACGTTCTCGACCTTGGCCACCGCCTCCTCCGCGCGGCTGCGTTCGGTGGCGCTGGGCACCTCGCCGGTGAGCAGCACGACGCGGTTGAAGCTGTTGACACTGACCTGGCCCAGCGTCGCGAGCTCGCGCACGCGGGCCGCGGCGCGGAACTCGATGCCCTGGTCCTCGAGCTGGATGCCGGCGGTGCGGCGGTCGGTGGCCACGAGGCCGCCGCCAACGACGGCACCACCCACCAGCAGCGGGGGCACCACGGCACAGGCCGACAGCGACGCGGCCACGACAACGAGCACGGTGCGCTTCCAGGGGAACGAGGGCATCACGATTCGGGGTCTCCCATCAGCTGGAAATCGACGGCGTCGCACAGGCAGTGCAGCACCAGCAGCTGCAGCTCGGTGACACGCGCGCCACGTTCGTGCGGCAATGCCACGAGGACATCGGTTTCCGCGAGAAGTTCAGAGAAGGCCTGCGCGCTGCGGCCGGCGAGCACGACGATGGTCATGTCCTTGGCCTGCGCCGCGGTGATGACGGCGATGCCGTCGCGCTCGGCGTCGTCGATGAAGAGCAGCACGTCGCCGGGCAGGCCGAGCGCCCGCACCTCCAGCGCCGCCTGCGGCGGGTGGGCCGACAGCGCCAGCGCCGCCAGCGGCGGCCGCACGCGCTCGAAGCGACCGGTGAACAGGCGTGCCAGGTGGGGCGCCAGCACCGCACCGGCGCCGCTGCCGCACACCAGCACCTTGCCACCGGCCGTCAGCGCCGCCAGCAGCGCCGCCGCGGCCTCGGCCACCGGGCGCGCCAGCGTGTCGGCCGAGCGGTACTGCAGGTCAGCGCTGTCGAAGATGTGCTGCTGGATGCGCTGTTCGAGCATGCGGGGGATCATAGGCCAGGGGCCGGCGCGGGCCACCCGGGCCTTCCAGCGCCTTCAGGAGGCGTCGAAGGCCCCGCGCAGCCATTCGAGGCGCTCGCCGTCGATGGCCACGACGTCGAAGCGGCACGGCGGGGGCGTCGCCAGCCGCGACAGGTAGTGCCGGGCCGCGAACACCAGGCTGCGCTGCTTGGCCGGGCCCACGCTGGCGGCGGCGCCGCCGTGGCCGGTGGCGGCGCGCGAACGCACCTCCACGAAGACCAGCGTGCCGTCGCGCTCGCGCATGACGAGGTCGATCTCGCCGGCCCTCGCACCCGGGCCGCGGGCCACTCGATAATGCTGCTGCACGAGCGCCAGGCCCTGGCGCTGCAGATGCCGCAGCGCGGCGGCCTCGCCCTCCTCGCCGCGTTCCTTGCCGCGTTCCCTGCCGCTTGAAGCGGCCTCCGCCTTGCCCGCCACCGACCCCTCCCTGCTGCACGCCGCGGCCGCCGCGCTCGCCGGCGCGCAGCGCTACGAGCGCGGCGCACTCTACGTCGTCGCCACGCCCATCGGCAACCTGGCCGACATCTCGCTGCGCGCGCTGCACCTGCTGTCGCTGGTGGACGCCGTGGCCTGCGAGGACACGCGCGTCGGCGGTGCGCTGCTGCAGGCCTACGGGCTGGGCCGGCCGGGGCTGGCGCTGGTGGCGCTGCACGCGCACAACGAGGCCGGCGCCAGCGCCGCCGTGCTGGCGCGGCTGGCCGCCGGCGAGCGCGTGGCGCTCATCAGCGACGCCGGCACGCCGGCCGTCAGCGACCCCGGTGCGCGCGTCGTGGCCGCCGCCGCCGCGGCCGGGCACCCTGTCGTGCCGCTGCCCGGCGCCAGCAGCACGCTGGCCGCGCTGTGCGCGGCCGGTGACAGCCTCGGCCACGGCTTCGTGTTCGCCGGCTTCCTGCCGGCCAAGGGCGCCGAGCGCGACGCCGCACTGGCCGCCGTGCAGGCCGAGCCGCGCACGCAGGTGCTGTTCGAGGCGCCGCACCGCATCAAGGCGCTGCTGGGGGCGCTGGCGGCTGCGGTGCCGGCACGACCTCTGACGGTGGCGCGCGAACTGACCAAGCAGTTCGAGAGCATCGCCACGCACCCCGCCGCCACGTGGCCGGACCGGCTGGCCGGCCAGCCGCATGGCGAGCGCGGCGAGTTCGTGCTGGTGCTGCACGCGCTGCCGCCAGCGGCCGCGGCGGCCGACGCGCTGCCGGCCTCGGCCCTGCACGTGCTGGACACGCTGCTGGCCGAGCTGCCACTGAAGCAGGCGGCCGCGCTGGCCGCCACCATCACCGGGCTGCCGCGCAAGCATCTGTACGCCGAAGCCCTGCGCCGGCGGGCCGACACCGGCGACGGCGACGCCGGCACCGACGAGGCCTGAGCCGCGGTGGTCGCCACGCTCGCCCGCCGCGTGCGCGCCCAGCCGGCGGCGGTGCGGGCCCTGCTGTGGGCCGCCACCGCGGGCCTGGTGTTCACGGTGCTCAACGCGCTGATGCGCCTGCTGGCGCTGCAGCTCGACCCGATGCAGACGCAGTTCCTGCGCTACCTGTTCGGTTTTGCGGTGTTGCTGCCCTGGCTCGTGCGCCACGGCCCGGCGGCCTACCGGCCGCAGAGCCCGGCCGGGCAGTTCTGGCGCGGCGCCGTGCACACGCTGGGGCTGGTGCTGTGGTTCGCGGCGCTGCCGCACATCCCGCTGGCCGACACCACGGCCATCGGCTTCACGACGCCGATCTTCATCATGCTCGGCGCCTGGTGGTTCTTGAAGGAGCCGATGCGCTGGGAGCGCTGGGCGGCCACGGCCGTGGGCTTTGCCGGGGTGCTGGTGGTGCTGGGGCCGGCGCTCTGGGCTGCGGCCGGGGGCCGCGGCAGCGGCGGTGCGCACCTGCTGATGCTGGCCTCGGCGCCGGTGTTCGCGGCCTCGTTCCTGATCACCAAGGTGCTCACGCGCACCGAGTCCACCGGCGTCATCGTGTTCTGGCAGGCGCTCACCGTCACGCTGTTCAGCCTGCCGCTGGCGCTGCCCGGCTGGCAGTGGCCCACGGCCTGGCAGTGGGCGGGCTTTGCGCTGTGCGGCGCGCTGGGCAGCACGGGGCACTACTGCCTGACGCGCAGCTTCAGCGGAGCCGACATCTCGGCCACGCAGTCGCTGAAGTTCCTGGAGCTGCTGTGGTCGGCGCTGCTGGGCTTGGCGCTGTTCGCCGACGTGCCCACGGCGACCACGCTGGCCGGCGGCGCGCTGATCACCGCCGCCACGATCTGGGCCGCGCGGCGCGAGGCCACGCGCCCGGGCGCCGCCCGGCTGCCCGCAGGGCCGAGGGCCGACTCCTAGAATGGCCCGCAGCCCTTTGGCTGCCGGTTTGGCTGCCGTTCTGGCTGCCCTTGTCGTTGAAAGGCCCCGCCGATGATCTCCCGCGAACCCACCCTCGAACGCCTGGCCATCGCGCAGCAGCTGATGCTGGAGCCCTTCGGCCTGAGCGACGCGACGCTGTCGCAGGCGCTGGCGCTGATCGGCGAGCACCGCGTCGACGACGCCGACCTGTACTTCCAGACCACGCGCCACGAGGGCTGGAGCCTCGAGGAAGGCATCGTCAAGAGCGGCAGCTTCAGCATCGACCAGGGCGTGGGCGTGCGCGCCGTGGCCGGCGAGAAGACGGCCTTCGCGTACAGCGACGACCTCTCGGCCGAGGCGCTGATGGACGCCGCGCGCACCGTGCGCACCATCGCCGCCGCCGGGCAGCAGCGCCGCGTCAAGGTGGCCGGCCGGGCCGCGAAGGTGGCGAAGAGCCGGCTGCTGTACGCGCCGATGGATCCCATCGGCACGCTCGACAGCACGCAGAAGGTGGCGCTGCTCGAGAAGGTCGAGAAGCTCGCCCGCGCCAAGGACCCGCGTGTCGTGCAGGTGATGGCCAGCGTCGGCGCCGAGTACGACGTGGTGCTGGTGGCGCGGGCCGACGGCACGCGCGCCGCCGACGTGCGCCCGCTGGTGCGCCTGAACGTGACCGTGATCGCCGCGCAGACCGTGAACGGCGAGCTGCGGCGCGAGGTCGGCAGCGGCGGCGGCGGCGGCCGCTTTGGCCTGGGCTACTTCACCGACGCCGTGATCGCGCAGTACGTCGACCACGCCGTCGGCGCCGCGCTCACCAACCTCGACAGCCGCCCGGCCCCGGCCGGCGAGATGACCGTCGTGCTCGGCCCCGGCTGGCCCGGCGTGCTGCTGCACGAGGCCGTGGGCCACGGCCTCGAAGGCGACTTCAACCGCAAGGGCAGCAGCACCTTCAGCGGCCGCCTGGGCCAGCGCGTGGCCGCCAAGGGCGTGACCGTGCTCGACGACGGCACCTTGCCGGACCGCCGCGGCAGCCTGAACGTCGACGACGAGGGCCACGCCAGCCAGCGCAACGTGCTCATCGAGGACGGCATCCTCAAGGGCTACATCCAGGACAGCCTCAACGCGCGCCTGATGGGCGTCAAGCCCACCGGCAACGGCCGCCGCGAGAGCTACGCGCACCTGCCGATGCCGCGCATGACGAACACCTACATGCTGGCCGGCGACAAGACCAAGGACGAGATCGTCGCCAGCATCAAGCGGGGTCTCTACGCCACCAACTTCGGCGGCGGCCAGGTCGACATCACCAGCGGCAAGTTCGTGTTCTCGGCCAGCGAGGCCTTCTGGGTCGAGAACGGCAAGATCCTCTACCCGGTGAAGGGAGCCACGCTCATCGGCAACGGCCCCGAGGCCATGACGCGCGTCAGCATGATCGGCAACGACCTCGAGCTCGACACCGGCGTCGGCGTCTGCGGCAAGGAAGGCCAGAGCGTGCCGGTGGGCGTGGGCCAGCCGACGCTGCGCATCGAGCGCCTCACGGTGGGCGGTACGGCATGACGGTGGCGGTCGAGGACATCCGAGCCGCCGCCCAGCGGCTGCACGGCCATGTGCTCGACACGCCCTGCGTCGAGAGCCTGACGCTCGGGCAGATCACCGGCTGCCGCGTCTTCCTGAAGTTCGAGAACCTGCAGTTCACGGCCTCGTTCAAGGAGCGCGGCGCGCTGAACAAGCTGGCCACGCTGGTGGCGGGCGACACGCCGCCGAAGGGCGTGATCGCCGCCAGCGCCGGCAACCACGCCCAGGGCGTGGCGCATCACGCCGCGCGGCTGGGCCTGCGGGCGGTGATCGTGATGCCGCAGCACACGCCGATGGTGAAGGTGGAGCGCACGCGCGGCTTCGGCGCCGAGGTGGTGCTGCACGGCGAGACCTTTGACGCCGCGCGCGAGCGCGCGTTGCAGCTGGCCGCCGAGCAGGGCCTGACCTTCGTGCACCCCTTTGACGACGCCGCCGTCATCGCCGGCCAGGGCACCATCGGCCTGGAGATGCTGGCGGCGCAGCCCGATCTCGACACGCTGGTCATCGCGGTGGGCGGCGGCGGGCTCATCAGCGGCATCGCCACGGCGGTGCGCTCGATCAAGCCCGGCATCCGCATCGTCGGCGTGCAGACCTCGCGCTTTCCGGCGATGGTCAACGCCGTCAAGGGCACGGCCCACCCGCAGGGCGCCAGCACCATCGCCGAGGGCATCGCCGTGGGCCAGCCGGGGCAGCTGACGCAGGCGCTGATCCGCGAGCGCGTGGACGACCTGCTGCTGGTGGACGAAGGCGATATCGAGCAGGCCGTGCTGATGCTGCTGGAGATCGAGAAGACCGTCGTCGAAGGCGCCGGCGCCGCCGGCCTGGCCGCGCTGCTGCGCCACCGCGAGGCCTTTGCCGGCCGCCGCGTGGGCCTGGTGCTGTGCGGCGGCAACATCGACCCGCTGCTGCTGGCCAGCATCATCGAGCGCGGCATGGTGCGCGCCGGCCGCCTGGCGCGCATCCGCGTTGCGGCGCGCGACACGCCCGGCGTGCTGGCCCGCATCACCGCCGTCGTGGCCGAGGCCGGCGCCAACATCGACGAGGTGCACCACCAGCGCGCCTTCAGCACGCTGAGTGCGCAGAACGTCGAGGTCGAGCTCGTGCTGCAGACGCGCAACCGCGAGCATGTCGACGAGGTGCTGGCGCGGCTGGCCGCGGCCGGCTTCACGACCCCCGACCACTGACGCGCCGCGTCCGCAGGCCGAAGGACGCGCCGCCGGTTGCAACCGGCGACGATTCAACGCAAAGAAGCACGGGTTTGGCGTGGCTCTTTCACGCAAGCCCGGCGTCGGCGCTGCCGACAATGAATCGAACCAGCGTTGTCTTTCCGGGGGGTTTTCGCCATGCGTGAACAGCAAGTCATCCGCACCGTGTCCGGCAGCGTGGCCGTGGCGGCGATCGCCGCCGCCCTGGCGCTGTCCGTGGGCTCGGCCCGCGCCGGCGAGTTCTACGTCAAGGGCGGCGTGCCCGGGGTCGTCGTCGGCTGGGCGCAGCCGATGAACACCTACTTCGGCCTGCGCCTGGACGTCGCCTCGGTGGGCACGCTCAACGAGCGCCGCACCGAGGACGGCATCGCCTACGACGCCACGTTCAAGGGCGATCGCACGGCGCTGCTGGCCGACTGGTTCCCGTTCGGCGGCCGCTTCCGCTTCACGGGCGGGATCACCAGCAGCAAGTACTCGCTGGACCTGCTGGCCACGGGCGCCGGCGGCACCATCACCGTCGGCCGGACCACCTACACCACCACGGCGGCCGATCGCTTCAGCGTGCAGGTCAAGATGCCCAGCTCGATGCCCTACGTGGGCCTGGGCTGGGGGCACCAGGCCGACAGCGGCCTGCGCTTCTCGTTCGACATCGGCGCCAAGCTGGGCAAGGCGAACCTGAACTACTCGCTCAGCGGCCCTTGGACGACCCGCGTGTCGCAGGCCGACATCGACGCCGAACTCGCGGAGCTGCGCGACGGCGTGGGCAAGATCAAGTTCGTGCCGCAGCTCACGCTGGGCCTGGGCTACAGCTTCTGATGGCGCCGCAAGAGGCCCGTGCTACAGTCGGCGCCATGCGTTCCACGCCGTTCTACTTTACGTACTTTTGGTTCTCGCACCGCACGGCGGCTGGAGAGGCAAAGGCGTAAGCGCAGAGCAGCAAACGCAAACCCCCCAAGAACCGCCGGCAGCCCCGGCGGTTTTTTGTTGCCCGCCGAGTGCCCAAGGCCCGAACGAGGAAGCCCCCGTGAGCCCGAAGACCGCGAACCCGACGACCGACGAGCGCCTGGCCCTGTCGGAGCGCACCAGCCAGACCGACGACCAGCGCATCCGCGACGTCACGCCGCTGCCGCCGCCCGAGCACCTGATCCGCTTCTTCCCGATCGCCGGCACGCCGGTGGAGGCGCTGGTGGGCGACACGCGCAAGCGCATCCGCCAGATCATGCAGGGCGAGGATGACCGGCTGCTCGTCATCGTCGGCCCCTGCAGCATCCACGACCCTGCCGCGGCGCTGGAGTACGCCCGCCGGCTCAAGGCCGAGCGCGAGCGCCACGCCGGCGAGCTGGAGGTGGTGATGCGCGTCTACTTCGAGAAGCCGCGCACCACCGTGGGCTGGAAGGGCCTGATCAACGACCCCTACCTCGACGAGAGCTACCGCATCCACGAGGGCCTGCGCATCGCGCGGCAGCTGCTCGTGGACATCAACCGCGCGGGTGTGCCGGCGGGCAGCGAGTTCCTCGACGTCATCAGCCCGCAGTACATCGGCGACCTCATCGCCTGGGGCGCCATCGGCGCGCGCACCACCGAAAGCCAGGTGCACCGCGAGCTGGCCAGCGGCCTGAGTGCGCCGGTGGGCTTCAAGAACGGCACCGACGGCAACATCAAGATCGCCATCGACGCCATCCAGGCGGCGGCGCGCGGCCACCACTTCCTGTCGGTCCACAAGAACGGCCAGGTGGCCATCGTCGAGACCAAGGGCAACAAGGACTGCCACGTCATCCTGCGCGGCGGCAAGGCGCCCAACTACGACGCCGCCCACGTGGCCGCGGCCTGCGCCGAGATCGAGGCCGCCAAGCTGCCGTGCCGGCTGATGATCGACGCCAGCCATGCCAACAGCAGCAAGCAGCACCAGCGCCAGATCGACGTGATGCAGGACGTCGGCGCGCAGCTCGCGGCGGGCAACCGCTGCATCTTCGGCGTCATGGTCGAGAGCCATCTCAACGGCGGGGCGCAGAAGTTCACCCCGGGCAAGGACGATCCCTCGAAGCTGAGCTACGGCCAGAGCATCACCGACGCCTGCATCGACTGGGCCGACACGACCCGGCTGCTGGACGGCCTGGCCCAGGCCGTGAAGGCGCGCCGGGCCGCCTGAGCCCGGCTCAGGCGAGCAGCGCCTCGGCCCGCTGCTGCCAGGCCTGCAGCATCGCCGGGGCGCCGCCCTCGGGCACGCTGCGCCACTGCACCAGCGCCTGCTGCGCGCGCTCGCGTGCGGCGGCGGCGTCGCCCAGGCGGGCCAGGGCCTGGCCCTCCTCGCCCAAGGCCATGGCCAGCGCCCAGCGGCGCACGGCGTTGTCGTCGTCACCGGCCATCAGCGCCCGGGCCTCGCGGGCGAGCTCCAGCGCGCGCGCGGCCTCGGCCGGCGGCAACAGGCGCGCCAGCCACAGCCGCGTCTCGGCGCGCCAGCGCGACAGGTAGAAGTCGGCCCCCACGGTGTCGGGCGCGTCGGGCCAGCGTGCCAGCACGCCCTCCAGCAGCTGCAGCGGCTCGTCCAGCGTGCCGTCGCCCTGCATCGCTGCCAGGGCCAGCACGCGGGCGTTGGCCAGGTCGAACATCACCAGGTCGCGCTGCGCGGAGCGGTTGGCCGGATCCTCGGCCGCGGTCTGGTGGGCGATGGTCCGCGCCTCGGCCATGCGCTCGCGGGCGGCGGCGGCCTGCCCGGCCATCACCAGGGCCAGCGCCAGCGTCGAGCGCACGCTGGCGCGCTGATGCCGGAAGTGCGCGTTGGCCGGGGCCAGCCGGCTGGCCTCGTCGCGCAGCGTCACGGCCTGCTGCGCGTGCTCGCGGGCCGGGCCGGTCTCGTGGCGCATCAGGTGCCACATGGCCAGGTTCTGCTCGGCCCAGGCGGCCTGGTGCAGCCACTCGGCGTTGCCCGGCTCGTCGGCACACAGGGCACGCATCGCGTCAAGGGATCGCCGCAGCGGCGCTTCGGCCTCGGCCAGCCGGCCCAGCCCGGCGATCATCATGTGGTTGCCCAGCAGGATGCCCACGCGCCCGTCGGCGGTGGCCAGCGCCGAGCGCGCCCGCAGATCGGCCGGTGCCGCCTCGAGCGCGCGCGAGGCGAACGCACGGCCACGCTCCAGTGCCGCCAGCGCAGGCGCCAGCCGGCCGCGGCGCGACAGCTGCGCGGTACGCGCAAACCACATCTCGGCGGCCACGGTCAGCGCGTCCTGCGGCACGACGGCAGCGTCCAGGTAGCGCGGCTGCAGCGCCAGCGCGCGATCCAGGTGGGCCTCGGCGTCGGCCAGGCGCTCCTGGCTCGGCGAGAAGCTCTCGCCCTGCAGCACGGCGATGCGCAGGTAGGCCTCGGCCACCTCGCGCGCCAGGGCGGGCTCGGGCGCGCCGGGGCCGGGCGCGGCCAGGCGGTCGAGAAAACGGCCGGCATCGGCCAGCAGCCGCTCACGCGCCTCGGTGGAGCCGGGCAGCATCGAGATGCGGTCGTGGTGGCCGAAGACCAGCGAGCGCACCAGCTGGCGCAGCTCGGCCTCGCGCGTGGCGGCCAGCGCGCGCGCGGCGGTCGCCCGGCGCAGCATCACCAGCGCCACCACCAGACCGCCGGCGCTGGCCACCAGGCCCAGCGCGAGCGCCGCCTGCGCGCGCAGCAGCGCCGAGGCCAGGCCGGCGCCCAGCCCCAGCGCACCCAGCGCCCCGGCGGCGACGGCCCAGCGGTTGCGCCGCACGAAGCGGGCGCCGCGTTCCCACCAGTGCGGCGGCCGCGCCGAGACGGGGTAGCCCGCGAGGTGCCGGCGCAGGTCGGTGGCCAGGGCCTCGACGCTCGGGTAGCGCCGCTCGACGGGCTTTTCCAGCGCGCGCAGCGCGATGGCGTCGATGTCGCCCAGCAGCTCGGCCCGCGACAGGCCGCGCGCGGCCGGGCGCTCGGCGTCGAACAGCGCGCTCGGTGGCCGCGGCGGTTCGTCGAGCACCGCGCGCGCCGCGGCCAGCGCGCTGCCGGCGGCGTCGCCGTGCGGCCGGCGGCCGGTGAGCACCTCGCACAGCAGCACGCCCAGGCTGAACACGTCGCTGGCCACGCCCACGGGCTCGCCGCGCAGGTGCTCGGGGCTGGCGTAGTGCGGGCTGAAGGCGCGCGGGCCGATCTGCGTGGCGTCGAGCCCGGCGCCGGCGCTGTCGGTGCCCGAGCCCGGGCCGGCCAGCGCCTTGGCGATGCCGAAGTCCAGCAGCTTCACCTCGCCCGATTCGTCGACGAGCACGTTGCTGGGCTTCAGGTCTCGGTGCAGCAGCAGCTTGCGGTGGGCGTGAGCCACGGCGTCGGCCAGCTGCAGGACCAGCCGCAGCCGCTCGCCCAGCGGCCGGCCCTCGCAGGCGCGGTCGATGGGCTGGCCGCGCACGCGCTCCATCACGAAGTAGGGCATGCCGTTGTCGGTGACGCCGGCGTCGAGCAGCCGTGCGATGTGCGGGTGGGCCAGCCGCGCCAGCGCCTGCCGCTCGAGGGCGAATCGCGCCAGCACGCCGTGGCTGTCCATGCCGCGCTGCAGCACCTTGACGGCGGCCTCGCCGCGCCAGGCGCCGTCGTCGCGCTCGGCCAGCCAGACCTCGCCCATGCCGCCGCGCCCGAGCAGGCTCACCAGCCGCCAGGCGCCCAGGCGCTGGCCGCCCTGCACCGCCGGCGGCACCGGCGCACCCGACGGCGGCCGCGACAGCAGCGTGCCGACCACCGGCGCAAGGAACGCCGCCGGCGTCTCGGCCTCGGCGGCCAGCAGGGCCATCACCTCGTCACGCAGATCGGGGGCGACTTCGGCAGCGGCCAGCCGGCGCGCCCGGGCCTCGGGCGCCAGCGGCTGCAGTTCATCGAACAGCGCCCGCAGCGCCGCCCACGGCACCGTCGAGACGGGGCCGGGCGGCAGCGGGGACGCGGCGTCGGGCACGCGCGGCATGCTACGGCCGCGCGGCCGGGCAGCACCCCCGGCCTGGGTGGCCGCTGGCGCGTGCGGGTGTGCAATACGCAGCTTGCACGGGCCGCGAGGCTCATCGACCATGACTGTCGATGAACCTGAACGCCCCGCTGACCGCCCTCGAACCCGGCGCCGACCCCGGCGCGGTGACGCACTGGCTGGCGGCGCTGGGCCACGACCCCGCGGCGGCCGAACAGGTCTACGCCGCGCTGTACCAGCCGCTCAAGCGCCTGGCGCGCTCGCACATGCGGCGCGAAAGCCCCGAGCACACGCTCAGCGCCACGGCCCTGGTGCACGAGGCCTGGCTGCGGCTGTCGGACCAGACACGCACGCACTGGCGCGACCGCGGCCACTTCATGGCCATGGCCAGCACGATGATGCGGCGCATCCTCGTCGACCACGCGCTGGCGCGGCGCGCCGCCAAGCGCGACGCCGCGTTCGACGCGGCCGCCTCGTCGCAGCTGGAGCTGCAGCCGGCGCCGCTGGACCGCGACGTGGTGGCCGTGCACGACGCGCTGCTGGCGCTGGAGGTCCACGACCCGCGCGCCGCCAAGGTGGTGGAGCTGCGTTTCTTCGGCGGCTTCGAGCTCGACGAGGTGGCCGAGGCGCTGGGCGTCTCGCTGGCCACCGTCAAGCGCGACTGGACCCTGGCACGCGCCTGGCTGCGGCGTGAGATGAGCGCCGGCACTTCAGCGCTGCCTGGCTGAGCCCGGTCGGCCCGGGGCGGTGGCGCCGCTCAGGGCGTGACGGCACCAGGCGCCGGCGAACCGGGGCCCGCGGGCCGCGCCTGCATGCGCAACGAGCGCAGCGTCTCGATGCGGCGCCGCGTGGCCTCGTCGGGCGTGGCGACGGCTTGCAGCGACTCCAGCGCCGGCTCGATCACCGCAAGGGCCTGTGCCGCGTCGCCCGTGGCGAGCCAGGCTTCGGCCAGCTGCGGCGCCAGCAGCGGCTGCACGCCGGCCCACTTGCTCTGCGGACCTTCGTCGCGGGCCAGCGCCAGCGCGGTGTCGCGTGCCAGCAGCGCGGCCTGCAGCGCGCCCGGGCCGTCGCCGCTGCGCAGCCGGGCCATGGCCACGGTGTTGGCCTCGGTCATCAACCCGTCGCGCCAGGGCACGACCGCCGGTTCGCGCTGCACGTTCAGCTGGCGCAGCGCCAGCGCGGCTTCGGCCTCCGTTCGCGCCGCCGCAGCCTGATCCTGCCGCAACTGCACCAGGGCCCGCGCGCCGAGCACGGTGCCGAGCTGGTGCCGCACGTAGCACTCGGCCGAGGGCCCGCCGGCCGGACCGGTGGCGTCGATGGCCTGCAGCAGCGCGGGCTGGTCGAGCAGCTCGCGCCAGGTCTGCTCGGTCTCGCGCAGCAGTGCCAGCGCGTCCTGCGGGCGCTGCAGGTTCGGCAGGTTCACGTGCTCGTACAGCTGCGCCAGCGTGAGCTGCTGCGTCGCCACCGCGGCCGTCATGAAGGCGCGGCCGATGGCGTCGCGCTGCACCGACAGCGACTCGCGGGCGTCAGCGATCGCCTGCTTCAGGGCCGACTCGGCCTCGGCCAGCCGGCCCTGGTCGCGCAGCGTCTGCGCCTGCACCGTGCGCGCCCGCACCTGCCACTGCGCGAAGCGCATGTCGGCCTTGCACTGCGGCCAGGCCCGTTCGCCAACCCGCAAGGCGCGCGCCACCGTGGCGGCGGCGTCGGCGGCGCGCTCGGGCGCGGCGGTCACGGTGTTGCCCTGGATCTCGCCCAGCCGCCCCAGCGCCGCGGAAAGCGTCGCCTGCAGCTCGGGGTCGTCCGGCGCGGCGGCCAGCGCGGTGTCGAGCGACTGCACCAGGCCTTGCAGCAGCTCCTCCTGCGCCGCGGCGCCGCCGGGCAGCAGCGTCACCGAATCGCCATAGCGGAAGACGAGGTCGGTGGTGATGCGCTTGAGCTCGCCCAGGCGGTGCTGCGCGGCGTCGCGCGCGCGCTGTGCGGCATCGCGCGCGGTGGCGGCGGCGCGCCCCTGCAGCAGGGCCAGCGCCAGGCCGCCGGCCAGCCCGAGCACGCCCACCACCAGCGTGACACGCTCGCTCAGCAGCGCTGCGGCCAGCCCGCTGGCCAGGCCGAGGCCGCCCAGGCCGCCGGCGAGCACCGCCCAGCGGTGGCGCGCCACGAACTTGTGCAGCACGTACAGCGGCCCGGCCGGGCGAGCGCTCACCGGGAAGCCCTCCAGGTAGGCGCGCAGGTCGGCGGCGAGCGCATCGACGCTCGCGTAGCGCTGGTCGACGGACTTCTGCAGGGCCTTCAGCACGATGTTGTCGAGGTCGCCCGCCAGCTGCCGGCGCGTCTGCGTCCAGTGCGGGTCGCTGCGCTCGACGGCGCTGGGCCGCGAAGGCTCTTCCTCCAGCACGCTGCGCGCGGCCTCGGCCGCCGTGGTGGCGGTGCGGCCGTAGGGCCGCTCGCCCGTCAGCAGGCCGTAGAGCAGCACGCCCAGGCTGTAGATGTCGGTGGCGGTGGTGACGGGCTCGCCGCGCACCTGCTCAGGGCTCGCGTAGAGCGGCGTGAACGGCCGCTCGCCGGCCTGCGTGGTGGCGGCGTCACCCTCGGCCGGGTCCAGCGCCTTGGCGATGCCGAAGTCGAGCAGCTTGACCTGGCCTTCGCGGTCGACGAGCACGTTGCCGGGCTTGAGGTCGCGGTGCACGAGCAGGCGGCGGTGCGCGTAGGCGACGGCGTCGCACAGCTGCAGGAAGCGCTCGAGCCGCTGCGCGAGGGGCAGGCCTTCGCAGGCGCGGTCGATGGGCGGGCCGTCGACGTGCTCCATCACCACGTAGGGCGCGCCGGCCGGCGTGGCACCGGCGTCGAAGAGCCGCGCGATGTGCGGGTGCGACAGCCGCGCCAGCGCCTGCCGCTCCTGCGCGAAGCGCTCGAGCACCGCGGCCGAGTCGTGGCCGGGCTTCAGCAGCTTGACGGCGGCGCGGCCCTGGAACTGGCCGTCGTCGCGCGCGGCCTCCCAGACCTCGCCCATGCCGCCGCGCCCCAGCAGCGACACCAGCCGCCAAGGGCCGAGCCGCAGGCCGGGTGCGATGGCCGCCGGCGCAGCAGCCGCGGCCGGCTGCTCCAGAAAGCCGGTGGCCGAGCCGGCCTCGGCCTGCAGCAGCGCCCGCACCTCGGCCACCACCGCGGCCGGCTCGACGCAGGCCGCAAGGTGCTGCTCGCGCTCGAACGCGGGCAGCGGCTCGACGGCATCGAACAGGGCCCGCACGCGGGCCCAGGGTGCCGCGGGCGGCGGCGGTGGGGACGCTTCGCTCACGGTCGCGGATTGTCCGGTGGCGATGATCCGTCGGCCATGGGGTGGCCCGGCTCAGTCCGACGTGAACACGCTGCCCAGGCTGCCCACGGCCACCAGCCGCGTGCCGTTGAAGGCTACGCTGCGCAGCGTGACGTTCTGCCCGGCCACGCCGTGCGAGGCCCAGCTGCGGCCGTCGCTGCTGGACAGCAGGATCGCCGGCGTGCCGCTGCCCACGGCCACGAAGCGCGTGCCGGTCCAGATCACCTCCTCCAGCGAGCCTCGCAGGCCCACGGCCGTGGTGTGCTCGGTCCACGTCCGGCCGCCGTCGGTGCTGGACGCCACCAGCACGTCGGCGCCCGTGCCGGTGCCGCCATCGGCGCTCTTGCGGCCGACGCCCACGCAGACCGTGGGCGAGCAGGCCACGCCGCGGAAGGCGTTGCTGCTGAGCGCGCCGCTCAGGCCGCTGGCCGGCCTCAGCGTCCACGTCGTGCCGTCGGGCGACGCGATGAGGCCGCCATTGGCGGTGACGAGGAACTCGCTGCCGGTCCACACCAGGCTGTTCGGGAAGCTCACGCCCGACACCGCCGCCGGCAGATTGGCCGCCACCGTCCACGTCGTGCCATCGGTGCTGCGCAGCACCGGCGCCAGGCCGCCGGTGTTGCCGATGGCCCACCAGGTGCCGGCCACGTGCACCACGCTCTGCGGAAAGCCGCTCATCGCCGGCAGCGGGTGGCGGCTCCACGACAGGCCGGCGTTGGTGCTGCGCCAGGCCATCGGCGCCGGCGTCGTCGAGGCGCCCTCGATGTCGTGGCCCACGGCCACGCACTCGCCGCTGCCCAGGCAGGCCACCGACCACAGGTTGCCGCGGAACAGGCTGGTGGCGTTGGACGGCGCCATCACGCGCGTCCAGGCCACGCCGTCCGTCGATCGCCAGGTGTTCTCGAGCCCGCCGACCGCGACCCAGCCGCTGCCGGCCCAGGCCACCGACAGCGCCTCGACGGGTGTGGCGGCGCCGATGAAGGCCGAGAAGCCGGGGAGTACCTCGCCGCGGGCCGTCCAGGCCGTGCCGGCGGGTGAGGGCGAAGGCGCCGGTGCCGGTGCGGGTGCGGGTGCGGGTGCGGGTGCCGGTGCGGGGGGCGGCGGCGCGGGGGCCGGCGGCGGCGCGGGCGTCGGCACGGGCGCTGGGGCAGGGGCCGG
>JAIXTY010000005.1 GCA_027483705.1 Rubrivivax sp.
GAGCATGACGCGCACGATCCCGATGGAGCTCATCGAGAACGGCGAGGTCTTCGTCGCCTACGGCCAGAACGGCGAGATGCTGCGCCCCGAGAACGGCTACCCGCTGCGCCTGGTGGTGCCCGGCGTGCAGGGCGTGAGCTGGGTGAAGTACCTGCGCCGCCTGGAGGTGGGCGACCAGCCCTGGGCCGCCAAGGACGAAGCCATCCACTACATCGACCTCATGCCCGACGGCCTGCACCGCCAGTACAGCGGCATCCAGGAGTGCAAGAGCGTGATCACCACGCCCAGCGGCGGCCAGGTGCTGCTGGACCGCGGCTTCCACGCCATCAGCGGCCTGGCCTGGAGCGGCCGCGGCAAGGTGCGGCGCGTCGACGTCTCGGTCGACGGCGGTCGCCACTGGAAGACGGCCACGCTGCAGGGCCCGGTGATGGACAAGTGCCTCACGCGCTTCTCGCTCCCGTGGAGCTGGGACGGCAAGCCCGCCCTGCTGCAAAGCCGCGCCATCGACGACACCGGCTACGTGCAGCCCACCTACCGGCAGCTGCGCGCCGTGCGCGGCACGCGCTCGATCTATCACAACAACGCCATCCAGACCTGGCTCGTGCAGGAGAGCGGCGAGGTGAAGAATGTCCAGCTGTCCTGAACGGCGCCTCGGCCGCCTGGGCCGGGCGGGGCTGACGCTGCTGGCGCTGCTGAGCGCTGGCGCGGTGTGGGCGCAGGCCACCGCCTACCCCGGCATTGGCCGCGCCGCGACGCCGCAGGAGGTGCGCGCCTGGGACATCGACGTGCGGCCCGACTTCAAGGGCCTGCCCAAGGGCAGCGGCTCGGTGGCGCGCGGCCAGGTCGTCTGGGAGGCGCAGTGCGCGTCGTGCCACGGCATCTTCGGGGAGAGCAACGAGGTGTTCTCGCCGCTCGTGGGCGGCACGACGGCGGCCGATATCAAGACCGGTCGTGTCGCGCGCCTCACCGACCCCGGCTTCCCGGGCCGCACGACGCTGATGAAGGTGGCCACCGTCTCCACGCTGTGGGACTACATCCACCGCGCGATGCCGTGGAACGCGCCGAAGTCGCTGTCGGCCGACGACGTGTACGCCGTCACCGCCTTCCTGCTGAACCTGGGTGGCGTGGTGCCGGACGACTTCACGATGTCCGACGCCAACATCGCCGAAGTGCAGGCACGCATGCCCAACCGAAACGGCATGACCACCAACCACGGCCTGTGGCCCGGCCGCAGCCTGGGCAACGGCGGCAAGCCCGACGTGCGCGCCACGGCCTGCATGGCGAGCTGCGCCACCGAGCCCACGGTCGCCAGCTTCCTGCCCGACTTCGCCCGCAACCAGCACGGCAACCTGGCCGAGCAGCAGCGCCTCGTGGGCTCGCAGCTGGGTGCCGACACCACGCGGCCGCCCGGCGCCGGCGCGCGCCCCGCGGCGGCCGGTGGCACGGCGGCGCCCGGCCCCAGCGCTGCGGGCCAGGCGGCCTTGGCGCTGGCCCGGCAACACAACTGCCTGGCCTGCCACGGCGTCGACAACAAGGTCGTCGGCCCAGGTCTGCGCGAGGTGGCCCGCAAGCACGCCGGCCGCGCCGACGCCGTGGCCTACCTCGTCAGCCGCATCAAGGGGGGCGGGCAAGGGGTCTGGGGCGCGATCCCGATGCCCGCGCAAACCCTCTCCGACGCCGACGCGCAGGCCATCGCACAATGGCTGGCTGACGGCGCCAGGCCCTGACGCCCTCGCGTCGCCACCGACACTTCCCCAAGGAGCTGATCATGACCACCCGTCGCCAGATGCTCGCGACCAGCGCCCAGGTGGCAGGCCTCCTGGCCGCCGCCGGCGTGCTGCCCTCCACCGCCCACGCCGCCTGGCCGCAGGCCGCGTTCGAGGCCAAGAACCTGGCCGATGCCGCCCGGGCCCTGGGCGGCGGCGCGCCGGCCGAGAGCAAGGACGTCACCATCACCGGCCCCGACATCGCCGAGAACGGCGCCGTCGTGCCCGTGGGCTGCAGCACCACGCTGCCGGGCGTGAAACGGCTGCTGCTGCTGGTCGAGAAGAACCCCAGCGTGCTGGCCGCCTCGTTCGACGTCACCGACGCCGTCGACGCCAGCTTCAACACCCGCGTGAAGATGGGCCAGTCGTCCAACGTGTTCGCCGTGGCCATGATGAACGACGGCAAGGTGCTGTTTGCCGCCAAGGAGATCAAGGTCACTCTGGGCGGCTGCGGCGGCTGAGATCGCTCACTTCAAACATCAGATTCAAGGAGCAACACCATGGCAGACCCGATGCGCATCCGCGCCCAGGCCGCTGGCGACAAGGCCACCGTGCGCGTGCTGATGAGCCACGAGATGGAAACCGGCCAGCGCCGTGACGCCGCCGGCAAGGTGATCCCTGCGTGGTTCATCCAGGAAGTCACCGCCAGCCACAACGGCAAGGTCGTGCTGTCGGCCCAGTGGGGCCCGTCGGTCGCGAAGAACCCGTTCCTGCAGTTCAACGTCAAGGGCGCGAAGGCCGGCGACAAGATCACCGTGAACTGGGTCGACAACAAGGGCGACAAGCGCACCGACGAAGCCACCGTGTCCTGAAGAGCGGCTGCGCGCCCAAAACCACAAGAACGGAGACAAGCGCCGATGAAGACGTTCCACCGGGCGGCCGCCGTCGCGGTTGCCGCAGCCCTGCTGGCGGCCGTGGCCGCGCAGGCGCAGACCAAGTCCACCGCCGACGGCATCGCCGAGTACCGCAAGATGCTCGAGGACGGCAACCCGGCGGACCTCTTCGAGGCCAAGGGCGAGAGCCTGTGGAAAGAGAAGCGCGGCCCCAAGGGCGCCTCGCTCGAGAAGTGCGATCTGGGCAAGGGCCCGGGCGTGTTCAAGGGCGCCTTCGTCGAGCTGCCGCGCTACTTTGCCGACACCGGCCGCGTGCAGGACCTCGAATCGCGCCTCGTCACCTGCATGCAGGTGCTGCAGGGCTTCGACGCCGCCGAGATCGCCAGGACACCCTTTGGCCGCGGCGAGATGGCCAATGTCACGGCGCTGGCCACCTGGATCGCGGCCGAGTCGCGTGGCATGCGCTTCAACCTGCCGCAGGCCCACCCCGAAGAGAAGAAGAGCTACGAGATCGGCAAGCGCGTGTTCTTCTTCCGTGGCGGGCCGATGGACTTTTCCTGCGCCAGCTGCCACAGCGTCGACGGCCAGCGCATCCGCCTGCAGGATCTGCCCAACCTGACCAGGAACCCCGGTGACGGTGTCGGCTTCGCCGCCTGGCCGGCCTACCGCGTGAGCAACGGCCAGATGTGGAGCATGCAGCTGCGCCTGAACGACTGCTACCGCCAGCAGCGCTTCCCGTACCCGGGCTTTGCGTCCGACATCACCGTGGCGCTGGGCACCTACATGGGCGTCAACGCCAAGGGCGCGCAGTCCATCGCGCCGTCGATCAAGCGCTGAAGCCCGGAGTCCGCACCATGCGCCAGAAGACCCTCCTCATCCCGCTGGCGGCCGTGGCCGCCGCCGCCTTGCTGGCCGCGTGTGCCAGCAGCCCCACGCCACCGGCCGCCGGCCCGACGGCCGCCGAACTCGACGCCGAGGCGCTGAAGCTCGTGCAGGCCGCGTTCCGCGACCAGGGCATCGCCAAGGTCGACCGCATCCAGCAGGACCTCGGCCAGAGCGCCTGCTCGTCCGACAAGCCGCCGGCCGAGGCGGTGGCCGACAAGATCACGGCCGACGCCAAGGCCAGCGTGAAGTGGCCCACCGGCGGCTTCTACATCGGCGACTGGCGCGAGGGCGAGCGCATCGCCCAGAACGGCCGCGGCCTCACATGGACCGACAGCTCCACCGCCACCAGCGCCAACGGCGGCAGCTGCTACAACTGCCACCAGATCAGCAAGGAAGAGATCAGCTTCGGCACCATCGGCCCGAGCCTCTACCAGTACGGCCGCAACCGCGGCGTGCAGGACATCACCGCGCCCACGGCCGCGCCCATCATCCAGTACACCTGGATGAAGATCTGGAACAGCAAGAGCTACAACGCCTGTTCCAACATGCCGCGCTTCGGCCACCTGGGCATCCTCGACGAGAAGCAGATCGCGCACGTGATGGCGCTGCTGCTCGACCCGAACTCGCCGGTCAACAAGTAGGCCTGTGCACCGAGCCCGGCGCTGCCGGGCTTTTTCA
>JAIXTY010000224.1 GCA_027483705.1 Rubrivivax sp.
CGCGCTCGCGCACGACCCCGACTACGCCGACAAGGCGGCCGCCATCAGCGCGCTGACGAAAGACTTGTCGGAGCTGCTGCCCGCGCTGCTGCCGGCCCTGGCGCCCCGGCTGCAGGCGGCCACGCAGGGCCGCGGCAAGGCGCTCAGCCCGCGCAAGCTGGCCTTCCACCCGCCCTGCACGCTGCAGCACGGCCAGCAGCTGCGCGGCGGCGTCGAGCGCGTGCTCGGCGAACTGGGCTTCGAGGTGCAGCTCGCCGGCGCCGAGAGCCACCTGTGCTGCGGCAGCGCCGGCACCTACAGCGTGCTGCAGCCCGAGCTGGCCACGCAGCTGCGCGACCGCAAGCTCGCCAACCTGCAGCCGCTGGCGCCCGACGTCATCGTCAGCGCCAACATCGGCTGCATCCAGCACCTGCAGTCGGGCACGGCCACGCCGGTGCGCCACTGGGTCGAGGTGCTCGACGAGGCGCTGGGCTGAGACGCATGGCCAGGCTGCGCCGTTTCGGCCTGCGGCCGGTGCCCAGCGCCGAGGTGCGCGGCATCATGATGGCCGCCGTCGACGGCCGCTGCACCAACTGCGAGACGCCGCTGGCCGAACCGCGGCCCAACTTCTGCCCCGAGTGCGGGCAGGACACCAACCTCAACCCGCCGACGCTGCGCGAGTTCTGGGCCCAGTTCACCGACACCTACCTGGCGCCCAAGGGCGCGATGTGGACGACGCTGAAGCTGCTGCTCACGCGCCCTGGTGAACTGACGGCGCAGTACCTTACCGGCCGGCGCCGCCAGTACGTGCTGCCGCTGCGCCTGTTCGGCCTGGCGACGGTGGTGATGCTGGTGGTGATGCGCGTGGTCAGCGTCATCGAGCTGTCGGTGCTGGACGAGCCCGCCCTGGCCGCCGCGCTGGCCGAGCGGCCGTCGCAGGTGTCGCTGGAGCTGGGCTTCGGCCGCGCCGGCGTGACCGGCGGGCAGTTCTACTGCGAGGGCCTGAACCCCTGGCTGTGCCAGCGCCTGAAGGTCAAGCTCGACATGAGCACGCACGACCTGCTGGTGCAGATCGAACGTGTCAGCGACCGCATGGCGCGCAACGCCGGCGTGGTGATGCTGGTGCTGCTGCCCGCCTTTGCCGGCGTGCTGACGCTGTTGTACCGCTACCGCGGCATGGGCTACACCGAACACCTGGTGTTCGCGCTGCACCTGCACGCGTTCTGGTTCCTCGTCGTGGCCGTCATGATGACGGCACCCTCGTGGCTGCTGCTGCCGGCGGTGCTGGTGATCCCGGGCTACGCCGGCCTGGCCTTCCGCCGGGTGTATGGCGGGCGGGCCTGGGGCCTGGTCTGGCGCGGTGCGCTGCTCAGCGTGGTGCACCTGGTGCTCGTGGCCAGCATCGTGGCCGTCACGGCGCTGGTGGCGCTGCTGATCTGAGGCCATGGGCGCACCCGACACGCCCACCGCCTGCGCCAACTGCGGCCAGCCCTTCGCCGAGCCGCCGCCGGCCTTCTGCCCGGCCTGCGGCCAGGAAAGCCGCGTGCGCGCGCCGACGATCGGCGAATTCGTGCAGCAGTTCGGCGGCGCCTACTTCAGCACCGAGGGCGCACTGTGGCGCACGCTGAAGCTGCTGCTGATCAAGCCCGGCGAGCTGACGCGGCAGTACCTCGCCGGCCGCCGCAAGCACTACGTGCTGCCGCTGCGGCTGTACCTCACGGTGAGCGTGCTGGCCATCCTGTTGCTGCGCCTGGTGGCCGGCACCGAGGTGAACTTCGGCATCCCGGCCGACCTGGACCTGCGCAAGGGCGAGTACTCCATCCTGCAGTTCGGCGATGGCGCCGGCGTCGGCATCAAGGACGGCGTCTACTTCTGTCGTGGCATGCCAGCCTGGTTCTGCAAGCGGCTGCAGCGCCGCCTCGACACCGACCCCAAGGGCCTGCAGCGCGAAGCCGAGGAAGTCAGCGGCCGCTACATCAGCAACCTCGGCGGCGCGATGTTCCTGATGGTGCCGCTGTTCGCGCTGCTCCAGAAGCTCGTCTACTGGAACCGCCGCCTGCGCTACACCGAGCACCTGGTGTTCGCGCTGCACCTGCACGCGTTCTGGTTCCTGTGCCTGCTGATGACGCTGCTGCCCGGCGCCTGGTGGCCGGCCGTGGCGGCGGTGCTCGTGCCCGGCTACGCACTGGCCGCGCTCAAGCGCGTGTACGGCGGCCGCTGGTTCTGGCGCTGGTGCCGCGCCGCGCTGGTGTCGCTGGTCTACGGCATCGTGCTGGCGGTCGTGCTGGCGCTGGCCATCGTCTGGGCGCTGCTGTTCTGAGCCGGGGTTGCGTGCGGGCGCGTCGGCGCCTCAGCGCCAGCGCCACACCGTGCCGCCCACGGGCCGCGTGCGCGACACGGCCGCCGCGCCGCCGCTGCGCAGCGCCTCGGGCACCGGCTGCACGATGAAGCGCTGGTTGCCCGCGAAGAACAGCGTCTGCCCGTCCGGCGACATCGCCATGCGCGGCCGCACGGTGGGGCAATCGCTCGTGAACAGGACGCGGCAGCCGGGGAAGTCGGCCAGGTCGAACTGGCCCAGCAGCGGCAGCGCCGTGGTGGTGGCGCTGGCGGTGCTGCTGTCGAACACGAACACCCGCGGCAGCCCGCCCCCGCCCGTGAGGGCCGACTCGGGGTAGCCGAGCACGTAGGCCCGCCGCCCGTCGGGGCTGACCACGCCCAGCATCGACACCCACGGCCCCTCGGGCAGGCCCTCCAGCCGCGTGCGGCCGACGAGGCCGAAGCCGCCGTCGCGCACCTCCAGCCCGTCGATCAGCACGCGGCTGCCGTCGTCGGCCCAGCTGGCTTCGTAGAAGAAGGTCAGCTCCGCGCCCGTCGGCCGCAGCAGCGGATCGCTGCTGCGCCACACCAGCGCCGGCGGCGAGGGCGTGATGCCGCTGCTCTGCACCACGGCCAGCGTGCCGCCGTCGCGCGACACCATGGACCAGGGGCCGCCGTAGAAGGTGGTGCGCAGATCGGGCTGCGACGGCCGCGGCAGCAGCGTGCGCGTGGCGTGGTCGAAGCGGATCAGCTCGTTGAAGCCGGTGTCGCCCGCCGGCAGCCACGACATGCCGTCGTTGGTGGTGCTGATGCCGTAGCCCACGTAGGTGAGGTTGCGCGCCAGGCCGCCGGGCACGTCAAGCGTGAAGACGGTGGTCAGCGTGGCCGCCTCCATCAGCCGGATCCGCCCGGGCGTGGCGCTGACGATCAGATGCTCGCCGTCGGGCGACAGGCCGGCGTCCAGGATGGACGGCACGCCGGCCGAATCGGCCACCCAGCGGCTGCCGTCGAAGCGGTAGCGCACGAGGCTCTCGCCCTCCACGTTGACGGCGTAGACGGCCTGCCGCGCGGCGTCGACGACCAGCGCCCGCTTCGCACCGCCGCTGGCCACGGCCTCGTAGGTGTAGCTGCGCGGCGGCACCACGGTCAGCGTGGCCGTCGCCGGCGGCAGGCCGAGGGCGTTGTCGACGCGCACCGCCGCCGACCCGGCCGCGGTGGGGCTGATCTGCAGCTGCAGCTCGGTGTCGGACACCCGCGTCAGGCGCGACACCGGCAGGCCGCCGGCCGTGAAGCGGGCGGCCGGGTCGGCCACGGCCAGGAAGCCACGGCCGCGCACCGTCAGCGTTGTCGGCCGCCCGCTCACCACCGTGGCGGGGCCGAGCACGCGCACCTCGGGCAGGCGCTTGCCGACCTGCACGTCGAAGCTCACCGGCGTGTAGACCGTGGAGGCGGCGCGCAGCGTGATCGTCGCGACGTGGTCCTCGAAGTTGGCCAGCGCCGCGAGGCCGGCCGGGTCGATGGACCAGGCCACCGAGCTGCTGCCGGTGGTGCCGCTGGCGCGCGTCAGGCGCAGCCAGGGCTGGCTGCTGCTGGCCGTCCAGGCGACGGCCGGACCCTGGGCCACGGTGACCGCGGCCTCGCCGACCAGCGCCGCGGCCGCGGTCTCGGCGAACAGCAGCACCGGCACGTTGGCGGGGCGCACGAGCCCGGGCCCCACGCTCAGCGCCACCGGCACGGTCACGGTGGTGGCCGGCGCGGCCGGCGTGAACACCAGCGTCGCCGTGTAGCTGCCCTGGCCCAGCGCGCTGGCGTCGGCCTGCACGCTCACCCCGCCCGCGCCCGGGGTGACGCTCAGCCAGCCGGTGGGCGTGCCGGCGGGGTAGCGCACCTGCACCTCGGGCACCGCGCCGCCGCTCCAGCTGGCAGGCGTGACGGTGACCGCGCGCGCCGTGCTGCGCGCGCCCTCGGTGGTGCTGAACGACAGGCTGGCCGGCTCCACGGCAAGGTCGCGCTCGCCGCCCGCCGGGGGCAGCACGGCGTAGGTCACCACCACCGGGATGCGGCTGCCGCCGGCGACGATGTCGAACACGCCGCTGTAGGTGCCCGAGCGCCAGGGCTGGAAGTCGAGCCAGATGTCGAGGCCTTCGATGCGCGTGCGCACCCAGGGCAGGCCCTCGGTGCCGGCGAGGCTGAAGCTGCTGGCGCCCGCGGGCAGGCCGACCCGCACCCGGCCCACGGCCGTGGCTCCGCCGACGACGCTTTCGCTGACGGACGGCGGCGAGGCACGCAGCGTGGGCTGCACGACGACGCGGTAGCTCACGGGCAGCGGCGTGCCGCCGATGCGCGTGTTGCAGGCCGGGTCGCTGCACGCCAGCAGCAGCACGCGGCCGGTGTAGGTGCCGGGCTCCAGCCCCGGCGCGGCCTGCATCGTGAACGTGGCCTGGGTGCCGGAGAAGACGCCCAGGATGGCGGGATCGATGCCGCTGCCCTCGACCTGGGCCGCCACGTACAGCGTCGACGGCAGGGTGCCCGAGCCGGTGGCCAGCACCTGCGTCGTGGGCGGCGCGCTGCCGGCGAGCATGGTCAGTTCGATGGCGCTGCGGTTGAGCGTCACCACGAAGGGCGGGCTGCTGTCGCCGCCGCCGCCGCCACCACCGCCGCCGCAGCCGGCCAGGGCCAGCGCCACTGTCAGGGCCTGCGCGCCGCGGCGCAGCCAGGCTCGGGTGGCACGCTGCCACGGGGTGGTCTTGCTCATCGGATCTCCCTCGCCGCCCAGCCGAGGCGGTTCTTGTCGTGGTGTCGTGGCGGCTGTTGCGAGCGAGTCTAGCCAGCGTCGGTAATGTCCGGACGACTTGACGCAACACAAGGCCGCGCGGCGGCCGGCGGCCTAGCGTGGATGCCCCACCCGAGGGAGCCCTCCATGCGCGTGCTGCTGGTCCACCCCAACTACCACTCCGGCGGCGCCGAGATCGCCGGCAACTGGCCGCCCGCCTGGGTGGCCTACCTCACCGGCTACCTCAAGGCCGGCGGCTACACCGACGTGCACTTCGTCGACGCGATGACGCACCACCTCGACGACGAGGCCGTGCGCGCGCGCATCGCCGAGCTGCAGCCCGACATCGTGGGCGCCACCGCCATCACGCCGGCCATCTACAAGGCCGAGCGGCTGCTGCAGATCGCCAAGGAGGTGAACCCGGGCATCGTCACGGTGCTCGGCGGCATCCACGGCACCTTCATGTACCCGCAGGTGCTGAAGGAGGCGCCGTGGATCGACGCCGTGGTGCGCGGCGAAGGCGAGCAGGTGTTCCTGAACCTCGTGCGCGCGGTGGACGACGGCACGTTCGCGCGCGACCGCAACGCCGTCAACGGCATCGCCTTCGCGGCGTCCGACGGCACCGTGGTGGCCACGGCCGCGGAGCCGCCCATCGCCGACCTCGACCGCATCAAGCCCGACTGGAGCATCCTGGAGTGGGACAAGTACATCTACATCCCGCTCGGCGTGCGCGTGGCCATCCCGAACTTCGCGCGCGGCTGCCCCTTCACCTGCACGTTCTGCAGCCAGTGGAAGTTCTGGCGCGACTACCGCATCCGCGAGCCCCAGGCGGTGGTCGACGAGATCGAGGACCTCGTCAACAAGCACGGCGTCGGCTTCTTCATCCTGGCCGACGAGGAGCCCACCATCCACCGCAGGAAGTTCATCGCCTTCTGCGAGGAACTCATCGCGCGCGACCTGCCGGCCAAGGTGCAGTGGGGCATCAACACCCGTGTGACGGACATCCTGCGCGACGAGAAGCTGCTGCCGATGTTCCGCCGCGCCGGCCTCGTGCACGTGAGCCTGGGCACGGAGGCGGCGGCGCAATTGAAGCTCGAACGCTTCAACAAGGAAACCACGATCGAGCAGAACAAGAAGGCCATCCGGCTGCTGCGCGAAGCCGGCATCGTGACCGAGGCGCAGTTCATCGTCGGCCTCGAGAACGAGACCGCCGAGACGCTGGAAGAGACCTACCAGATGGCGCGCGACTGGAACCCCGACATGGCCAACTGGGCGATGTACACGCCCTGGCCCTTCAGCGATCTGTTCCAGGAGCTCGGCGACAAGGTCGAGGTGTTCGACTTCGAGAAGTACAACTTCGTCACGCCCATCATGAAGCCCGACGCGATGGACCGCGCCGAGCTGCTCGACCGCGTGATGAACAACTACCGCCGCTTCTTCATGAACAAGAGCTTCTTCCAGTACCCCTGGGAGAAGGACAAGTTCCGGCGCAAGTACCTGATGGGCTGCCTGAAGGCGTTTCTCAAGAGCGGCTTCGAGCGCACCTTCTACGACCTGGGCCGTGTCGGCTACTGGGGCCCGCAGAGCAAGAAGAAGGTCGACTTCCAGTTCGCCGACCAGCGTGTGCACGAGCGGCCCGACCCGGCCGCCATCGCCGCGGCCGACGAGGGTTGGGTCACGATGCACGGCCCGAAGATCGAGATGCGGCGCAAGAAGGGCGAGGACATCGCCGCCGCGGCGCTGGCCGCCATCGGCGCTATCGAGTCGGCGCAGGCCTCGGCCTCGGCTTCCGTGTCTGCGTGTGGCGGCGGCGGCCAGCTCAGCGACGACGAAGCCGATGCCGCGCTGGCACACCGGCCCTCGGCGGCGGCCGACTGATGGCCGCCGCCACCACCGCCCCCGCCGCGGGCCTGATCGGCCCCAACGCCATCACGCGCATCGCGCAGGTGCGGCCGGCCTGGCGCGGCACGGCCTTCGCCGAACAGGTGTTCGAGCGTGCGGGCCTGCTGCGCCACTGGCGCCGCCCGCCGCAGGACATGGTGCGCGAGGACGAGGTGCGGGCGCTGCACCGCACGCTGCGCGAGGCGATGCCGGCCCACGAGGCCGCGGCCGTGTCGCGCGCCGCCGGCCGCGCCACCGCCGACTACCTGCTGGCCCACCGCATCCCCCACGCCGTGCAACGCGTGCTGAAGGTGCTGCCGGCGCCGCTGGCCGCGCGCGTGCTGGTGGCGGCCATCACGCGCCACGCCTGGACCTTTGCCGGCAGCGGCCGCTTCAGCGCCACGCCGCCCCGCGCCGGCCGCCCCTGGGTGCTGGAGATCCGCGACAACCCGCTGTGCCGCGGCCTCGCCAGCGGCGTGCCGGCCTGCGACTACTACGCCGCCACCTTCGAGCGGCTGTTCCAGGTGCTGGTGCATCGCGACACGGCCGTGCAGGAGACCGCCTGCGAGGCCTGCGGCGATGAGGCCTGCCGCTTCGAGCTGCGCTGGTAGCGCACCGCCCTCAGCGCAGCGGCGGCGGCGTCGCGCCCTGGCGTGCCGCGTCGCGGAAGAAGCGGATGCGCTCGTCGTCGGCCGGGTGCGAGGCAAAGGCGATCGGCAGCGCGTCGTCGCCCGGCTGGTCGGCCTCGCGCGCCTTCTTTGCGCGGCTGGCCATGCGCTCGAACAGCAGCACCATCGCCGCCGGGTCGCGGCCCGCGGCTTGCAGCACGTAGGCGGCGTCGGCATCGGCCTCGCGCTCGGCGTCGCGCGAGTAGCCCATGTGCGCCAGGAGCGCCGGCACGCCGGCGACGACGGCGCTGAAGTCGCCCAGGGCCACCGAGGTGGCGGCCGACACCAGGCCGAAGCGCACCACCGCGTTCAGCCCGTGGCGGCGTCGCACGTGGCCGTGCTCGTGGGCCAGCACGCCGAGCACGGCGTCGTCGGCGCCCTGCAGCAGCTCGAGCAGTTCGTCGGTGATGACGATGTGGCCGCCCGGCAGCGCCACGGCGTTGGCGCCGAGCGCACCGCCGCCGGCGAAGTGCAGCTCCCAGCGCGCCGGCCCTTCGGGATAGGCGCGCTGCAGGGCGCTGCCCAGGCGTTCGCGCCATTGCGCTTGCACGGCCGGCGGTGTCTTGCTGGGCTTGAAGAGGCCGTCCTTCAGCTGCGACATCGCGCTGTCGCCGATGGCCCGCTCCACGTCAGCCGGCGTCACCGCCACCACGCCGGCGGCCAGCCACGGCACGCCCCACAGGTAGCCCGCCGCGCTCACCAGCACCAGCCCGGCCAGCGCCGCGAACGTCGCGCGCCAGTGCTGCTGCGCGCGCACGACCCAGCTCTCCGCGTGGCCCAGCTGCTGGCGCCAGGCGTCGAAGGCGGCCGCATCCGCGAAGACGAGCGAGCCGCCCATTCCCTGTTTCCCCAGTTGCGCCACGCGTTGGCCGTGCCGTGTGCGTTCGGGCCACTGCACGTCGCGCAGCGCCAGGCCGTGGCGGCCGCCGGTATCGTCCAGCAGCCACAGCGTGCCGCCGTCGGCCTCGGCCTGCACGGCGCGGCCGCGCGCGTGCGTGCCGTCGTACCAGGTGGCGGCGATCGTGCTGGGCATGGGCGGCCGGCCTACAGCCCGATGTCGAAGCCCAGCAGGTCGCCGGCGGCGTCACCGGCCGCGGCCTCGTCGGCGCGGCCGGCGGCGGCCACCAGCTCGTCGGGGTCGATCGTGGCGTGCACGCGCACGGCCTCCAGCCGCAGCCGCGCGCTGGCAACCTGCGCGAACGGGAAGTACAGGCCCAGCGTCAGCAGCGTGAACAGCGTGTTGGTGAACCACAGGCCGGCCAGGTCGCGGGCCTTCAGCCGGCTGTCGAAGCGCAGGTGGCGGCTGGCGGTGCCGTTCCACACCAGGTTCTGCAGCCGCGCCGTGAAGTAGCCGCCGACCAGCGCGAACACCACGAGGTAGCCCAGGATCACCGAGATCACGGTCAGCACCGGCGCAGCGGCCGGCGAGCGCCCGCTCATGCCCAGCACCCACAGGCAAAGCGCTGCCAGCGCGATGAAGCCCAGCCCCACCAGCAGGCCCACGCCGGCGCAGCGCAGCCAGAAGCCGTAGAAGCGCCCGAGGCCGACGGCGAAGCCCGTGTGCTCGTCGCCCAGCGCGTAGTGGCGGTGCTGCTGCCGCTTGAGCAGCCACAGGAACACCGGCGTCAGCGCCAGCATCACCAGCAGCGGCAGCAGCCCGAGCGCGATGTCGCTCCAGGCCGGCTCCGTCGGCGGTGCCGGGGGCGCGTCGGGGGCCGGCGGCGTGCCGGGCGCGACGATGAGCGCCAGCACCACGAACAGCACCGCCACGCCGATGGGCACCGCCATCACCGCGTAGGCCTGCGCCCGCGTGCCGGTGTAGCGGAAGCGCAGCCCGCGCCAGCCGGTGTTGGCCAGCCGGAAGCGCATCGACGAATGCCACAGCGCCGGCCACAGCAGCGCGATGATCAGGAAGGCGATGGCGCCGGCCGTCGGCGAGAACTGCCCCGCCGCGCTGTAGACCGCGAACAGCACGCCCACCAGCAGGTAGCCGCGGAACATCTTCCAGGGGTCGGCGTTGAACGACAGCGGTGCGCCGTCCACCTCGGTGGCGTTGTGGAAGTAGCGCATCCGCCGCACCTTGGCAAAGGGGTAGTACAGCCCGATCGTCACCAGCGTGAGCAGCAGGTTGACGATCCAGATGCGGAAGTACTCGCTGCCGGAGCCGACGAAGCGCAGCCGCAGCTCGCGGTTCACGGGCCCGGGCGGGGCGAAGGCAGACGGCTCGGCCGCGGCCGACGGGGTGTCAGTCATGGAATCCTCCCTGGTGCGGTGGCCAGGTCGTCGTGACAGCCGCGACCCTCTCGCCCCGCACAGCCACTCTAGCAAGCCCCGTGCAAGTCCCGAACCCGGGGCGGCCCTGACTCCTAGAATGACCGCCCGATGACCGCGCCCACTTCCGCCGACCTGCCGACGCCGCTGACCGCGCTGTCACCCCTCGACGGCCGCTACGCGGCCAAGCTCGCGGCGCTGCGCCCGCTGATGTCCGAGTACGGGCTGATGCGCTGCCGCGTGCAGGTGGAGGTGGCGTGGTTCGTCGCGCTGTCCGACCTGGGGCTGCCGGGGTTCGCGCCCTTGTCGCCGGCCGCCCGCGCGCAGCTGCAGGGCCGCGTGGACGCCTTCTCGGAGGCTGACGCCCAGGCCATCAAGGCCATCGAGCGCACCACCAACCACGACGTCAAGGCGGTGGAGTACTTCATCCGCCAGGGCTTCGCCGGCCAGCCCGAACTGGAGCGCGCGGCCGAGTTCGTGCACTTCGCGTGCACCAGCGAGGACATCAACAACACCAGCCATGCGCTGATGCTGGGCGCGGCGCGGCGCGAGGTGCTGCTGCCGGCGCTGGACGGCGTGCTCGAGCGCCTGGCGCGCATGGCCGCCACCTTCGCGGCCGTGCCCATGCTCAGCCGCACGCACGGCCAGACCGCCAGCCCCACGACGCTGGGCAAGGAAGTCGCCAACGTCGCGCACCGGCTGCAGCGCGCGCGCGAACGCATCGCCGCCGTGGCGCTGCCGGCCAAGATGAACGGCGCGGTGGGCAACTACAACGCCCATCTCGCGGCCTACCCCTCGGTGGACTGGGAGGCCTTCGCGAGGCAGGTCGTCGAGCAGCGCCTGGGCCTGGTTTTCAACCCGTACACCATCCAGATCGAGCCGCACGACGGCATCGCCGAGCTGTTCGACGCCGTGGCGCACGCCAACACCATCTGCATCGACTGGGCGCGAGACGTGTGGGGCTACGTCAGCCTGGGCTACTTCAAGCAGCGTGTGAAGAAGGGCGAGGTCGGCAGCTCGACGATGCCGCACAAGGTCAACCCCATCGACTTCGAAAACGCCGAGGGCAACTTCGGCCTGGCCAACGCGCTGCTCGTGCACATGAGCGGCAAGCTGCCCATCAGCCGCTGGCAGCGTGACCTGACGGACAGCACCGTGCTGCGCAACATGGGCGTGGCCCTGGGCTACGGCGTGCTGGCGCTGGACAGCCTGGCGCGCGGCCTCGACAAGCTCGAGGTCAACGAAGCCGCGCTCGCGGCGGACCTCGACGCCGCCTGGGAGGTGCTCGCCGAGCCCGTGCAGACGGTGATGCGCCGCCACGGCCTGCCCGATCCGTACCAGCAGCTGAAGGACTTCACCCAAGGCAAGCCGATCACCCGCGAGCTGATGCAGGGCTTCATCACGGCGCTGGCCATCCCCGCCGATGACAAGGCGCGGCTGATGGCGATGACGCCCGCCAGCTACACCGGCAAGGCGACGGAGCTGGCGGCGCGCTGGGGCCACGGCGGCGGGGTGGCGCGGTGAGCTTCCGCGCGCAACTCGACGCCGCCACGGCGCGCCACGCCTCGATGCTGTGCGTGGGCCTCGACCCCGAGCCCACGAAGTTCCCGCTCGCCTGGCGCGGCGACGAGCGCCGCATCTTCGACTTCTGCTCGGCCATCGTCGACGCCACGGCCGACCTCGCGTGTGCCTTCAAGCCGCAGATCGCGCACTTCGCGGCCGCGCGGGCCGAGGAGCAGCTCGAGCGGCTCGTCGCGCACATCCACGCACGCGCGCCGGGCGTGCCGGTGATCCTGGACGCCAAGCGCGGCGACATCGGCAGCACCGCCGCCCTGTACGCCCGCGAGGCCTTCGTGCGCTACGGGGCCGACGCGCTGACGCTGTCGCCCTTCATGGGCCTGGACAGCATCGAGCCCTACTCGGCGCTGGCCGGCCACCGCGGCAAGGGCCTGATCCTGCTGTGCCGCACCAGCAACCCCGGCGGCTCCGACCTGCAGGGCCAGGTGCTCGACGACGGTGAGCGGCTGTACGAGCGCGTCGCACGCCTGGCCGCCGGCGCGTGGACGCAGCACCTCGGAGGCACCGAACTCGGCCTCGTCGTCGGCGCCACCTTCCCCGACGAGATCGCCCGCGTGCGCGCGCTGGCGCCGACGCTGCCGCTGCTGATCCCGGGCGTGGGCGCGCAGGGTGGCGACGCGGCGGCCACGGTGCGTGCCGGCTGGCGCCCGGGCGGGCCGATCATCGTCAACTCCTCGCGGGCCATCCTGCACGCCGGCGGCGATGCGGCCGACATCGCCGCCTTCGCCGCGGCCGCACGCGCCGCTGCCGAGGCCACGCGCGCCATCCTGCAGCAGTCGCTGCCCGCCGCGCAGGTCTGAGCACCATGGCGGCGGTGCCCCCACCGCAGGACCTGGATCGCACGATCCCGGTGCCGCTGCGGCGCCCCGAGGCGGTGGGCAGCGCGGTGGTCTCGCCCGAGCTGTTGCGGCTGTACCTCACGCTCGGCGCCATCGGCATGATGATCGGCGGCGGGCTGATCGCGGCCGAGCACCCGCGGCAGCCGCTGGCGCTGCCCATCGCGCTGGTCTACGTGCTAGTCGGGCTGGCCGGCGGCGCGCTGCGCTGGGCGCCGGCCCGCTGGCGCGAGCGCTGGAGCGTGCGCGCGCTGGTGGTGCTGGTGGGCCTGTGCATCGTCACCGCCGCCGTCGGCGCCTACCTGCGCGGCTATGGCGTCGCCTCGCCGTCGATGCTGGTCGTGCCGGTGCTGGTGTTTGCGGTCACCGCGGTGCTGGGCTGGCCCGTCGGCGCCGGCCTGGCGCTGCTCACGCTGCTGGCCGTGGGCCTGGCGCAGGCCCTGGCCGAGCTGGTCGTCACGCCTGTGCCCTGGCTGTCGCTGGTGGTGGGCCTCGTGGTGGCGCTGGCCATCGCGGTGGTGGCCGGCGGCGCGCTGCATGGCCGCATCCGCGACGCCGTCGGCAGCGCCGTGCGGCGCGAGCACCGGTTCCGCCGCCTGCTCGGCCTGGCGGCCGACGTCTACTGGGAGCTCGACGAGCAACTGCGCCTGATCACCTTCGGCCGCTACGACGAGGACTGGCGGCCGCTGGGCGCGGGCCATGCCACCGGCACGCGCTTCGACGCCCTCCCCGGCCTCTCGGTGTTTCCGCCGGTGCGCGCGCGGGTGGAGGAAGACCTCGCCGCGCGCCGCCCTTTCCGCGACGTGCCGGCCGGCTGGCAGCACCGCGACGGTGTGATGCGCTACTACCTCATCAGCGGCGAGCCGCGGCTGGGCCCGGGCGGCCGCTTCCGCGGCTACTGGGGCGTGGCGCGCGACGTCACGGCGCTGGAGTCGGCGCGGGCCGCGCTGAGCGACTCGCGCGCCCGCTTCGAGGCGCTGTTCCGCAACGCGCCGCTGCCGCTGCTGGTGCTCGTCGACGGCCGCATCATCGACGCCAACCCCGAGGCCGCCCGCCTGCTGGGCCACGAGTCCGTCGAGGCCCTGCGCGGCCTGCCGGTGATGGGCCTGTACCACGACGCCGCGGACCGCGAGCTCGCGGGCGCCCGGCTGCACGAGCTGAAGGTGCAGCCGCCGGGCACGCGGCTGCCGCTCGTCGAGCTGCGGCTGCGCGGGCGCGACCGCCCCGTTGTCGTCAGCGCCACCGCGGTGCGGATCGACCTCAAGGGCGAGTCGGCCGTGCTGTCGATGTTCGTGGACATGACCGAGCGCCACCAGGCCGACCTGGCGTTGCGGCGCTCGGAGGCGACGCTCTCGCACCTGGTGGACACCAGCCCCGACCTCATCACGCTGACCGACCTGGAAAACGGCCGCTACCTGATGGTCAACCCGGCCTTCGTGCGCTTCAGCGGCTGGTCGCAGGCCGAGGCCGTGGGGCGCACCTCGCTGGAGCTGGGCATCTGGTCCGACCCCCTGTCGCGCCAGCAGTTCGTCGAGCGGCTCAAGCGCGACGACGGCGTCTCTGACCTGCCGATCCCGTTCAAGCGCCGCGACGGCCGGCTCATCACGCTGATGATCTCGGCGGCGCGCTTCCGGCTCGAGGGCCGTGACCTGCTGGTGATCAACGGCCGCGACATCTCGGAGGGCGAGCGCGAGCGCATGGAGCGCTCGGCCATCCTCGACAACGCCGGCATCGGCATCGCGGTCACGCGCGATCGCCGCTTCGTGCTGGCCAACGCCGAGTTCGAGCGCATGATCGGCTGGCCCGGCGGCAGCCTCATCGGCCAGAGCGGCGGCGTCGTCTGGAAGAGCGAGGCCGACTACGCCGAGGTCGGCCGCCTCGTCGGCCCCGCGCTGGCCCAGGGCCGGGCGGTCGAGATCGAGCGCGAGGTGCGCCGCCGCGACGGCAGCACCTTCCTGGCGCGGATGCGTGCCGGCGTCGTCGACGCGCAGCGGCCCGTCGACGGCGGCACGGTGTGGATCGTCGAGGACATCACCGAGCGCCGCCAGTTCGAGGAGGCGCTGGCCCGCGCCCGCGACGACGCCGAGGCCGCCAACCGCGCCAAGAGCGCCTTCCTGGCCAACACCAGCCACGAGCTGCGCACGCCGCTCAACGGCCTGCTGGGGCTGGCCCGGCTGGCGCGCGACGAGAGCCTGCCCGACACGCTGCGCCACCAGTACCTGGCGCAGATCGAGGACAGCGCGCAGTCGCTCGCGGCCATCATCTCCGACATCCTCGACCTGTCCAAGATCGAGGCCGGCCGGCTGCCCATCGAGTCGGCGCCCTTCGACCTGGTCGAGCTGCTGCAGTCGCTGGCGCGCACCTACCGCACGCTGGCCGATGCCCGCGGGCTGACGCTGCTGCTCGACATCGACCCCGCGCTGGGCCCGGTGGTCAACGGCGACGCGCTGCGCGTGCGGCAGATCGTCACCAACTACGTCGGCAACGCCATCAAGTTCACCGAGCGAGGCTTCGTGCGCATCTCGGCGCGCCGGGCCGGCGGCGCGCAGGGTCCGGTGCGGCTGGAGTGCGAGGACACCGGCCCGGGCATCGCGCCGGAGGTGGTGCCCGAGCTGTTCAGGCCCTTCACGCAGGCCGACCAGAGCACGACGCGGCGCTTCGGCGGCACCGGCCTCGGCCTGTCGATCTGCCGCGAGCTGGCCGCGCTGATGGGCGGCCAGGTCGGCGTGGCCAGCGAGCAGGGCCACGGCAGCCGCTTCTGGGCCGAGCTGCCGCTGCCGCCGGCCAGCTGGCCCGCCGGCGAGCTGCCAATGCCGCCGGCGGTGGCCGCCGCGGAGGCCGAGGCCGACCCGCTGACGGGGCTGCGCGTGCTGATGGTCGAGGACAACCCGGTGAACATGCTGATCGCCGTGGCGACGCTCGAGCGCTGGGGCGTGCGCGTGACGCAGGCCGTGGACGGCGCGCAGGCTCTGGCTGCGGTCGACGGTGCGCCGCAGCCCTTCGACATCGTGCTGATGGACGTGCAGATGCCGGGCATGAGCGGCCACGAGGCCACGCGCGAGCTGCGCCAGCGCCCGGCCGGCCGCGGGCTGCCGATCATCGCGCTCACCGCCGCGGCGCTGGTCAGCGAGCGCGAGCAGGCCCTGGCCTCGGGCATGGACGATTTCCTCACCAAGCCCATCGACGCCGACCGCCTGCAGGCCGCGCTGCGCCGCTGGCGCCGCGGACGGTGATCAGGCGGTGGCCAGCGAAGACACCGGCACGGGGCGGCCGGTGAGAAAGCCCTGGATCAGCTCGAAGCCCATCTCGCGGCAGACGGCCGCCTCGGCCTCGGTCTCCACGCCCTCGGCGAGCGACATCGAGCCGATGCCGCGCACGAGCCGCACGAGGTCGGCCACGGTCTTGCGCTTGCTGGCGGGCGCGGTGTCGATGCCGCGGATCAGGCCCATGTCGAACTTGACGTAGTGCGGCGGCACCTCGCCGAGCTCGTTCAGGCGCGAGGCGCCGGCGCCGAAGTCGTCGTACGCGAACTCCAGGCCCAGGCCGGTGAGGCGGGCCGCCAGCTCGCGCATGCGCTCGATCTCCATCACCGCGGTCTCGTGCACCTCCACCACCAGCTGGGGCGGCTCGGGCAACGCGCGCAGGGCCAGCAGGCCCTGGAAGAAGGCCTCGGTGAAGGTCTCGCCGGGATCGGTGTTGACGAAGAGCTTCAGGCCCTTCAGGTGGGGCGCGGCCGCCGGCACGCCGAACTGGCGGAACGCCGTGCTGAGCTCGGCCTTGAGCTGCAGCTTCTCGGCGATGTCGAACAACCGGCCCGGCGGCTGCTTGAGCGTCGGGTGCTCGCAGCGGCCGAGCAGCTCGTAGGCGAACAGGGCGCCGCCGTCGGCCCGGACGATGGGCTGCACGGCCGCCGCCAGGCCCTTGCCGGCCAGCAGCTCGCGGAACTCGCGCTCGTGCTCGACGAAGTTCTGCGACAGCGACTTCGCGCCGGTGGGCACGAGCATCGTGCGCTCGCCGTCCTCGAGCTCGCGCGCGACGAAGCGCGTCGCGGTGTCCAGCCCCAGGCGGAACTCGGCGTTGCCGAAGTGGATGATGTCGTTTTCGCCCACCCAGCGCGGCGCGTCGATGCGCTGCCGGTTGACCCAGGTGCCGTTGGTGCTGCCGAGGTCGACGAGCAGCAGCCGCTCCTCGCCCTCCTGGCGGAACTCGGCGTGCTGGCGCGACAGGCCGCGCGCCTCGACCGCGAGGTCGGCCTGCGGGTCGCGGCCAACGCGGAAGGGCTGCTTGGTGATGCGGTGCGTGACCCGAGAGCCGTCGGTGGCCACGCTTTCCAGGAACCAGGGCTTCATCCCCTCCACTCCACTCCAGGCCCACCGGCGGCGGGCACGACATCGCCGCCCGGCCGGGTGGCGGTGCAACGCAATGTAAACCCAAGACCGCCGCGCGGGCACCGGGCCGGCCCACACAATCGGGCGGGTGGACGCCACCATCACGCACCAGCCCACGATGCAGGCCTTCGTGGCCGAGGTGGCCGGCATGGGCGGCGAACGGGCCCTGTGCGCCTACCGCCGCGACGGCCCCTGGCTGGTGCTGCACCACACCGCCGTGCCGCCGGCGCTGCAGGGCCGGGGCCTCGCCGCGGCCCTGGTTCAGGCGGCGCTGGACTGGGCGCGCGCCGAGGGCCTGGTGGTGCGCCCCGCCTGCAGCTACGTGGCCGCCTATCTGCGCCGCCACCCGGCGCAGCAGGACCTGCTGGCGCCGCGCGCATGACACCACGGTATCCCTGACACGCGGCCGCGGCCGGCGCACAGTCGCGTCACACGACAACGCCAGGAGCCCGCCATGACCACCGCCATCCGTTCCCGCACCCTGGTTGCGACGCTGGCGCTGTCGGCGGCGGCCGCGGCCCTGCCCGCCGGCGCCCAGGATTTCGGCCTGATGGCCCGCATGGCGCAGGCCCAGCCCGGCGCCGCCGTGGTGCTGGCGCAGCTGCGGATGAGGCAGGCGGCCGCTCAGGCCGCCACCTCAGAGGCCACCGCACCGGCCACCCGCCCGCCCGGCGCCGTGGCCCTGGCGCGGCCGGCGCTGGTGGTGACCGCCGCCGCCGCCACGGCTCCGCGGCCGCTGCCGCTGGTGGTGGCCGTGGCGCGCTGAACGCGGCCGGCCGTGTCAGAGCACGCGCGGCAGCGCGCGGCGCACGTGGGCGCGGTCGCCGTGGTCGAAGTGCCACCACTCGTTGGGAATGCCCGAAAAGCCGCCGGCGTGCATCGCCGCGGCCAGGCACTCGCGCTCGGCCACCTGGGCCGGCGTCAGCTGGCCGCTGGCCAGCAGCTCGGCGTGCAGCGCCGGGTGTGAGCGGCGGCTCATCTCGTCGAAGCCGCTGCCCATGTCGGCCTCGCGGCCGTCGGGCGCCAGCAGCGTGACGTCCACCGCCATGCCGTAGCTGTGGATGCTGCCGCGTTCGGGGTTGGCGAAGTACTCCTGCGCCGGCGTGCCGGCGACGTCGACCCAGATCGCCTCCTGCACGCGCTGCGGCCGCAGCGCGTCGAGCACCAGCAGCCGCCAGCCCGGGCGCGCCGCGTCCAGCCAGCGTGCCGCGGCCTCCAGGCCCTCGGCGGCCTCGCGCCGCAGCCAGGCGCAGTCGAGGCGGCCGTACAGGCTGCGCCCGGCAAAGTTGTCGCGGCCGACGTAGCGCAGGTCGTGCGACACGCCGGCCAGCGTGCGCAGGTGGCGGTAGTCGGGGTGGGCGGCGATGTCCTCGATGCGGATCATCGGCGCGGGCAGGGCGGCAGGTGCAAGGGCGGCGGCAACACGCGGGGCATCATAGCCAGCGGCCGCGCCTGGTGAATCTTCACCAGGCTCGCTGGCGCGATTCACCGCCGGCCGGCGGGCGGTTTCTCCACGATCCAGGGCATGGGCTTCAACAGGAGCCCGACAACATCCGGCCGCCCCGGCCGAGCCAGGAGAAGCGCATGTTCGACAGCCTCATCGCCCCCTCGCCCGCCCGTCCCGCACCCGTCGCGCCCGCCGCGCCGCTGCCCCACGAGCCGTCGGCGGCCCAGCTCAGCGCCTGCCTCACGCGCATGCTCGACGAGATCGACTACGGCATGCTGCTCGTCGGCGTCGACGCGCAGGTGCTCTACACCAACCACGCCGCGCGCCACGAGCTCGATGGCGAGCACCCGCTGCAGCTCGTGGGCCGCACGCTGCGCACGATGCGCCCGCAGGACGTGCTGCCGCTGCAGGACGCGCTGATTGCGTCGCAGCGCGGCCTGCGCCGGCTGGTCACGTTGGGCGCCGGCGTCTCGCGCGTCAGCATCTCCGTGGTGCCGCTGCCCGAGAGTGCGGCCGAGCGCGCGCTGGGCCAGGGCCCGCTGACGCTGCTGGTGCTGGGCAAGCGCCAGGTCTGCGAGCAGCTGTCGGTGCACGGCTTCGCGCGCAGCCTCAACCTCACGCCGGCCGAGACCCGCGTGCTGGAGCTGCTGTGCGCCGGCGTGCGGCCGACGGCCATCGCGCGGCAGCAGAACGTGGCCGTCAGCACGGTGCGCACGCAGATCGGCAGCATCCGCGCCAAGACGGGCGCCAGCAGCATCAGCGAGCTGGTGCGCCAGGTGGCCGTGCTGCCGCCGCTGGTGGGGGCCTTGCGGGGTGGTTTCGCGCTGGGCGCCCGCTAACATCCCGGCGGACGGGCGCGGTGCCCGCCGCCGCGATGACCGCCCCACCGACGCCCGATCAACCGATCCCGATGACGCCCTCGCTGCAACGGCTGGCGGCGCGCGGCATCGTGCGCCGGTACCGCCGCGGCACGCAGTTCATCACCGAGGGCGACCACGGCGACACGCTGTTCATCGTGCTGGAGGGCCGGCTCAAGGCCTTCAGCGAGGACGCCGACGGCCGCGAGCTGCGCTACGCCGAGTACGGCCCCGGCGACTACGTCGGCGAGATGAGCCTGGACGGCGGCCCGCGCGCCGCCAGCGTGGCCACGCTCACGCCCTGCCGGCTGGCGATGGTGACGCGGGCCACGCTGCACGCCCACCTGGCGGCCGAGCCCGAGTTCGCGTTCGAGCTGCTGGCCAAGGTGATCCGCCGCGCGCGCGCGGCCACCGTGGGCATGCGCGAGATCGCGCTGAACGACGTGTACGGCCGGCTGCGGCAGCGCATCGACGGCCTGGCCGTGCCCGATGGCGGCACGGGCCGCTGCGTGCCCGAGCCGCCGTCGCACGCGGTGCTGGCGGCCTCGAGCGGCTGCACGCGCTCGATGGTGAGCCGCGTGCTGAAGGACCTGGAGCGCGGCGGCTGGCTGACCGTCGAGCCCGCCGGCGCGTGGCGGCTGCCGCGCGAGCTGCCGGCCAAGTGGTGAGGCTGCGCCTGCCGCCCCGCCGCCGGTCTCCACCGAATCATCCCTTCGAACGATGACGCCGCTTGGTCCGCCTCCCAGCATCGGCTCGATCCGGCTGACAGGCCGGGCCGTGGTGGTGGTCGACGTCGTGGAATTCGTGCGCCTGATGGAACAGGATGAGGTCGGAACGGTCGAGCGCTGCGAGCGCCTGTTCGACGCGCTGCGCCACGAGGTCGTGCCCTTGCATGGCGGCCGCGTGGTCAAGAGCACGGGCGACGGGCTGCTGGTCGAATTCGGCGACTGCGGCGCGGCCGTGCGCGCCGCGTTCGAGATGCAGCGGCGGGCCGCCACGCTGGGCGCCGGCGATGACGACGACCTCCGGCTGCGTCTGCGCGTGGCGGCCAGCCACGGCGACATCTGGCAGACCGGGCATGACATCCAGGGCAAGGCCGTCAACCTCGCGGCGCGCCTCGTGACCCTGGCGTCGCCGGGCGAGATCGTGGTGTCGGTGGACGTGCGCGACCGCCTGATGCCCGGCCTCGATGCCGACCCCGAGGACCTCGGCGAGTGCTACCTCAAGCACCTGCCGGCACCCGTGCGCGCCTACCGCCTCGCGCCACCCGGGCAGGGGGCGCACGTCCTGGTGCAGGCCCCGGCCGAGCCGGCGTTGCCCGGGGCCGATCCCTTGCGAGCCGGCATCGCCGTGTTGCCGCTGGCCGCGCTGGAGCCGGGTGGCGGCGGCCCAGCCCTGGGCGACCTGCTCGCCGACGAGATCCGCGGCGGCCTGGCCCGCAGCGCGCACCTGCACGTCATCGCGCGGCTGTCGTGCAACCAGGTGGCCCGCCGGGGGCTGGGCATCGCCGAGATCGGGCAGGTCGTCGGCGCCGCCTACGTCCTGTCGGGCACGGTGTGGCGGCGTGGCGAGCTCGTGCGGGCCCGTGTGGAGCTGGCGCGCACCGTCGACCAGAGCGTGATCTGGTCCGATGCGATCGAGGGCCGCGTGGACCAGGTTCTGCAGGCCGACGACGGCATCGTGCCGGGTGTGGTGGCCGCCGTGAGCGACGCCATCCTGCAGCAGGAGCTGGTGCGGGCGAGCACCCTGCCGCTGCCCAACCTGCGCAGCCACAGCCTGCTGCTGGCGGGCCTCGGGCTCATCCACCGTTCCTCGCGGAACGACTTCGAGCGCGCACAGCAGCTGCTCGAGCACCTGGCGCAGCGGCATCCGCGGCGGCCGCAGCCGCACGCGCTGCTGGCCCAGTGGCACGCGATGCGGGCCGTGCAGGGTTTGTCGACCGACCCGCAAGGCGATGCGCAGCGCGCGCTGGACTGTGCCAGCCGTGCCCTCGACGTCGACGGCGCCAGCGCGCTGGCGCTCACGATGAAGGGCCTCGTGCACGGCTTCCTGCTCAAGGATCTCGACGGTGCCGAGCAGCTGTATCGGCGCGCGCTGGCCCTCAACCCGAACGAGCCGCTGGGCTGGCTGTACCTGGGCACGCTCTGCGGCTGGCGCGGCCTGGGCGACGAAGCCTGGGCGGCGGCGCAGCGCAGCCTGGCGCTGTCGCCGGTGGACCCGCTGCATTACTACTTCGACACCCTCGCCGCGTTTGCCGCGCTCTCGGCCAACCGCCTGGACGACGCCGAACGGCTGGCCCGACGCTCGTTGCGCGCCCATCGCCTGCACACCGCCACCCACCGAACGCTGGCGATCGCGCAGTGGCTGCGCGGCGACGAGGCCGGCGCACGCGAGACCGTGGCCGACATGCTTCGTCTCGAACCCGGATTCCGCATCGAGGGCTACAAGGCCCGCTTCCCGGGCGGCGAGAGCCCGATGCGGGATCGGTTCGCCGACGTTCTTCGCGCGGCCGGCGCCCCGCACTGACCGCACGCCATCAAGCGACGGGTGCCGCATCCGCGCCCGAGGAGGAGAGAACCATGTCCCTGCTGACGTCCCACACCAGCCACACGTCCCACACCAGCCACACCAGCCATACCAGTCACACCAGTCACACCAGTCACACCAGCCACGCCGCGCCGGCCGGCGGTGGCGGCGGCGCCATCGCCTCGCCGCTGATGGCCGACGCCCTGCTGTCGTCGCAGATCGGCCTCGACCACTGGACGCTCGACGGCCAGCGCCGCCCGGTGACGGCCCACCCGTTGCCCCTGCAGCGGCGTCTGGCTGCCGCCACCGGTGGCGCCGTCAACAGCACGCCCCGGGCGCGCTTCCGCGGCATGGATGGGCTGCCCCGTGCCTACGTGTGCCTCAGCGAGCTGATGGACCGCGTCACCTTCGACGGCAGCACGGCGTCGGAGGCCAGGCTGTCGCTGCGTGGCGCGACGTCCGGCCCGATCGTGCGTCTGCGACGACCCGAGCACGCGGTGTTCGATGCCCAGCTCGAAACCGTCCACGCCCTGTCGGCCGAGCGCAGCGAGCGGGCCACCGAGATCCTCGCGCAGATGGTGCCGGCCGGCACCTGGTGGACCTCGATCGTGAACCTGCGGCCGCAGCGTCACCCGCGAACGCTGGAGCTCATCGAGGCACTGCTGAACTTCACCGTGACGGTGGTCTTCCGCTTCAAGCAGCTTGCGGGTTGTCCCCGGCCCGTGGAGTACAGCGCGGCGATCCAGCCGCTGATCCCGACGCCGGGCCATGACAGCTGGCCCAGCGGCCACAGCACCGAGTCGTTCGCGGTGGCGCGGCTGCTGGCGACCCTGTGCCCCGACGCCGGGCCGGCGCTTCGCCAATGTGCCGCGCGCATCGCGCAGAACCGCGAGGTCGCGGGGGTTCACTTCCCGGTCGACAGCGCCGCTGGCGCGCTGCTGGGCGACACCTTGGCCCGCTTCGTCATGGCCGTGGGCGCGGGCTTGGACATGGACGGCGTGGCGGTAGGCAGCGGCGACAAGGAGCTGCCGGCGGTCCGCCGCGCCGAGTTCGATCCCGCGCTGATCTATGCCGCGGACCAGGGCGGACCGAGGCGGCCGCTCGACCTCTCCACCTGGGTGCAGTCCGTCGACGGACTGGCCGGCGCAGTCTGGGTGGGCGCGTTGCCACCGGCCGGCGCCGAGGCCGGCTACGTCGCCGAACTCTGGCGGCAGACCGTCGCCGAATGGTCGTGAGGCGCGCCATGCTGACGCCGGACGCCCCGGTCTACGACCCGCAGGGTCCCGAGGGCCGCGTGCTGGACCCGCTGGCGTACTGGGGCACGCTGAGCAAACACCGGGGTTTCCGCCAGACAGTTGGCGTGCGCGTGGCCGTCGAGATCGACCCGGCGCAGGGGCCAGCGCTCCTGGCCCAGCTGGCGGCCTGGGGCCAAGAGCCGCCGCCCTTGCATGAAACGCAGCTGAAGGCCGGCGAGGCCTGCTTTGCGGCCTTCACGCTGCCGCTGCACCGGCTCGCGGCGCTGGCGCAGATGCCGGGCGTGCGCGCCATCATGCCGGGGTTCATCGGGGGCCCGCGCGAGGTGGCTGCCCGGTCGGCCGTGTCGGTGCCGCGCAGTACCCTGCAGCTGCGGGCTACGCCTGCCGAGCGGGCGCAGCTGGTGCACGAGATGCGCCGGGCCCTGGCGCATGGCCCGGGCCTGAACCTGCGCGACATGGGACCGCTGCCGGAGTTGCGCGCACCACGTTCCGCGTCAGGGCCCGGCTCGGCCGCGGCGGCCAAGGCCGGCCCAGGGGCGCCGCCGGTCATCGGCGTCATCGACTTCGGTTGCGCCTTCCTGCACCCGGCACTGACCCACCCGGTGGCCGTGGACCAGCCGCCGCGCACGCGCGTACTCAAGCTGTGGGACCAGGGCCGCAAGGTAGAAGCGCCACTGCCCGATCTCCCCCCTCCTGCGCAGCCGGCCTGGCTGTGGCGGGCTGAGCCGACGGCAGGCTACGGGCGAGTCTCCGATGCGCCGCTTCTCGACCACCTGGCGGCCGAGTTCTTCAGGCAGGCCTCGCCGGGCGTCGAGGCCACCGACTGGCGGCTGCACGAGGCCTGCTACCTGGCCGCCGGGATGCCGGAACTGCTCGAGCCGTCCAGCCACGGCACGGCTGTGCTCGGCGTGGCCGCAGGCGCGCCGGTCGCCGCATCGGCGGGCGCGGCCGGCGTGGCTGCGGACGACGCGGCGCAGGCCGACATCCTCTTCGTGCAGCTGCCGCAGGACGCGGTGGAGGATCTCTCGGGAGGCTGGCTGACGCCCTACCTGCTGGACGCGCTGGCCTGGCTGCACGCCGAGGCCTCCGGTCTCGACCGCCGACTCATCATCAACGTGAGCCTGGGCTCGCATGCCGGCTCGCACGATGGCGAGTCTCTCGTGGAACGCCTGCTCGACGAGCACGCGAAGCATCACGTGCTGGTCCTGGCCGCGGGCAACGCAGCTGCCCGCAAGGGTCACGCCGAAGCCCGCCTCGAGGGCGGTACGCCACAGGCGCTGGATTGGGTCGTACCCGACCGCGATCCAACCCAGAGCTACCTCGAGATCTGGTACCGGGCGGCCAAGGGGGCGGCTGTGGCCGGCCCGGTCTCGGTGACCGTGTCTCACGCGCAGGGGCCTGTCGCAAGGCTCACGGGGGCCGGCGCCGTGCCGTTGTTGGTGGAGTCGGGCACGTTGGCTGGCGCCCTCGTGCACGTGCCGCCCCATGAGGGCCAGGCATCGGGGCGCATCTGGATGGCACTGGCTCCCACCGATGCCCGTCGGGCCAAAGCGCTCGGCGCTGTCGTCGCGCCCGGCGGCGCGTGGCGCATCACGGTCAGCAACCCGGGTCCGGGGGCGCTCGAACTGCATGCCTGGGTCGAACGCGACGAGCCGGGCCAGACGCCGCTGGCCGATCGTCCCGACTCCGTGCTGGTGTCATCCGACGCCCGTGCCTGGCGCATCACCGACCGCATGACGCTCACCGCGCAGGCCAGCGCACCGGGGCCGCTGGTCGTGGGCGGCTGCGTGAAGGTGGGCGACGCGATGACGCGCTTCCGCGAGTCAGGACAGGCGCCGACCCGCGGACCGCGCCAGACGCTCGACGCCTGGGCACCGGCCGATGAGCGCATCCGCGGCCTGGACCGCGGCCTCGTGGTGCTGGGCAACCACAGCGGACCGTTCGCCGCCACGGCCGGACTGCCGCGTCTGCGCGGCACCAGTCTGTCGGCACCGCACGTGGTGCGGCGGCTCTTCAACCTGATGGCCCGTGATCCGTCCATCACCAACGCCGCCGCCGCGCGGCAGGCGCTGCAAGCCGACCCGGGCTCGTCGATCCTGAGGGCCGAGCCGCCCCCCGAGCCCACGCACGGATGAGCCCGGCTCAGCCCGCCTGCGGCGGCCCGAAACGCCGGTCGGGCTTGGGGGCCTTGTCGAACACCGGCGTCAGCTGCGCCAGTCGGCCTTCGATGTCGCGGATGCGCTTCTCGCCGGCCGGATGGGTGGACAGCCAGGGCGCCGGCTTGTCGCCGCCCAGGCGCGTCATCTTCTGCCACAGCGAGACGCCGGCCTTGGGGTCGTAGCCGGCCTGTGCGGCGACGATCAGGCCCAGCGCGTCGGCCTGCGATTCGTCGTCGCGGCTGTACTTCAGGCTCAGCAGCTGGCTGGCGCCGGCCGCGGCCGCGTCGCCCAGGCTGCCCAGGCCCAGCAGCGCCGCGCCGCCGCGCAGCAGCAGCTCGGTGCCGCCGGCCTTGACCAGGCGCTCGCGCGCGTGCTCCAGCAGCGCGTGCGCGATCTCGTGGCCCATGATCATGGCCACCTCGTCGTCGTCGAGCTTCAGCCTGACGAGGATGCCGGTGTAGAAGGCGATCTTGCCGCCGGGCATGCAGAAGGCGTTGACCTGGTCGCTGCCGAGCAGGTTGACCTCCCAGCGCCACTGCCTCGCGCGCTCGTTGCACGCGGGCGTGAACGGCACCATGCGCGCCGCGATGTAGCGCAGCCGCTGCAGCTGCTGGCCGCCGGTGGCCAGCGCACGCTGCTGCTGGGCCTGCCGCAGCATCTGCGCGTACTGCTCCTGCGCCATGTTCTCGACGTAGCTCGCCGGCGCCAGCGAGGCCGCGCGCGAACGGCGGCACTCGGGGATGGCGGCGAGCGCCGGCGCCGCCAGCGTCGACAGCGCCAGGCCCGTGAACAGCCGCCGCCCCGGCGAGCCCAGACGGTGGCAGAGGCAGCCGAGGAACGGGGCGTGTCCGGTCATGCGGGCATTCTAGGAACGGCCCCGGCATCCCCTGCCGGCGGCAGGGTGCTGGCGTCGGCGCGTCCAGCGCTGGTTCAGGCCGCGGCGCCGACGCGGGCGTCGACGGCCTGGCGCAGCTCGGACTGCGAGCCGATGCCCAGCGTGCGGTAGACCTTGCGCGTGTGGTCGATCACCGTGGCCGGCGCCACGCCGAGCCGGCGGCCGATCTCGGCCTGCGTGAGCCCGCCGTAGAGGCCGCGGCACACCGCCATCTGGCCGGCCGTGATGGGCAGCGCGCGCAGCGCGCGCTCCAGCGCCACGCGGTGCGGCTCCAGCCGGCGCAGCGTCACCTGCGCCAGCGGCGGGCCGTCGCCCAGCGCGGCGTGCAGCAATTCGCCGCGCGCGACGAACTGGCCGGCCGGCGTCTCGTGCGCGATGGACGGCGGCGGCGCCAGCGCCACGGCCGCCCGGCCGCCCGGGCTGGCCAGTAGCGCGGCGCGGTCGCGCAGACGCATCAGCATCCACGACAGCAGCGGGTCGGCCAGCAGCGACAGCGGCCGCGACAGCCGGTCGCGCGAGGCGCCGCCGGCCGCCATCAGCAGCAGGCGGTGCGCGCCATCGCTGGCATGGCACAGCTGGCCGTCGAGCGTGAGCAGCAGCGTCTCGGCGGGCTCGGGGGCGGGCACGTGGCGGTCGTCGGCCACCGCCGGCCCGGTGGCCTGCAGCCCGCGCGCCAGGGCCGGCATCACGGCGGCCAGCTGGCGCTCGTCGTCGCGCGTGAAGCGCCGCTCGCCCGGGCCGCGGTACAGCACCAGCGAGCCCAGCAGCGTGCCGTCGGCGCCGCGCACCACGGCCTCCAGCCGCGTGTGCAGGCCCTGCGGGCGCCAGATCTCGTTGTACAGCGCGCTGCGGAAGAAGCCCGGGTGGTCGAGCTCGTCGGCGCTGCGCACGCCGGCCGGCGTCTGCTGCAGGCTGTCGAAGGCCGGCATCACCTCGGCCTCGCGCCGGTTGTGGAACTCGTCGAAGTACAGCTGCGCGATGGCCGCGTCGATCGGCCCCTCGATGAAGTAGCGCACCAGCCGGCCCTGCGGATCGGTCCAGTCGAAGAGGTTGCGGCTGCTGGGCACGACGGCGTGCAGCGCCTCCAGGAAGGCCGGCACCAGCACCTCGGGGTGCAGGCCGAGGTCGGACAGCGCCCGCAGCGAGGCGAGCGGTCGGGACATGCGGGCGGCAGGCGTGCTCATGCCGCGAGTGTGCCGCCGCGCGGCCGGCCGATCCATCGACAAGCCTGACGACACCACGCGCCACAAACGCGTCGGCCGCCCCCTTCGCGTGGGGTGCCCGCCGGTGCGGCGCTGCCGAGACTGGCCACACCCCAACCCCACCGATGCCAGGAGCACGCATGAACACCGCCACCGTCCACACCACCCCGCGGCCGGCCCTGTTGCCCACCCCGCCGGCCACCGCCGGCCTCACGCTGGAGGAGAACACCCACGCGCTGCTCGACCGCGCCGCCGCGCAGGTGGCCGCCGGGCAGGCCGTGGCCGCCTTCCGGCTGCTGACGCCGCCGCTGTCGGCGCTGTGGAGCGAGGCCCGCGCCACCGGCCAGGCCGAGGCCATGCGCCACTGGTGCGCCAGCCACCCGCTGCACGCGCTGGTGATGCAGGACCCGTTCACGCACCGCGCGGTCACCAAGCCGCGCGGTTATGCCGGCGACGCGGTGATGATGGACTTCATCTACGACGGCCGGCCGCCCGCGGGCACCAGCGTCGTCGGCGCCGAGGTCTTCGGCGCCACCACGCGCGCCGGCATGGGCCTGTCGGTGCGCTACCGGCGGCAGCTGCTGCAGAGCCTGATCGACGACACCGTGGTGCGGCACGAGCGCGCGCGCGTGCTGTCGGTGGCCGCCGGCCACTGCCGCGAGCTGCAGGGCTGCCTCGTCGAGCAGCCCGGCTTCGGCGGCGAGTTCGTGGCGCTCGACCAGGACCCGCTGTCGTGCCAGGAGATCGCGCGCGTGCATGCCGGCCACGCCGTGCGCGTGGTGAACCAGGGCGTGCGCGAGCTCGCCGGCAGCGCGCAGGGCAGCGTGCTGGCCGATGCGCTGGGCCGCTTCGACCTCATCTACTCCGCCGGTCTCTACGACTACCTGCCCGATGCGCTGGCCCGCCGCCTGACGCGCCGCCTGCTGGCCATGCTGCGCCCGGGCGGGCGCGTGCTGATCGCCAACTTCGTGCCCGGCGGCAGCGGCCGCGGCTACATGGAGCTGTTCATGGACTGGACGCTGGTGCTGCGCACCGAGGCGCAGATGCGCGAGCTGGCCGCCGCGTCGGGCGCCGCGCACGCGAGCACCTTCGCCGACCCGCAGCGCAACGTCGTCTACGCCGAGCTCTGGCGCGAGGCGCCCGAGGCGATCTGATCGCCGGCCGCCGGCCCATCCGCCGGCGTGGCCGGCGCGTCGAGCGCATCGACCTCGCGCCGCAGGCCCTGCAGCATCAGCAGGGCCGGCAGCGCGAGCGCCGTGCTGATGAGGAAGAACGTCGGCCAGCCGATGCTCTCGGCCAGCACGCCGGCCAGCGGTCCCACCCAGACGCGGCCGACGCTGGCAAAGGCGCTGAGCAGCGCAAACTGCGTGGCCGTGAAGCGCTGGTTGCACAGGCTCATCAGGAAGGCCACGAAGGCGGCCGTGCCCATGCCGCCCGAGATGTTCTCGAAGGCCACCACCATCAGCAGCCCGCCGTCCACCGGCGTGGGCGTGGCCAGCTTGACGAAGCCCCAGTCGAAGGCCGGCAGCGTCAGGCCCGGCAGCACGCCCTTGCCCGAGACGGCGAGCCACCAGAAGCCCAGGTTCGACAGCAGCTGCAGCACGCCGAAGGCCATCAGCGAGCGCCACAGCCCCAGCTTCAGCATCAGCGCGCCGCCGAGCAGAGCGCCGCCGATCGTCATCCACAGGCCCAGCACCTTGTTGACGACGCCCACCTCGGCCGAGGTGTAGGCCATGCTCTTGAGCAGGAAGGCCGTCATCAGGCTGCCGGCGAAGGCGTCGCCGAGCTTGTAGAGCACGATGAACAGCAGGAAGGCCGCCGCGCCCTTCTGGCTGAAGTAGCTGTCCAGGCCCGACAGCAGCGTCGTGAAGCCCGCGCGCCGCGCCGTCCAGGCCGCCAGCGGCAGCGTGAGGGCGATGCCCAGCAGCAGCGCCACCAGGTCGAGCCAGCGCTTCTGCAGCGGCGCCGGCAGCGAGGTGCTCTCAAGCAGCGGGCCCACCATCGTGCGCGCGACGGTGCCGCCGAAGCGGTCGGTCAGCCACGCGCCCAGCGCCACGGCCAGCAGCACGGCGACGAAGCCGCGCAGGTCGTGGCCGCCGCCGTTGCGGGTGGCGCCGGCAGCCGGCGGCACAGGCGGCAGCGGCGGCAGCGCGGGCAGCAGCAGGGCCGAGACGACGGCGGCGCCGGCCATCAGCAGCGCCATGAAGCGGTAGACCTCGGGCCAGCTCCAGCCGGTGCCGGCGGCGGCCTGCGCGGGGTCGGTCCAGATGAGGGCGATGCCGCCCGAGAGGATCATCGCCAGCCGGTAGCCCATCACCCCGAGCGAGGCGCCCATGCCGCGCTCGGCCGGGGTCAGCAGGTCGGTGCGGTAGGCGTCGACGACGACGTCCTGCGACGCCGACAGGAAGGCCACCGCCACCGCCAGCAGCGCAAACGCCCGGATGCCGTCGCGCGGCTCGGTGGCGGCCAGGGCCCACAGCGCCAGCGCCAGCAGCAGCTGCGTGGCCACCAGCCAGCCGCGGCGGCGGCCCCAGCGGCTGGCGATGGCCGCCGGCAGCTCGTAGCGGTCCATCAGCGGCGCCCACAGGAACTTGAAGGTGTAGGGCAGTCCGACGAGGCTGAGGAAGCCGATGGTCGCGAGGTCGATGCCGTCGAGCGTCAGCCAAGCCTGCATGGCCTGGCCGGTGAGCGCCAGCGGCAGGCCGCTGGCAAAGCCCAGCAGCGCGACCGCGATCAGGCGATGCAGCCGCTGCAGCGAGGGGGTCCAGGGCATCGGCCGATTCTAGGCAGCGCCCCGGGGTGCGCCGCTGGCCGGGCCGGCCTCAGCCCGCGTGGCGCCACTGCCGCCAGACGCGGCGCAGGCCGTCCGCCGTCCACCACGGCGCCGGCCGCGCGCGCCGGGCCGTGGCACGGTGGCTCGGCGGGCGCTCGAGCAGGCGCAGCGGGGGCGGGTTGGAGGGCGGCATGGCAGCGGCGACAGTCAAAGCCACTGTAGGACCATGCACTCCCGCAGACAACGCGGGCTCCCGCAAGTACAGTCTGCAAAGTTGCATCGAATGCACCAAAGGACGCACCCCGCATGCCCCAACTCGACTGGAGCGATCTCCGCCACGCGCTGGCCATCGGAGACGGCGGCTCGGTGGCCGAAGCGGCCCGTCGCCTGGGCGTGAACGCCACCACCGTGCAACGCCGGCTCGATGCGCTGGAGGCCAGCCTCGGGGCGCGCCTGTTCGAGCGCACGCGCACCGGCTGGCACCCCACCGAGGCGGGGCGCACCGTGCTGGCGCAGGCCCAGCGCATGGCCGACCAGGCCGAGGAGATCGAGCGCCAGGTGCAGGGCCGCGACCGCGAGCTCACCGGCGTGCTGCGGCTGACCACCGCCTTCGTCGCGATGGAGCACCTGCTGCCGCGGCCGCTGGCCGACTTCGCACGGGCCTACCCGGGCATCGAGGTCGAGGTGGTGGAGAACGCCTTCCTGGTGGACCTGGCCCGCCGCCCGCCTGAGGCCGCCGGCGGTGTCGCGCGCCAGGCCGATGTCGCGCTGCGGCTGTCGTCGCAGGTGGCCGAGCACCTGGTGGGCCGGCAGCTGGGCATGAGCCACTGCCGGGTCTACGCGCTGCGCGGCGCGCCGGGCCTGCCGCAGGCCGTGACGCCAGTGCCCGAGCTGCTGAAGCACGCGCCCTGGGTGGCCTTCGAGCGCGACGGCAACGGCCGCGTCTACGACCGCTGGATGCGCGAGCACCTCGTGCCCGAGCAGGTGCGCGTGCGCGTGGACATCTTCAACGCCGCCGCGGCCATGCTGCGCACCGGCATCGGCGTGGCGGTGCTGCCCACCTTCATGGAGGAGCGGCTGCCGGAGCTGGTGGCGGTGTCCGAGGAGATCCCGGCGCTGGACGTGCCGGTGTGGATGCTGACGCACCCCGATCTGCGCGGCACGGCGCGCGTGCGCGCCTTCATGCGCTTCGTCGGCGACGCGGTGGCGCAGCGCCTGGCGCAGGCTTGAAGCCGCAGCACGGCGCCACCATGTGCCCCCAATGAACGACGACACCCGCCTGCACGCCAGCTGCCCGCACTGCGGCGCCACCAACCGCGTGCCCGCCGCGCGCATCGACGAGCACCCGAACTGCGGCCGCTGCGGCCAGCCGCTGCTCGACGGCCAGGTGGTGGCGCTCACCGATGCCGACTTCGACGCCGTCGTCATGGCCACCGACCGGCCGCTGCTGGTGGACTTCTGGGCGGCCTGGTGCGGCCCCTGCCGCATGATGGCCCCGGCCTTCGCGCAGGCCGCGCAGCAGCTCGGCGACCGCGCGCTGCTCGTGAAGGTGGACACCGACGCCAACCCGCAGCTGGCGGCCCGCTTTGCCATCCGCAGCATCCCGACGCTGGTGAAGATCGAGCAGGGCCGCGAGGTCGCGCGCACGAGCGGCGCGCAGCCGGCCGGCGCCATCGTGCAGATGGCGGCCGGCTGACGACACCGCCTCAGGCCGCGGCCAGCTCGGCCGGAACGGCCTCGGCCAGGAAGTCGTAGACGCGGCGCACGAGGCGGCTGCCGCGGATCTCGCGGTGCACCGCCAGCCAGCACGGCAGCGGCGGGATCTTCAGCATCGGCAGCAGCGGCACCACGCCGGGCCAGTGGCGCAGGTTGTAGGCGGCGACGAAGCCGACGCCGGCGCCGGCGGCCACCAGGCGGCCGTAGGCCAGCTGGTCGTCGGTGCGCAGCACGAAGGCCTCGGGTGGCAGCGCCACGCCCATCGCGGCAAAGCCGCGGCGGATGGTGTCGTCGCGGTCGTAGCCGATGAGGCGGTGCCGCGGCAGCTCGTCCGGCCGCCGCGGCAGGCCGTGGCGGCGCAGGTAGTCCTCGTGCGCGCAGGCGACGATGGGGATGTCGGCCAGCTTGCGCGCCACCAGCGAGGCCTGCGCCGGCCGCACCATGCGCAGCGCGATGTCGGCCTCGCGCCGCAGCAGGTTGGCCAGCGTGTTGCTGGCCGCCAGCTCCACGTGGATGCCGGGCTCGGCCTGCTGCAGCCGCGCCAGCACCGGCGGCAGCAGGTAGCTGGCCGCCACCTGGCTGGTGGTGATGCGCACGGTGCCGGTGGCGGCCTCGCGGCCGCGCGCCAGCGTGCGCGACAGCCGCTCGGCGCCGTCCTGCATCTGCCGCGCGGCGTCGGCGATGGCGCGCGCCAGCGCCGTGGGCTCGACGCCGCGGCCGGTGCGCTCGAACAGCGGCGCGCCCAGCTGCGACTCCAGCTCGGCCACGTGCCGCGACAGCGTCGGCTGGTGCGCGCCGGTGGCGCGGGCCGCAGCCGTCAGGCTGCCGGCGTCGAGCACGGCCAGGAAGCTGCGCACGAGGCGCCAGTCGAACGATCCGGGGCTGGGTGTGTCCATACCGAAGCGTATAGCAGGCATGGCGATCCAGACGTAGGCGGATGCCCCGCCGATGCCCACACTGCGGCCATCGACCACCGGCACCGCGTGCCCACCTGGAGACCACCCCATGAAGACCGTCCTCGTTCTCGGCGCCCGAGGGCGCTTCGGCGACGCCGCCGTGCGCGCCTTCGCCCGCGCCGGCTGGCGCGTGCTGGCCCAGGCCCGGCCGTCGCCCCGCGGCGCGCTGCCGGCGGCGTTGCCGGGGGTGACGCCGGTGCTGCTGCCGCTGTCCGACACCGCCGCACTGGTGCGCGCCGCCGCCGGCGCCACCGTGGTGGTGCACGCCGTGAACCCCGTCTACACCGACTGGGCGGCGCAGGCGCTGCCCGCGCTGCGGCAGGGCATGGCCGTGGCCCGCGAGCTGGGCGCCCGGCTGATGCTGCCGGGCAACGTCTACGCCTACGGCACGCGGCTGCCGGCACGGCTGGACGAGGCCACGCCGATCGCCCCCGACACGCCACACGGCCGCATCCGCGCCGAGATGGAGGCGCTGCTCGAGGCCGACACCACGCTGCGCAGCACCGTCATCCGCGCCGGCGACTTCTTCGGCCACGGCCAGGGCTCGTGGCTCGACCTGCTGGTGGCGAAGGACCTCGACCGGGGCCGCCTGGCCTACCCCGGCCCGCGCGACCGCGTGCACGCCTGGGCCTACCTGCCCGATCTGGCGCAGGCCTTCGTCGCGGTGGCCGAGCGCAGCGACGCCGGCCCGTCGTTCGAGACCCTGCACTTCGCCGGCCATGCCGCCACGGGTGACGAGTTCATCGCCGCGCTGCAGCAGGCGGCCGCGTCGCTGGGGCTGGCGCCCGCGAAGGGCTGGCGCGTGGGCGGCTTTCCGTGGCCGCTGATCCGCGCCGCCGGCCTGGTGTGGCCGATGGGCCGGGCGCTGGCGCGCATGAGCTACCTTTGGCGGCAGCCGCACGCGCTGGACGGCACGCGGCTGGCCGCGCGCGTGGGCCCGGGCGTGCTGCCCGAGCGGCCGCTGGCCGACGCGCTGCGCCAGGCGCTCGTCGACCTGGGCCACCGGCCGCACACCGCCGCCGGCGCCGCGATGGCGCTGCGCTGAACCGATCCTTCAACCCGCTGGAGACTCCCATGACCACGACCACCCTTGCATCGCCCGGCCCAGGCGCCACGCTCGCGCCGCCGGCCCCCATCACCACCGGCCGCGGGCGCGTGCTCGGCGCCTTCTTCATCGCCGAGGCGCTGCTGTCGTTTGCGCCCGTCGTCGTGCTCGGCGCGGCCATCGGCTGGCCGGCCTCGCTGGGCGCGCCGGCCGCGCAGCAGCTGGCGGCCATCGCCGCCGCGCCCGACGCCGTGCGCCTGGGCTACGGGCTGTACCTGCTGTACTCCATCGCTGTTGCGCCGCTGCTCATCGTGCTGGCGGCGCGCACCTGGGGCGGCCTGGCCCACCCGGCCGCGGCCACCGTGGCGGCCTTCGCGGCGCTGTCGGCGCTGGCGCGCAGCATCGGCATCCTGCGCTGGCTGACGGTGATGCCGGTGCTGGCCGAGGCCCACGCCGGCGCCGACCCGGCCACGCGCGCGTCCATCGAGCTGGTGTTCTCGGCCACCACCACCTGGGGCGGTGGCATCGGCGAGATCCTCGGCGTCAGCCTCTTCATGGCCGTCGCGATGGCCGTGGTGGCGGCCGGCGCCTGGCAGCGCCGCACGCTGCCGCGGCCGCTGGCGGCGCTGGGGGGTGTGGCGGCGCTGGCGCTCGCGCTGCTGGCCCTGCCCGTGGCCGGCGGGCCGGCGCTGATGCCGGTGGCGGTGGCGGTGAGCGGGCTGTCGGCGTGGATGCTGGCCGTGGGCATCGCCCTCTTGCTGCGGCGGGGCTGAGCGAGCGCCGGCCCGGCGCGGCGCAGGCCCTGCGCTATCGTGCCGGCGCTTCGGTTGCCTCACCCTCGCCGTCATCACCCCGTGCCCGACACCGCCTCCCCGCTGCTCGAGGTGCGCGACCTGCGCGTCACGCTCGCCACCGCCGCCGGCCCGCGCCTGGCGCTGCGCGGGCTGGACTTTGGTGTCGAGCGCGGGCGGACGCTCGGCCTCATCGGCGAGAGCGGCTGCGGCAAGAGCCTCACGGCGCTGGCGCTGATGGGCCTGCTGCCCGACGGCGCCACGGTGGCGGGCTCGATGCGGCTCGAGGGCACCGAGCTCGTCGGCCTGCCCGAGCGCGACTGGTGCCGGTTGCGCGGCAACCGCGTCGCCATGGTGTTCCAGGAGCCGATGACGGCGCTGAACCCGCTGCACACGATCGGCACGCAGATTGCCGAGCCGCTGCGGCTGCACCGCGGCCTCGGCCGTGCCGCCGCGCGCGCCGAGGCGCTGCGCCTGCTGGAGCGCGTGCAGATGCCCGGCGCGCGCGAGCGGCTCGACGCCTGGCCGCACCAGCTCTCGGGCGGGCAGCGCCAGCGCGTCGTCGTCGCCATCGCGCTGGCCTGCGGCCCGGCGCTGCTGGTGGCCGACGAGCCCACCACGGCGCTGGACGTGACGCTGCAGCGCGAGGTGCTGGCGCTGATCACGCAGCTCGTGCGCGAGGACGGCATGGGCCTGGTGCTGATCAGCCACGACCTCGGCCTCGTGGCCGAGCATGCCGAACGGCTGCACGTGATGTACGCCGGCGAGATCGTCGAGCGCGGCGAAACCGCGGCCGTGTTCGCGCAGCCCGCGCACCCCTACACGCGCGGGCTGCAGGCGGCGCGGCCGCGCGTGGGCCTGCCGCGTGGCGCACGGCTGGCCACCATCCCCGGCCGCGTGCCGGCGCTGGGCGAGATGCCCGGGGGCTGTGCCTTCGCCGCGCGCTGCGCGCTGGTCGGCGACGACTGCCGTGCAGGCCCGCCACCCGAGCGCGCGGTGGCCGAAGGCCACGCCGCATGGCCGTCGACGCGCGTCGTGGCCGAAGGCCACGCCGCACGGTGCCTGCGCGTCACCGTGGCCGAGGCGGCATGACGACCCCGCTGCTGCAGGTGCAGGGCCTGCACCAGCGCTACCGCCTGCCGCGCCGCCGCCTGCTGGCGCCGGCGCCCGAGGTGCAGGCGCTGGCCGGCGTGGACTTCACGCTCGAGGCCGGCCGCAGCCTGGGCATCGTCGGCGAGTCGGGCTCGGGCAAGAGCACGCTGGCGCGCATGGTGATGGCGCTGGAGCGGCCCAGCGCCGGCCGCGTGCTCTTCGACGGGGTCGACCTGCACACGCTCGATGCCGCCGCGCTGCGCCGCGCGCGCGTGGGCTTCCAGATGGTGTTCCAGGATCCGTACGGCTCGCTCGACCCGCGGCGCAGCGTGCTGCAGACCGTGGCCGAGCCGCTGGTGGCGCTGCACGGCGCCACGCCCGCCGAGCAGCACCGCCGTGCCGCCGAGGCGCTGGAGGCCGTGGGCCTGCCGGCGGCCGACCTGGCCAAGTTCCCGCACGAGTTCAGCGGCGGCCAGCGCCAGCGCATCGCCATCGCGCGCGCGCTGGTCACACGGCCGCGGCTCATCGTCGCCGACGAGCCGGTGAGCGCGCTCGACGTCAGCGTGCAGGCGCAGGTGCTGAACCTGATGCGCGACCTGCAGCAGCAGTTCGGCCTGGCCTACCTCTTCATCAGCCACGACCTCGCGGTGGTGGACCTGGTCTGCGACGAGGTGCTGGTGCTGCAGCAGGGCCGGGTCGTCGAGGCGGGGCCGCCGGGCCGGCTGTTCACCGCGCCTTCGCACCCGTACACGCAGCGCCTCGTGGCGGCGGTGCCGAAGTCCTGACGCCCACGCTTCAGCGCGCCAGCCAGCGGTCCACCACCGCGAGCAGCTGCTCCAGCTCGATCGGCTTGGTCACGTACTCGTCGAAGCCAGCGCGTGCCGCGCGTTCGCGGTCGGCCGGCATGGCGTTGGCGCTGACGGCCACCACGGGGACAGCGGCCGTGCGCGCGTCGGCGCGCAGCCGCGCCAGCACCTCGAAGCCGTCGATGCCGGGCAGCTGGATGTCCAGCAGCACCAGCGCCGGCGGCGCCTCGCGCGCCATTGCCAGGCCCTCCTCGGGCAGTGCGGCCAGCTGCAGGTCGATGGCCGGGCGCTGCGCCAGCATGCCCTGCATCAGCAGGCGGTTGACATCGTTGTCCTCGATGTAGAGCACGCGCCGGCGCGGCGGCGGCGCCGTGGGCCGCCCGTCGGCCTGCGCGGCGCCGGCCGGTGCCAGGGCGGGCGCCGGCGGCGCGGTGGGCTCGGCTGCTGCGTCGGCCGGCGCGGCCGGGTCGAGCTCGAACCAGAACGTGGTGCCGACGCCGGGCGTGCTGTCCACGCCGATGCGGCCGCCCATGCGCTCGAGCAGCCACTTCGTCAGCACGAGCCCGATGCCGGTGCCCTCGACCGGCCCGTTCTCGGCGCCCAGCCGCTCGAAGGCGCGGAACAGCTGGGCGCGCTGGGCCGCGTCCATGCCCGGGCCCTCGTCCTCGACCCGCACGCGCAGCCGGCCCTCGTGCGGCGCCCACGACAGCCGCGCCGTGCCACCGTGCCGGTTGTACTTGGCGGCGTTGGCCAGCAGGTTCACGAGCACCTGCTTCAGGCGCATCGGATCGGCGTGCACCCAGGTCGGTGCCGCGTCGGGCACCACCAGCCGCACCGCGTGCTGCGCCATCAGGCCCGCCACGAGCCGCTCGCACTCGCCCGCCAGTGCGCCCAGGTCCACCGGCTGCAGCTGCAGCCGCAGCGCGCCGGCCTCGATGCGGGCGATGTCCAGCACGTCGTTGATCAGGTCCAGCAGATGGGCGCCGCCGCGCTGCAGCTCCTGCAGGCGTTCGCGCTGGCGCGGCGTCAGCGGCTCGGCGGTGTCGCTGGCCAGCAGCTGCGCGAAGCCCAGCACCGCGTTCAGCGGTGTGCGCAGCTCGTGGCTCATGCGCGAGAGGAACTCGCTCTTGGCGTGGCTCAGGCGCTCGGCCTCGTCGCGGGCGGCCGCCAGGCCCTGCTGAGCGGCCAGCCGCTCGGTGATGTCCCAGCCGTAGCAGGTGAAGCCCTCGAAGCGCCCATCGGCGGCGTGGCGCATGGTGCCGTGGTCGGCCACCCAGATGTCGCGGCCGTCGTGGCAGCGCACGCGGTACTCCACCTCGAACGAGCTCGCCGAGTCGACGGCGCGGCGAAAGACGGCGCGGCAGCGCTCCAGGTCGTCGGGGTGCAGGCGGGCCGACCAGGGCAGCGTCAGCTCCTCGGCCAGCGTGCGGCCGGTGAAGTCGAGCCAGCGCTGGTTGAACCATTCCGCTCGGCCCTCGGCGTCGCCCTGCCAGATGAGCGCGGGCGCGGCGTCGGCCATGGTGCGGAAGCGCTGCTCGCTCACGCGCAGCGCCTCGGCAGCCTGGGCGTCGGCCGTCACGTCGCGGTAGGTGCGCACGAGGCGGCCATCGACGGCCTGGCGGCCCTCGACCTCGAGCAAGCGGCCCTGCTTCGTGACACGGCGGTAATGCGTGCCCACCTGCCGCCGCTGGGCATCGTCGCCGAACACCGGGTCGTGGTCGAAGTCGCCGCGTTCGACCTGGAAGCGGCGGATCTCGTCGATGGTCGGCCGCTGGCGCAGCAGCGACTCCGGCAGGTCCAGCAGTTCCAGCAGCCGCCGGTTCCACACCTCGGCACGGCCGTCGCGCCCGCTGGTGAAAACGCCCTCGTGCAGGCTCTCGACCGTCAGCGCCAGCGCCTGCGACTGCTCGGCCAGCCGGTGCTCGGCCGCCTTCAGCGCCGAGAGGTCGGTCCACAGGCCCACCGAGCCCACCAGGCGCCCGTCGGCGTCGATGATCGGCGTGGCGTTGTTCAGGCAGTGCCGGCGCGTGCCGTCGGCGGCGCGCAGCGTGATCTCGTAGGCGTCGCTCGCGCCGTGCTGGCGGCGCGACAGCCGCTCGCGGAACACGGCCGCGCCGGCGTCGTCGACGAAGTCCCAGATCGAGCGCCCGACCAGCTGCTCGCGCGGCAGCCCCAGCAGCCGGCACATCGCCGGGTTGGCGTCGGTCGTGCGCTGCGCGTCGTCGATGAACCAGATGCCCTGCTCGGTGCGCTGCACCAGCAGCCGAAGCAGCTCGGCATTGACGGGTGTCGGCGAGGGCATGTCGCTCACGATGCGGGCCATTCTGAGGCCAGCCGAGGCCTGCCGCCCGGGCACCGGGCCGGCGGCGGCGGCGCCGGGGCCGGAACCTAGAATCGGCGGCTGCCCGCTGACCCCGTTGCCCAACCCGCGCCCCGGCGCGCCGCCCCGATGCCCAGCCCCACCCCCGACACCTCCAGCACGACCACGCTGATGGCCAACGCCATCCGTGCCCTGGCCATGGACGCCGTCCAGCAGGCCAACTCCGGCCACCCCGGCGCCCCGATGGGCATGGCCGAGATCGCCGTGGCGCTGTGGAGCCGCCACCTGAAGCACGACCCGGCCGACCCCGCCTGGCCCGACCGCGACCGCTTCGTGCTGAGCAACGGCCACGGCTCGATGCTGCTGTACGCGCTGCTGCACCTGACGGGCTACGACCTGCCGATGAGCGAGCTGCGCAATTTCCGCCAGCTGCACAGCAAGACCCCGGGCCACCCCGAGGTGGACGTGACGCCCGGCGTCGAGACGACCACCGGCCCGCTGGGCCAGGGCCTGGCCAACGCCGTGGGCCTGGCGCTGGCCGAGAAGATGCTGGCCAAGGAATTCAACCGTGATGGTCATGCCATCGTCGACCACAACA
>JAIXTY010000071.1 GCA_027483705.1 Rubrivivax sp.
ACGGTGGCCGAGAACGTGGAGCTGCCGCTCCGCCTGCTGGGCCGCGGCGGTGCCGCGGCGATGGCCACGCGCGTGCAGGCCGTGCTGCAGGCCGTGGGGCTGCAGGGCCTGGGCGGGCGCTGGCCGGCACAGCTGTCGGGCGGCCAGCTGCAGCGCGTGGCGATCGCGCGTGCGGTGGTGCACCAGCCGCGGCTGATCCTGGCCGACGAGCCCACCGGCAACCTCGACCCCGCCACCGCCGAGCGTGTGCTGGGCGTGCTGCGCGAGCAGGTGCGCGACAGCGGCGCGGCCTGCCTGCTGGTCACGCACTCGGCCGCGGCGGCCGCGGCGGCGGACCGTGTGCTGCGGCTCACGCCCACGGGCATCGAGCCGGTGGGCATCCCGCCGGCGGCGGCGCCGTGACGCGGCCATGAACGCCTCGCTGCTGCGCCTGCTGCTGTGGCGCGAGTGGCGCCACCACCCCTGGCGCCACGCCACGGCGCTGCTGGCGGTGGCGCTGGGCGTGGCGCTGGCCTGGTCGGTGCACCTCATCAACCAATCGGCGCTGTCGGAGTTCAGCGCCGCGGTGCGCGCGGCCAACGGCGATGCCGACCTCTCGCTGCGCGGCACGGCCATCCCCGACGCGCTGTTCGAGCGCGTGGCGCAGGACGCAGCCGTCGAGCTGGCGAGCCCGCTGCTGGAGATCGACACCACGCTGCGGCGGCCCGACGGCCGGCGCGTCGCTGTGCGCGTGATCGGCCTGGACGTGCTGCGCGCCGCGCCGCTGGCCCCGGCGCTGATGCCGCGCCCGCGCGACGGCGAAGACCGCTTCGCCGCCTTCGACCCCGACGCCGCCTTCCCCAACGCCGCGGCGCTGGCCGCGCTGGGCACGGCCGACGCCGCGGCGCCGCTGGCGCTGCACAACGGCCCCGGTGTGGCCCTGCTGCGCCAGGCCGGCAGCGTGGCCGCCGGCGGCACGCCGCTGGTGGTGATGGACCTGGCCGGCGCCCAGGGTCACTTCGGCGCCATCGCCCAGGGCTCGGGCCGGCTCACGCGCATCGACCTGCGCCTGAAGCCCGGCACCGACACGGCGGCCTGGGTGAAGTCGCTCGCACTGCCACCCGGCATCAGCGCGGCCACCCCGGGAGCCGACGAGCAGCGCGTGTCGAACCTGTCGCGGGCCTACCGCGTCAACCTCACGGTGCTGGCGCTGGTGGCGCTGTTCGTGGGCGCCTTCCTCGTGTTCTCGGTGGTCTCGCTCAGCGTGGCCCAGCGCACGCCGGGGCTGGCGCTGCTGGGGGTGTTGGGCCTGTCGGCGCGGCAGCGGCGCGGCCTCGTGCTGGCCGAGTGTGCGGCGCTGGGTGCGGCCGGCGGGCTGCTCGGGCTGCTGGCCGGCGCGGCCATGGCGGCCGCGGCGCTGCGCTGGATGGCCGGCGACCTGGGCGGCGGCTACTTCCCCGGCATCGCGCCTCGGCTGCAGGTGGGCGCGGCGGGCGTGCTGGTGTTCGGCGCGCTGGGCCTCGTGTCGGCGCTGGTGGGCGGCTGGTGGCCGGCGCGCCAGGCCGAGGCGCTGGCGCCGGCCCAGGCGCTGAAGGGCCTGGGCTCGGCCACGCAGCCGGTGCCGCCGGCCTGGCCGGGGCTGCTGCTGGTGGCCGCCGGGGCGCTGGCGGCGCTGGCGCCGCCGGTCTTCGGGCTGCCGCTGGCGGCCTACGCCGCGGTGGCGCTGCTGCTGGTGGGCGGCGTGGCGCTGATCCCGGCCACGGTGCACGCGCTGCTCGCGCGCTGGCCGCGGCCGGCCGGTGCGCTGGCCCTGCTGGCGCTGCAGCGCGCGCGCCACCAGCGCGCCACCGCCACCGCGGCGGTGGCCGGCGTGGTGGCCAGCCTGGCGCTGAGCGTGGCGCTCACGGTGATGGTGGCCAGCTTCCGCGACGGCGTGGCGCGCTGGCTCGACAGCGTGCTGCCGGCCGACCTGTATGCGCGCACCGCCACCAGCACCGCGGCGGCCGACCAGGCCTGGCTGCCGGCCGCGTTCGTGGCCCGCGCCGCCGCGCTGCCGGGCGTGCAGCGCGTGGAGGCGGCACGCGTGCAGCCGGTGCCGCTGGCCGAAGGCCGGCCGGCCGTCGTGCTGGTGGCGCGCCCGCTGGCGGATCCGGCCGCGGTGCTGCCGCTGCTGGCCGCGCCGCTGTCGGCCCCCGAGGGTGCCGTGGGCGTGTTCGTCAGCGAGGCGATGGTCTCGCTGTACGGCGCCGAGCCGGGCCGCCACTTCACGATGCCGGTGGGCGGCGTGCCGCGGGCGCTGTGGGTGCGCGGCGTGTGGCGCGACTACGCGCGGCAGTTCGGCACCGTCGTCATCGACGACGCCGACTACCGCCGCTTCACCGGCGACACCCGCGTCAACGACCTCGCCATCTGGCTGGCCCCGGGCGCCGCCGCGGCGCCGGTGCAGCAGGCGCTGCGCGATGCGCTGGCCGCCGACGGCGCCGACTCGGCGCTGCTGGAGTTCGCCAGCAGCGCCGAGCTGCGGCGGCTGTCGCTGCGCATCTTCGACCGCAGCTTCGCCGTCACGCAGTACCTGCAGGCCGTGGCCATCGCCATCGGTTTGGTGGGCATCGCGGCGTCGCTGAGTGCGCAGGTGCTGGCGCGGCGCAAGGAGTTCGGGCTGCTGGCGCACCTGGGCTTCGTGCGCGGCGACGTCATCCGGCTCGTCGCCGGCGAGGCCCTGGCCTGGGTGGCGGCCGGCGTGCTGATGGGCCTGGCGCTCGGGTTGGCGATCAGCCTGGTGCTGGTGTTCGTCGTCAACCCGCAGAGCTTTCACTGGACCATGGACCTGGTGCTGCCCTGGGCCCGGCTGGCGCTGCTGTCGCTGGCGGTGCTGGCCGCCGGCGTGGCCACCGCGGCCTTCAGCGCGCGCCATGCGCTGCAGGCCAGCGCCGTGCGCGCCGTCAAGGAGGACTGGTGAACCCCGCGCGCCGCCGCTGGCTGCAGGCGCTGGGGCTGGGCCTGGCGCTGCCCGCGGCCGCGCCGGCCGCCGGCGCGCCCGACGACGACATCCCGCGCCGCAGCCGCGTGCTGCGCTTCCCGCGGGACCACGGCGCGCACCCCGGCGCGCGCACCGAGTGGTGGTACGTCACGGGCTGGCTGGGCACCGAGGCGCAGCCGGCCGGCGGCTTTCAGGTGACGTTCTTCCGCAGCCGCACTGGGGTGGCCCGCGGCCACCCCAGCCGCTTCGCGGCGCGGCAGCTGCTGTTCGCGCACGCCGCCGTCACCGTGCTCGGGCCCGACGGCGGGCGGCATGTGCACGACCAGCGCATCGTGCGCTGGAACGGCGACCCCGCCGCGCCGCTGGCCGCCGCGGCGCTGGACACCGCGCGCGTGCACATCGGCGACTGGCGCCTGGCTCTCGAGGGTGATCGCTGGACGAGCCGCATCGCCGCGCGCGACTTCACGCTCGAGCTCGACATGGCCCGCACGCAGCCGCTGCTGCTGCAGGGCGACGCCGGATTCAGCCGCAAGGGCCCCGACGAGGCCCAGGCCAGCCACTACCTCAGCGAGCCGCAGCTGCGCGTGCAGGCCGCCGGCCCCCGCGTGCAGGCGCGCGACGGCCGCGCCTGGATGGACCACGAGTGGAGCGAGGAGCTGCTGCACCCGCAGGCTGTGGGCTGGGACTGGATCGGCATCAACCTGTTCAACGGCGGGGCGCTCACGGCCTTCCAGCTGCGGCGCGCCGACGGCTCGGCGCTGTGGGCCGGCGGCAGCGCGCGCGCCGCGGGCGGCGTGGCACGGGCCTTCGCGCCCGACGAGCTTCGCTTCGAGGCGCAGCGCCGCTGGCGCAGCCCCGCCAGCGGCGTCAGCTGGCCGGTGCAATGGGCCGTGGTGTCGCCGGCCGGCCGCCACGTGGTGCGGGCTCTCGCCGACGCGCAGGAACTCGACAGCCGCGCCAGCACCGGCGCGCTGTACTGGGAGGGTCTGGCCGAACTGCTCGACGAGGCCGGGCGCCGCGTCGGGCTGGGCTACCTGGAGCTGACGGGCTACGGCGGCGCGCTGCGCCTGTAGCCGGGGCGAGCTTCAGCGCCGCGCGCGCGGCTCGCTGCGCCAGCCGCCGGTGGGGCTCAGGCGGCCCAGGTCCACCGGCGCGGCGCGCACGCAGTTGCCGCCGGCCTGGCGCGCGGCCAGCACGGCGTCCTGGGCGTCGTCGACCAGCGACTGCAGGTTCAGGTGCGCCGGCCGCAGGTGCGCCACGCCGATGCTGACGGTGACGCGCAGCGGGCGCGACAGCCCGTCCTGCTCGAACGGCACCTCCATCTGCTCGCTGCGCTCGCGGATGCGCTCGGCCACGTCGAGCGCGCCGGTGGCGTCGGCCTGGGCCAGGAAGACGGCCATCTGCGCATCGCCGAAACGCGTGAGCAGGTCGGCGCCGCGCAGCGAGGGCGCGGTCTGGCGCAGCAGCTCGGCCAGCACGGCGTCGGCGGCTTCGCTGCCGCGGGATTCGGTCAGGCGCGCGAAGCGGTCGACGTCCACCAGCAGCAGCGCCGCGCCAGTGCCGTAACGCCGCGCACGCGCCCACTCGCGGCCGGCCAGTTCGAGGAACAGCGGCCGCGTCGTGCCCAGCGGGCTGTGCAGGGTGCCGGCCACCAGGGCCTGGCGCTCGTGGCGCACCACCAGACGCTGCAGGGCCAGCGCGGCCGGCAGCACCGCCACCGCCACGCCCGCCAGTGCGCCCAGCGGCGCCGCCCAGGCCGTCGTGCCCAGGCTGCGGTCGATCAGCCAGGCCAGCGCCGCCGCCAGCGCCGCGGCACCCAGGGCCACCAACGTGACGGCCATCGGCAGCGACAGGCGTGCGGGTGCCGATGCCGGCGCGGCCGCCGGCACGGGCGAGGCCGCGCTCAGCGGGGCGGGCTGGGTGGGCAGGGGAGGCTGGGTCATCGAGGGGGAGACGGAGGCCACCTATTCGACCACAACCCACGCCCACTGAAGCCCTGAAAGCGATGCACCTGGCACGGAGCCCGCGGACGCGGGGGGTCGCCCTGCGCGCCGGTGCCGGGCGGCCCGCCGCATAGACTTCCTGCCATGCCCGAGGAAACCTCCCGCCCGGCGGCCAAGTCGCCGCGCTCGCTGTCCGGCCTGCTGCCCTTCGTGCGGCCCTACCGCGGCATCGTCGCGCTGGCCGGCGTCTTCCTGGTGCTGGCCGCGGCCAGCACGCTGGCCTTCCCGGTGGCGCTGAAGCAGCTCATCGACCAGGGCCTCGTCGCCGCCGACCCCGGGCAGCAGCTGATGGCGCTGCGCGGGCACTTCCTGGCGCTGTTCGGCGTCGCCCTGGCGCTGGGCGTGTTCTCGGCGCTGCGCTTCTACACCGTCAGCTGGCTGGGCGAGCGCATCACGGCCGACCTGCGCAACGCCGTCTACGGCCACGTGCTCCGGCAGAGCCCGGAGTTCTTCGAGAGCACGCGCACCGGCGAGGTGCTGTCGCGGCTGACCACCGACACCACGCTCGTGCAAACGGTGGTCGGCTCCAGCCTGAGCATGGGGCTGCGCAACGTGGTGATGGGCGCGGGGGCGCTGATCGCGCTGATTGTGACGAACCCCTGGGTGATGACGCAGGTGCTGGGCCTATTGGTGCTGGTGGTGCTGCCGAGCCTGTACTTCGGTCGCCGCGTGCGCAAGCTCAGCCGCGCCAGCCAGGACCGCGTGGCCGACAGCAGCGCCATCGCCGCCGAGGTGCTGGGCGAGATCCCCGTGGTGCAGAGCCACGTGCAGGAGTCCCGCGAGGCGGCGCGCTTCGACCGCAGCACCGAGGAGGCCTTCGCCACGGCGCGCCGGCGCACCACGGTGCGCGCGGTGCTGGTGGGCTTCATGATCACCGCCACCTTCGGCGCGCTGCTGTGGGGCCTGTACCAGGGCACGCAGGCCGTGATCGAGGGCCGCATCAGCGCCGGCCACCTGGGGCAGACGGTGGTGTTCGTGATCATCTTCGTCGGCGCCGTGGCGGTGCTGTCCGAGATCTACGGCGACCTGCTGCGCGCCGCCGGCGCCACCGAGCGGCTGATGGAGCTGCTGGCCGCCACCTCGCCGGTGGCCGAGCCGGCCCGGCCGGTGGCGCTGCCGCCGGTGCAGCGGGGCTCGTCCGTGGCGCTGCAGGGGGTGAGCTTCCACTACCCGTCCCGCCCCAAGACACCGGCGCTGGCCGACTTCTCGCTGAGCGTGCGCGCCGGCGAGACGGTGGCCCTGGTCGGGCCCAGCGGCGCCGGCAAGAGCACCGTGTTCCAGCTGCTGCTGCGCTTCTACGACGCGCAGTCGGGCAGCGTGCAGGTGGACGGCGTGCCGGTGCGCGACGCCAGCCTCGCCGCGCTGCGCGGCCGCATCGGCCTCGTGCCGCAGGACAGCACGGTGTTCTCGACCAGCGCGCTGGAGAACATCCGCTACGGCCGCCCCGAGGCCAGCGACGCCGAGGTGCACGCGGCCGCCAAGGCCGCGTTCGCCGACGACTTCATCCGCGCGCTGCCCGAGGGCTACGACACCTACCTGGGCGAACGCGGCGTGCGCCTGTCGGGCGGCCAGCGCCAGCGCATCGCCATCGCCCGCGCGATGCTGAAGAACCCGCCGCTGCTGCTGCTCGACGAAGCCACCAGCGCGCTCGACGCCGAGAGCGAGCGCGTCGTGCAGCAGGCGCTGGAGGCCGCGATGAACGACCGCACCACGCTGGTCATCGCGCACCGCCTGGCCACCGTGCTGAAGGCCGACCGCATCGTGGTGATGGACGCCGGCCGCATCGTCGACATCGGCACCCACGCCGAGCTGGTGGCGCGCGGCGGCCTTTACGCCAGACTGGCGGCGATGCAGTTCGGCGCCGACGACGCCGCCCCGGCGCCACCCGAAACCCTGCTGGCTCCTGCAGCCTCCTGAGCACACCGATGAACAGGCCCATCCGATCGCAGTACGAAGACTTCATGCGCCACGTGGCCACGCACGGCGTGGCCAAGACCGACCGCACCGGCACCGGCACCACCAGCGTGTTCGGCCACCAGATGCGCTTCGATCTGAACGAGGGGTTCCCGCTCGTGACGACGAAGAAGGTGCATCTGAAGAGCATCATCCTGGAGCTGCTGTGGTTCCTCGCCGGCGACACCAACACCGCCTACCTGAAGGCGCACGGCGTCAGCATCTGGGACGAATGGGCCGACGCGAACGGCGACCTCGGCC
>JAIXTY010000045.1 GCA_027483705.1 Rubrivivax sp.
CTGCAGCCACAGCGTGCCGCCGGCCCAGATGTCCATGCGCCCATCGCCGTCGAAGTCGGCCACGGCCAGGGAGCCCGTGCTGCTGCCCACGGCGTAGCGCCGGTCGTAGTACATCTCGGGTGCCGCCAGGCTGCCGTCCGGCTGCTGCAGGTGCAGGGCCAAGTTCCCGGCCCTCCCGGCGACGATGTCGAGGCGGCCATCGCCGTCGATGTCCGCCACCTCCGGCCAGATGCCATCGGCTCTGATGACGGTGGCGGGCGCGAACACCCCCAGGGCCGTCTGGCGGATCACCTGGAGCGAGGCCCCGATGCCGGGTGCGTTGGTCGTCACCACGAGATCGGGCAGGCCGTTCCTGTCCAGGTCCACGACGCGCAGGAAGTAGGGGGTCCGGTCGAGCCGACCCGCATACGGCACCAGCTGGCGACGACCGAAGCTGCCATCCGGGCTCTGGTACTGGACGAGCAGATGGGCTGAGCCGCCGTCGACGGTATGCACGATGATGTCGTCGAGGCCGTCGCCATCGATGTCGCCCGTGGCGGAGAAGTCGCCACCGTAGGTCGTGCCCATCGGTCGCGGTGTGTCGAACACGCCCGGGGCGGTCTGGCGCATCACCTCCGGCCGGGAGTTGTACAAGCCCGTCACGTCCCGTCGGCCACCGGCCGAACGCAGGGACTCGATCTTGATGAAGTTGAGTGCGTCGTAGAGCGCCCGTCGCTCGTAGCCGCCCGCCGCGAGGCGGCGCCACCACTCCCGGCCGGAGAAAGGCAGCACGTCGAGAAGGCCGTCGCCGTCGAGATCGAACAGCTCGAAACTGTCCGTGAAGCAGGCTCTGGTCGTATCGATGCGCAGGCTGTCGAAGCCACCGCCGGGGCGTTGGCGGAACAGCAGGAACTCCATCTCGAGCGCGGAAGGAATCTGACGCAGCACCACCGCGTCGGTGCGGCCGTCGGCATCTATGTCTCCGGCCTCGATGTGCAGGCTGCCCAGCTGATCGGTCGGTGAACTGGTCGCCAGGAAGCGGCCGGTTTCGGTGTCGAAGCTGACCTCCGTCTGGGCGCCGAGGTTGCGGGCCAGGTCGTAGGCGTAGAAGCTGACGACGTATCGCGCGGCGCGGCGCAGCGGCTCGTCAGGGACGAAGCGCCAGCTCCGGCCCGCGCCGCTGACGGTGCCCGGCAAGACCCGGCCACTCTCGGACAGCTGCAGGCTCACCGAGGCCGCGGGCTCATCGAGCACGATGTCGACGACGCTGCCGATCGAGACACCGCGGGCACCGGCCGCCGGCGACATCGACTGCACGGTGGGGCCCCGCGTGTCGATCGTCGCGCTCCAGCTGCGCCCTTCGACCACCGGATTGCCCAGCCGGTCCGTGAGGCCCGGTTCGAGCGTGATGCGGTAGGTGTCGGGGGGCAGGGGGAGGTCCAGCTCGAAGGTCAGGCGCTGCGGGCCTTGCCACGAGACCCGGCCCGGGCGCGCGACGCCGTCGGAGCCAACGACGCTGACCAGCGGATCCACGCCAACCGTGTCCATGGGCTCGCTGAAGTCGACGAAGACGATCGGCGAGCCGGTGATCCGGTCGGGCTCGGGACCGAACAGCCGGATGGTCGGCGCCACGGTGTCGGTACGGCGTGAGCCTGTCTGGTAGCCCGTCAGCTCCACGCGGTTCAGCGTCAGGAGGCCCTGCGTGCTGACGCTCAGCACGCGGCCGAGGTCGGCCACGTACCAGTCGTCGGTGAACACGGTCCCGGACGCCTCGCGGCCCGTGGCAGCCAGGCGGGCGGTCTGGCGGTCTTCGGTGCGCACGCGCAGGGCGCGCTCGAACCGCCCGGCCGCCACCTCGATGGGCTCGTAGCCGATGACGGTGGTCACCGCGCGCATCGACACCTGATCGGGGAGACCATCGCGGTCCACGTCCAGCAGGCCGTCGACGACCCTCTCGTAGGCCAGCCAGCTGTCCCCGGTGCGCACCGGCAGGCGCAGCAGCGTGAAGTCGCCGATGGCGCGTTGCGTCGCGTCGGTGCTGCGCGAGCCCAGGAACTCGACGGCCGACGCCGTGACGCGGTAGCTCTGGCGGGCCACGCTGTCGGGCGCGATGCCAACCAGCCGCCAGGCACCGGCACCGGCCGCGGCGTCGGGGCCTTCCACGCGCACGAGCCGCCCGTCGGAATTGAGCCAGCGCAGGCCGGTCGCGAAGGGCAGGTAGTTGGCGGTGTCGGGTGGCCCCAGCGGCACGGTCGGCGGCGGAGCGTCGCCTCCTCCGCCACCACCCCCGCAGGCCGCGAGCAGCAGGGCCAGGGCCAGCGTCGCCAGGCGACGGTGCAGCAGATTTGGTGAGGCGACGTGGTGCATCCGGGTGTCGCGACAAGCCGGCACGGAGGCGTCACTCCGTGCATCGCCCCGGCGCGGGGAATCAGGTCTGATCGATGGGCGCCATTGCACCGCCATCGACTCAGCCGGGGAAATCCGGACGCCGCAAGACCCTGCCAGACGTGGGTTCGTGGGTCGTGGCCGCGACCGACTCGCGCGCGGCCCGCGGGCGGCTGCCGAAGCCGGGCGCTGGCCAACCCGGTGTCAACGCCCCGGGCGGCTGTCCCAGGACACCCGCCAGAAGCCCCAGCCGCTGATGGCGGCCGCACACACGATGCCAATGGCCACCAGCGCGAACGCCGTGCCCAGCCCCACCGCGCCGTGTGCCGCCAGCACGGTGGCCAGCACCGCAAAGGCCAGGCGCACCGTGGTGGCCGCCATCGGCCAGGCGATGCGACGTGCGCCCTGCCCCGCGAAGTACAGCTCCATCGCGATGGCCATCAGGCCGTAGGTCGGGCCGACGATGCGCAGGTACAGCGAGCCCACCTCCAGCACCTGCGGGCTGTTCGTGAACCAGCCCAGCCACAGCGTGGGCCAGAAGGCCATCAGCAGGCCCAGCGCTTCGAGCAGCGCCGCGACGAACAGCGCGTTCACCAGCGCGGCCCGCCGCGCCCGCGCCACCTGCCCGGCGCCCAGGTTGGTGGCCACCACCGTGACCGCCGCGGTGCCGAAGCCGAACAGGATGGGCACCAGCAGCGCATCCAGCCGCGACGCGATGCCGTAACCCGCCAGCGCGTCGATGCCATAGCGGCCGGCGGCGGCCGTCACGGCCGTGAGCGCCAGGTTGGTCATCGCCGCGTTCAGGCTGCTGGGCAGGCCCACGCCCAGGATCGCCCCGAAGTGCGCCCGCTGCAGCGCATGGCGCCGCAGCCGCAGCGTGCTGGCGCCGCTGCGCATGTAGGCCACCACCGCGGCAAGCCCGACCAGGTTGGTCAGCACCTGCGCCACGCCGGCACCGGCCACGCCGAGCTGCGGCAGGCCGTACCAGCCCGAGATCAGCGCCGGCGAGATCGCCAGCCCCGCCGTCACCGAGCCGGCGATGACGAGGGCCGGCACCTTGACGTTGCCGGTGCCGCGCAGCGCGGCCTGCAGCAGCGTCAGCGCCCACGACGCCATGGCGCCGCCGAACAGGATGTTGGAGTACCGCAGCGCCTGCTCCAACGCGGCGCCCTGCCCGCCCAGGAAGCGGTACAGCGCCGGCCCGCCGGCCCACAGCGCCCCCGTGAACAGCGCGCCGAAGCCCAGGCCCAGCAGCAGCGCATGCCAGGCCAGGCTCTCGGCTTCATCTTGCCGACCGGCGCCGCGCGCACGGGCGATGGCCGAGGACACCCCGCCGCCGATGCCGCCGTTGGAGACCATCGTCATCAGCAGGATCACGGGCACCACCATCGCCGCGGCGGCAATGGCCTCGGTGCCCAGCGCGCTGACGAAGTAGGTCTCGGCGACGCTGAGCACCGTGACCATGAACATCACGATCACCGTGGGCAACGCCAGCCGGGCCAGCAGCGGCAGCAGCGGCCCGCTGAGCATGGCGTCGGCCGGCGAGTCGCCCGAAGGCGGCGCCTCGCGGGCGGGGCGGGCCCCAGCGCTCACGCGCGGCCCCTGCTCAAGGCCGAGCGCCGCAGGAAGCCGATGGCGTCCTCCAGCTGGTCCAGCTCCAGCGAGCCTGCCGGGACGGCCACGCCGTGCTCGCGGCGCCATTGCTCGGAGTCGGGTGCATAGGCCGGCTCCAGCGGCTGCGGCGAGCGCATCAGCCGCTCGTAGCCCTTCAGGTCGTAGCCGCGGGCCAACGGCACGGCCATGAAGAGCGCGAACTGGCGCAGGCGCCGGGCCAGCGTCGGCTGCGCAGCCGGGGCGGCGGCGTAGCGGCGCGCGATCGACTCGAAGTCCTCTGCCGGCCGGCCGGTGACCTTGAGCACGTGGTCGGTTGGCGCACCGAGCTCGAAGGTGCCGCGCTGGTGCTCCTCGATGTAGTCGGCATAGGGTGCCAGCTCGTCGATGCTGGCGCCGTCCAGCCGCGCCGCCTTCACGAACATCCAGAAGGGCATCGGCATCCGGACCACGCGGTGCCCGATCGCCCGCTCGATGGCCTGCACCATCTCGGCGGCCGACAGCAGCGCCGGCCCGGTGGGGCGGTAGACCTTGCCTGCATGCAGCTCGGGCTTCATCAGCGCATGGGCCACGACACGCCCGATGTCCTCGGACGAGGGTGGCGCGTTGCTGCTGTCACCGTACAGCCACGGCAGCAGGCCCAGCTGCGCGGCGTAGGGCAGCGTGCGCAGCACGTTGTCGGCGAAGAAGCCGGGGTTGACGATGGTGTGGCCGATGCCGGGCAGGCTCGCGAGCAGCCGGTCGGCGAGCCAATGGCCGCGCGTCGTCAGCGAGGGGTGCGAGGGCGAGGCCAGCCACTGGCTCAGCGAGACCACGTGCTCGAGCCGCGCCTCGCGCGCGGCGGTGGCGAAGGCCGCCGCCGTGTGCACGAGGAAGGGCCCGAACGGCGGCAGGTAGAACGCACGCTGCACACCACGCATCGCGCGCAGCAGCGACTCCGGGTCGGCCAGGTCGCCGACGAACACCTCGGCGCCGGCATCGAGCAGCGCGACGCTGCGCTGGTCGTGGCGACGGATCAGCGCCCGCACCGGATGGCCGGCCGCGAGCAGTTCTTGCACGACGTGGCGGCCGATCTTGCCGGTGGCGCCGGTGACGAGGATGGCGGGGCGGGTCATGACGATTCCTTTCGTGGGCCGCGATCAGGCAGCCGTGACGGGTTGGGAGGGAGCCGGACGTTCAGTGGCCGCCGCAGCGCCATCGCGCCGCACGCGGAACCAGGTGGCATAGAGCGCCGGCACGAAGACCAGCGTGAGCGCGGTGGCCACCACCAGCCCGCCCATGATCGAAATGGCCATCGGCCCCCAGAACACGCTGCGCGTGAGCGGAACCATGGCCAGCACGGCGGCCGCGGCCGTCAGCACCACGGGGCGCGAGCGCCGCACGGTGGCCTCGACGATGGCGCTCCAGGGCGCCGCGCCGCGGGCGATGTCCTGGTCGATCTGGTCGACCAGGATGATCGAGTTGCGCATGATCATTCCGCCCAGGGCGATCACGCCCAGCAGCGCGACGAAGCCGAAGGGCGCGTTGAACAGCAGCAGCGCGGGCACGACACCGATGAGCGCCAGCGGTGCCGTCATGAACACCATGAACAGGCGCGAGAAGCTCTGCAGCTGGATCATCAGCAGCGTCAGCATCACGGCGAACATGGCCGGGAACACCGCGAAGAGCGCCTTGTTGGCCTTGTCGCTCTCCTCGATGGCACCGCCTTCGTCGATGCGGTAGCCCGGCGGCAGGCTGTCGACGATGGGCTTGAGCAGCGGCCGGATCTGCGCGGTGGCATAGGGGCCCTGCACGCCGTCGGCGACGTCGCTGCGCACGGTCAGCGCCATGTCGCGGTTGCGCCGCCACAGCACCGGCTCCTCGAAGCCGGGCTCGATGCGCGCCACCTGCGACAGCGGCACGGTGACGCCGCTGCGCGTGAAGAGCTGCAGGTCGCCGATCTGCCCGATGGCCTTGCGCTCGTCGGGCGTGGCGCGCACGACCACGTCGACGAGTTCCTCGCCCTTGCGGATCTGCGTCACCGGCGCACCTGAGAGCGTGGCCTGCACCAGGCCCTGGATGTCGGCGGAGCTGAGGCCCAGCAGCCGCGCCTTGTCCTGGTCGACATGCACCTGCACCGAGCGCACCTGTTCGTTCCAGTCGAGCTGCGTGTCGCGCACCAGCGGGCTGCCGCGCACCGTGTCGCGCACGCGGTAGGCGATGGCGCGCACCTGCGCCGGATCGGGCCCGACCACGCGGAACTGCACCGGAAAGCCCACCGGCGGGCCGAAGTCCATGCGCACCACGCGCGCCCGGGCGTCGGGCAGCACCTCGTCCTGCGCGAACAGCGCGAGCAGGCGCGTGCGCACGCGCTCGCGGGCCTCGATGCTGCCGGTCTGGATGACGAACTGCGCGAAGCCCGGGTTCGGCAGCTCCGGCTGCAGCGAGAGGTAGAAGCGCGGCGTGCCGGCGCCGGTGTAGGCCGTGAAGAAGGCGATGTCCGGGTCCTTCGCGAGGCGGCTCTCCAGGCGCCTGACCTGCGCTTCGGTCGCCGCGAACGAGGCGCCCTCGCGCAGCCGCAGCTCCACCAGGAGTTCGGAGCGCGAGGCCGTCGGGAAGAACTGCTGCTGCACCGTCAGCATGCCGGCCCCGGCGATGACGAAGGCCGCCACCGTGGCCGCAAGCACCCAGCCGCGGTGCTGCACGGCGCGGTCCACCAGCGTGCGCAGGCGCCGGTACACCGGGCGGTCGTAGGGGTCGTGGTGTGCCTGGTCGTCGGACGGTCGGCCCAGCGACTTGGGCAGCAGCTTCACGCCCAGGTAGGGCGTGAACACCACCGCCACCACCCACGAGACGATGAGCGCCAGGCCCACCACCCAGAAGATGCCCCCGGCGTACTCGCCGGCGATGGATTTCGCGAAGCCCACGGGCATGAAGCCGGCCGCCGTCACCAGCGTGCCGGTGAGCATCGGGAGGGCCGTCGAGGTGTAGGCGTAGGTGGCGGCACGCAGGCGGTCCCAGCCCTCCTCGAGCTTCACCACCATCATCTCCACGGCGATGATGGCGTCGTCCACCAGCAGGCCCAGGGCGATGATCAGCGCACCCAGCGAGATGCGGTCGAGGTTCCAGCCGGCCAGGTACATCACCGTGGCGACCAGCCCCAGCACCAACGGCACCGAGGCGGCCACCACGATGCCGGTGCGCCAGCCGAGGAAGAGGAAGGACACCGCCAGCACGATGGCCAGCGCCTCCAGGAACGAGCGCTCGAACTCCCAGACCGATTCCGCCACCACACGCGGCTGGTCGGCGTACTGCTCGATCTGCACGCCGGCCGGCAGGTCGGCACGCAGCTCGGCCAGCTTCTTCTCGAGCGCCTGGCCCAGGTCCAGCACGTTGCCGTTCTTCTGCATCGTGATGCCGAGGGCCAGCACGGGCACGCCGTTGTGGCGGATGGTCAGGCTCGGCGGGTCTTCGTAGCCGGCGCGCACCGTGGCCACGTCGGCCAGGCGCAGCAGCTGGCCGCCGGCTTCCAGCGTCACGTTGCCCACGTCGGCCGCGGTGCGCAGCGTGCCGCCCACGCGCACCTGCACGCGGTCGTGCGGCGTGTCGGCCGAGCCCGCGGGCTGCACGGCGTTCTGGCGCGCCAGTGCGTCGAACACGGCGGTGGGCGGCAGGCCCAGCGCGGCCAGCCGGCGCGTGGACACCTCGACCCACACGCGCTCGGCCTGCTGGCCCAGCACGTTGACCTTCTCGGTGCCAGGCACGCGCTGGAACTCGCGCTTCAGGCCTTCGGTGAGCTTGAGCAGCTCGGCCATCGACAGATCGGGCGCGCTCACGGCGTACAGCACGCTGTAGACGTCGTTGTACTCGTCGTTGTAGAACGGGCCGCGAACGCCCTCGGGGAACTCGGCGCGCGCGTCGCCGATCTTCTTGCGCACCTGGTACCAGGCGCGTTCGAGGTCGGCCTTGGAGGTGCCGCCCTTCATCCACAGCGTGACGCCGCCGTAGCCCTGGCGCGCGAAGCTGCGCACGTAATCGAAGTGCTCCAGCTCCTGCAGCTTGCGCTCCATGCGGTTGAGCACCTGGTCCTGCACCTCCTGCGCCGTGGCGCCGGGCCAGGCCACGATGGCCGTCATCGTGGGCGTGTTGAAAGCCGGGTCTTCCAGCCGGCCCAGCCGCAGGAACGAGAAGGTGCCGACGACCAGCGAGGCGATGATCAGGAACAGCACCATCGGCTGGTGCGTCACCGCCCACTCGGAGAGGTTGAAGCGCTTCATGAGCCGCTCCGCGCCAGCACGGGGGCCGGCTCCGCGTCGGGGCGGTCGACGGGCCGCACGGCCAGGCCCGCGTCCAGCTTCTGCGCGCCCACGCTCACCACGCGCTGGCCGGGCGCCAGGCCCGTCACGCGCAGCGTGGTCTCGTCCAGGCCCTGCACCTGCACGGGCGTGAACACGAGGCCGGTGCCGGCCTCGTTGATCACCCACACACCGGCCGGGCCGCTGCCCTTGACCAGCGCCGACACCGGCACGCGCACGCCACGCTCGCCGCCTTCGCGAGACGCGAGCATCAGCTGCGCCGTGCTGCCCAGCGGCCAGGCCGAGAGGCCGCCGCCGGCCGCCGCAAAGCGGGCGCGGAAGGTGCGCCCCTGGGCGCTGCCCAGCGGCGAGAGCTCGCGCAGGCGCAGCGGCACAGCCGACGCCTCGCTGGCCGTGCCGTTGGTGGCCGAGGCCGTGGCCTGGCGCACGCGGGCCACCCACTCCTCGGGGATGTCGGCGACGACCTCGCGCTCGCCGTCGCGCGCCAGCGCCAGCACCGGCTGGCCCTCGGCCACGACCTGGCCGAGCTCGGCGCGCAGGGCGGTCACCACGCCGTCGTACGGGGCCACCAGCGTCGTGTAGGCCTCGCGGTTGCGGGCCAGCGCCAGCTGGCGCTGCGCCTGGCCGAGGCGGGCCGCAGCGGCATCGGCGCGCGCCTTCTGCCGTTCGTGGTCGGCGCTGCCCACCGAGCCATCGGCTGCCAGGCGCCCGAAGCGCGCCTCGTCGGACGCCGACTGCTCCGCGTCGACGCGGGCCGCGCGCACCTGGTCCTCGGCGGCCTGCACGGCCAGCAGGTAGTCGGCGGGGTCGAGCTGGGCGAGCACCTGACCGGCGCGCACCGCGGTGCCCACGTCCACCAGGCGGGCCACCACCTTGCCGCCGGCGCGGAAGCCCAGCTCGGTCTCGACACGCGCGCGCACGCTGGCCGTGAAGCGGCGCAGGTCGGCGGCCTCGGCCGGCAACACGGGGCTGACGTAGACCGGGCGGGCCGCTGCCGCCGGCCTCGCAGGCTCGCTGCAACCGGCGAGGATGACGACCGCCGCGGCCAGCGCCGTCAGGCCGATCGAGGTGACGAGGAGGGAACGGGTTCTCACGGGAGGGTCCTTTCGGCATCGTTGGAGGAAACGGCCGCCAGACGGGCGGGCACGGCATCGGTGGCCTGGGTGCCGTAGCCACCGCCCAGCGCCCTGAAGAGCTGCACGGCGTCCAGCTGCTGCTGCAGCCGGCTCTCGGAAAGTGCCAGTTCGCCGGCCAGCACCGAGCGCTGCACGTCCAGCAGCGACAGCAGGTCGATCTGTCCCTCGCGCTGCAGCCGCAGGGCGTGCTGCAGCGAGCGCTGGCGGTGCGCCAGCGTCGCGGCCAGCGCCTGGGCGCGCTGCTGCTCCTGGGCCTGGGCCAGCAGGCTGTCTTCGACCTCCCGCACGGCCACCAGCACCGCCTGCTGCCAGCGCTGCAGCGCCTCGGCGGCGCGGGCCGACTGCGCCTGGATGCCGGCCTCGATGCGCCCGGCGTTGAAGATCGGCGCCGCCAGCGCCAGGGCCACATTGCCGTAGCGGGCAGCCGCGAGGTCGAGCGCATTGAGCTGCAGGTCCTGCCGGCCGGCCACGGCGCTGACGAACAGCTTGGGCCACCACTGCGCGCGGGCCTCCTGACCGCGCAGCGACTCGGCCACGAACCGTGCCTCGGCCGCGCGCAGGTCGGGCCGGCGCTGCAGCAGTTCGCTCGGCTGGCCCGTGGCCACCACGCGCAGCGCGGGCCACGAGAAGCCGGAGGCCGCACTCACCGGCGGCGCCGAGGGGTTGGCACCGAGCAGCACCGCCAGCTGGCTCTGGCTCACGCCGGACAAGGTGCGCAGCGGCGGCAGCTGCGCCTCGAAGGCATCGGCCTCGGCGCGCGCGCGGTCCAGGTCGAAGGCGCTGGCCTGGCCTTCGCGCCAGCGGCTTTCCACGCGCTGCGCCGTCTCGCGCTGCGCGGCGGCCAGGGCACCGACGATGCGCAGCCGCTCCTCGGCACTGCGCCAGACGAAGTACTGGCGCGCCACCTCGCTGGCCACCAGCAGCCGGGCGCCGGCCACGCCGTCGGCGGCGGCCCGTGCGTCGGCCGAGGCGGCGTCGCGCGCGGCACGCAGGCCGCCGGCGAGATCCACCTCCCACGACAGGTCGACTCCTAGCCGCAGCGAGCGGGTGTCCGGCAGGCCCTGCTTCACCGGCGCCGGCAGGCCCGTGCTGCTGCGCGCGGCGCTGGCCTGCACGCCCAGGGTGGGCATCAGGCGCGAGGCCTGCGCGTCCAGCCCGGCGCGCGCGGCCCGCACGCGCTGCAGCGCGGCGGCGATGTCGTGGTTCTGCTGCAGCGCCTGGTCCACCAGCGCCGACAGCGTGGCGTCGCCGAAGCCGGCCCACCAGCGGGCATCGGCCGCTTCAGCCGCTTCGGCAGCCGCGGTCCCGGGGCCGGCCGCGCGGAAGGCCGGCGACAGCGGCACGGCCGGCTCGGGCGACGGCACCGGCGCCGTCGTGCAGCCGGCCAGCGGCAGGGCGGCGGCGAGAGGAAGGAACAGGGTCTTCATGGCATCACTCATTTACTAGACTCATGAGTACAACAATGTGCGTGGCATATTCTGTACTGTCAAGTACATTTATTCAGATGAGCCGACGCCAGCCCACGAACCCCGCGCCCGCAGCCGCCGGCCCGCGCCGCGGCCGGCCGCGTGATCCCGAGCGCCTGCAGCGCATCCTCGACGCCGCGCGCGGCCACTTCTATGCCCACGGCTTCGAGCGGGCGAGCGTGGACGCCATCGCCGCCGACGCGGGGGTCTCCAAGATGACCCTCTACAGCCACTTCGGCTCGAAGGAAGGGCTGTTCGAGGCGGTGATCGGCAGCCGCACCGAAGGCGTGGTGGCCGAACGCAGCGGCGCCACGCCGCTGGACCCCACCCAGCCCGAAGCCACGCTGATGGCCGTGGGCCAGCAGTTCCTGGCGCTGATGCGCGACGCGAACACGCTGGGCCAGCTCCGCACGATGTACGCGGCGGCCATGACGCAGCCCGAGGCCTGCGCGGCCTTTCATCGCCAGGGTGCGGACCGGCTGGTGGGCGAACTCGCGGCCTACCTGCGTGCCGCCCACGCGGCCGGCGCGCTGCGGGTGCCGCAGCCGCGTGTCGCGGCCGACCTCTTTCTGGCCATGTTCCAGGGCGACGGCCACCTGCGCGGACTGCTGCGGCTGGACCTGCCCACGCCGCGCGAGGACAAGGTGCAGCTGCGCGAGGCGGTGCGCGTGTTCATGGCGGCCTACGGCCCGCCGGACTGAACGGACATGGCGACTCGGGGCACGTGCGGCATTCGATGACGCGATGGAACGAGCAGACATGCAGGACTCCGAAGGCAGGGCCTGCAGGCAGACCCTGATGGCTTGGACACCCCGCAGGGCCCGGCTGTGACCAGCGGCCTCGGCTCAGCCCTGCATGAAGCGCATCGTCCGCGGCTGGGCCGCCTCTGCCATCGGCACATGGGTGACCCTGAGGGTCCGTCGTTCGGCAGAGCGAGCGCTCTGCCCTCCACGCCACCCGCGCATCGCGTGCACAGGATCTCCACACTCCTGCCTACACTGGCGGATCCCTCACCCAACCGCCAGTGCCCTTCGCTCGTGGACAACGCGCTCATCCTCATCGTCGAAGACGAGCCGCAGATCGCCGACATCCTGGCGGCCTACTTCGCCCGCGAGGGCTTTCGCACGGTGACCGCCGGCGACGGCGACCTGGCCTTGCAGCACCACCAGATGCTGCAACCCGACCTGGTGGTGCTGGACGTGAAGCTGCCCCGCCGCGATGGTTTCGAGGTGCTGGCCGCGTTGCGCACGCGTGGCACGACACCGGTGATCATGGCGAGCGCGATGGGCGAGGATCTGGACAAGCTCAGCGCCCTGCGCATCGGGGCCGACGACTATGTGGTCAAGCCTTTCAACCCGGTGGAGGTCGTCGCGCGCGCCAAGGCCGTCCTGCGCCGCACCCGGGGCGGGGGCACGGAGGGGGCCTTGCTTCGCGTCGCCGGCCTCACCATCGATACCAGCGCGCACACTGCCAGCTTGCAGGGGGGCGATGGCCCAGGCCAGGCGCTGAACCTCACACTGACCGAATTCCGCTTGCTGAGCGTGATGGCGCGCAGCCCGCACAAGGCCTTCAGCCGCGCCGAGTTGCTGGATGCCTGCCTGCCGCCCGAGGGCGAAGCCCTCGAACGCACGGTGGACAGCCACGTGTCCAAGTTGCGCAGGAAGCTCGAAGCCGCAGGCGGCCCGGGCTGGCTGGAAGGCGTGCGCGGCGTGGGCTACCGGCTGAAGGCCACGTGAGCGGCTCACACGGCCACGCCCGGAGGGAACTGCCATGAAGGCTCGCCGTCTGCGCACCCAGCTGATGCTGGGCATGCTGGTCTACTTCTTTGGCGCCTTCGGCTTCATCTATGGCGGCGCGCGAACACTGGATGCGTGGCTGACATCGCGCTACCTGGAGAGCCTGCCGGCGGCGGCACAGCGCGCCGGGCGCGATCTTGAAGCGATGCGCGTGCCCGACCTGGCGGACCTCCGGGTGCTCAAGGAAGCCTCCGAGGCCGCCAACGCGCAGGGGCAGTTCTACAGCGATCTGGGCCTGGGTGTGTTGACGGTCCTGGCGGCTTGCGTGGCGTTGGGATTGGCCATGGGTGTGGGCCATCGGCTGGCGCGGCCGATCGAGCACGTGGCCCAGGCCTCACGCCGCATGGCCCAGGGCGACCTCCAAGCGAGGGCCGAGCCGGGTCGCGGCAGCAGCCTGGAACTTCGCAACCTGGTCGACGACTTCAACCGCATGGCCGACAGCCTGGCCGAATCGCGGCGTGAGTTGAAGGAGTCGACCGCTGCGATCGCACACGAACTGCGCACACCGCTCACCATCCTGCGCGGGCGGCTGCAAGGCATCCACGATGGCGTGTTCGCCAGCGGCCCGGCCGAGATCACGGCACTCATCCAGCAAGTCGATTCCCTCAGCCGCGTGGTCGAAGACCTGCGCGTCGTCAGCCTGGCCGATGCGGCTGGCCTGGCGTTGGAACGTCAGCCGGTGGAACTGGCCACCGAAGTGGAGAAGCTGCTCCCGGTGATCGAACCCGACCTGCATGCACTGGGCATGCGGCTGGAACTGGACTTGCGGCCGGCGCAGGTCCATGCGGACCCGCAGCGCCTGCGGCAGCTCCTGGTCTGCCTCCTGGACAACGCGCGCCGCTACGCCAGCGAAGGTGGCGTGGTGCGGATCGAAACCCTCACATCGGGCGGCGCCGGTGTGCTGCGCGTGCTCGATCGTGGCGCCGGCTTCCCGCCCGGTAGCGCTGAACGGGCCTTCGAACGCTTCTGGCGCAGCGAGGCGTCGCGATCGCGCCAGACCGGAGGCAGCGGCCTGGGCCTGAGCGTGGTCCGCGCCATCGCCCACGCCCACGGTGGGGAGGCCCACGCGGCCAATCGGCCCGATGGGGGCGCGCTGCTGGAAGTGCGGCTGCCGGCGTCTTCCTGAGGCGATGGCCTGCGTGGCCTGCAGCGCCTCCACAAAGTCTCCATCCAGGGTGCACCGGACGTGCATCGGTCGATTCCACAGTGATGGTCAGTTGTTCCGGGGCCGGCATCCGCCGCGCCCGCACAGCACCTCACCAGGAAGACCGATGACACACCACCACTCTCCGGCCCCGTCCCGAATCAACCGGCGCCAGCTGCTCGCGCTGGCGCTCGGCAGCGCGGCACTGACCGCCTGCGGCGGGGGCGCTTCCGACAACGAAGACGCAGCCATCCGCGCTCGGCGCCAGGCCCTGCTCGATCGAACGGCTCGCACCGCGGTGGCAGCCGGTCTTGTGTCGGCCAGCCTGCGCTATGCCGATAGGCCATCCAGCAGCACGGCCGTGGCCGGCCTGCGCGAAAGGGGCGCGGCGGCCACCACGCGCATCGACGACTGGCTGCGCATCGGGTCTGCCTCCAAGGCCATGACCGCCTGCATGGCGGCCCTGCTGGTGGAGCACGGCCACCTGAGCTGGACGCTCAGCCTGGCCGACGCCCTGCCCGAACTGGCCGCCGGCATGCGGCCGGAGTTCCGGACCGTGACGGTGGAGCAACTGCTGGCGCATCGCGGCGGCCTGATCGCGATGAACAACGAGGCCGATGTCGGCCTGTTCCTGGCGTTCCTCGCCACGCAGACCGAGCCCTTGCCCGACACCTTCGAGGGCCGTCGCCGCTTCGCGGCGGCCTGGGCGCTGGCGCAGGCCCAGCCTGGTGTGACCCCGGGCCGGGACTTTCAGTACTCCAACGTTGACTACATGCTGGTCGGCATGATCCTGGAAGCCCGCAGCGGCAAGCGTTTCGCTGCCTTGTTCGACGAGCTGATCGTCTCCATGGTCGGCCCCGGCGTGAGCCTCGGCCTGCCGGCCGCTGCGGGCCCGGCCCGGCAGCGCGGGCATGTGGGCGCGCTGGGTGCGGTGCAGGTCTTCGAGGGCTACTCGCCCGAATTGCAGGTGTGGCAGGACGTGCTCAACCAGGCCTCGGGCGGCGTGTTCGCCACCGTCAGCGGCTACGCGAAGTGGCAGCAACTGCACCAGCAGGCCCTGGGCGGCGAGCGCACCGCACTGCCCGCAAGCTACGTGCAGGGTCTTCGCACCAGCGTCGACGGCTATGCGCTGGGCTGGGAGGTCGGCGCCCTGCCCGACGCCTTCAGGCAGAAGGTCTGCCTGTTCCACTCGGGCATCGTCGAAGGCTTCAGCGCCTACAGCGTGATCGCCCTGGACGGCCAGTTCGCCATCGCGGCCTTCACGAACACCGAAGGCCAAGGCGCCGATGCCGACTGGGTGCTGCGGCTGCTGATCGGGGCGATCGTCGACCTGCAGGCGGGCTGGGGCTGATGCGCGACGCGAACACGCTGGGCCAGTTCCGCACGATGTACGCGGCGGCCACGACGCAGCCCGAGGCCTGCGCGGCCTTTCATCGCCAGGGTGCGGACCGGCTGGTGGGCGAACTCGCGGCCTACCTGCGTGCCGCCCACGCGGCCGGCATGCTGCGGGTGCCGCAGCCGCGTGTGGCGGCCGACCTTTTTCTGGCCGTTTTCCTGGGCGACGGCCACCTGCGCGGACTGCTGCGGCTGGACCTGCCCACGCCGCGCGAGGACAAGGCGCAGCTGCGCGAGGCGGTGCGCGTGTTCATGGCGGCCTACGGGCCACCGGGCTGAATGGGCCTGGGGCCCCGCCGTTCAGGCGTTCGAGCGAGCGGGCATTGCAGACTCCGGGTGTCGGGCCCCTGCGCAGGGCCTGAGGACCTGGACACCACGCAGGGCCTGGCTGTGACCACCGGTCTGGGCTCAGCCCCGCGTGAGACGCATCGTCGACCGATGGGCCGCGGCCGACATCGGCACGCAGGCATCCGTTCGGGTCTGTCGTCGGGCAGAGGCGGCGGACGGCCCATCGGCGTGCCGCGGGCGGCCGCTGCTCCGGCGCATCGGCGCCTGAGGAATTGCGTGTCCGGATGCGGCGAGCGGCGCGGGCTGCCAGGCCGCAGGATGGGGGCTCTTGTTCAGGAGCTCACATGCCCATCGGTTTCCAGATGGTCGGCATCGACCACGCGCCGTTCCAGCCGCTCTTCGACTGGCCCGATGGGCGGCTGGCCGACATCGGGGCGCGGCGGTGCTTCGCCGACGAGAGCCCGGGCTATCCGTGCCGGATCAGCCTCGAGGAGGCGCAGCGCGGGGATGAACTGCTGCTCCTGCCCTATCAGCACCAGCCGGCCCTGTCACCCTATCGCGCCTCGGGCCCGATCTACGTTCGCCGCGGCGTCGAGCAGCGGCGGCTGCCAGTGGGTGTCGTCCCCGGCATCGTCTCGAGCCGGCTCATGTCGGTGCGCGCCTACGATTCGGCGCACATGATCGTCGACGCGAGCGTCTGCGAAGGACAGGCCGTCGCCGAGGTGATCGGCGCGGCCTTCGCGCGGGACGACGTGGCCTACATCCACCTGCACAACGCCAAGCGCGGCTGCTTCGCGTGCCAGGTGATCAGGGCTTGAGCCGTGCCGTCGCCTGTGGCTGACAGCAGGCCCTAGGACAGCACCAGCTCTTCGGCCAAGTGCCGGTACACCGCCGACACGCGCCGCAGGTGGCGCGCGTCGGTGTGCGTCAGCAGCCAGAGTTCGGTCTGGCAGTCCTCGATCTCGGGGCCGAGCTGCACGAGGTCGTTGCGCTGCTGCGCGAGGAACATCGGCAGCAGGCCCACGCCCATGCCCTGGGCCACCAGTTCGGCCACGGTGAGGATGCTGTTGACGCGGTACTTCGGCACCACCTTCGGGTAGCGCTTCTTCCGCCAGACGACGCCGGGGTGCTCCGGCAAGGCGTCGTCGGGTGCGATCCAGTTCGTGGCCGCGAGCACCGCGTCGTCGAACGTCTTCAGCCCGCCCTTGCGGGCGGTGAACAGCGCCACGCGGATGGGGCCCACGTGCTTGCCCACGAGGTGCGGCGGCGGCCGCTTGGTGGCACGCACGGCGATGTCGGCGTCACGGCGGGTCAGGCTGGCCAGTTCGTTGCCCGCCACCAGCTCGAACCCCAGCAGCGGATGCACGCGCTGCAGCGACTTCAACGCCGGCGCCACCAGGGCGTGCAGCACCGTGTCGGTGGTGGTGATCTTCACCGAACCGGAGACCTGCCCCGGATCGGCCTGCGCCGCCGATCGCGCGGCCTCCAGCTCGGCCTCCATCCGCTCCGCGCGGGCGGCCAGTTCCTGCGCCAGCTCGGTCGCGACGTAGCCGGACCGCGTGCGCTCGAAGAGCTGCACGCCGAGCCCCTTCTCGATGCGCTGCAGGCTGCGGAAGACCGTGGACGCGTCCTGGCCCAGCTGCTCTGCGGCGGCGGCCAGGGTGCCGGCCCGCACCATCGCCAGCACCACCGCGAGGTCGCCGGCCTCGAGCTTGAATTGCGTTTTTGCAATCATCGATTTCTCCTGCGCCTATTTTCAATGCGTTTTGGCAACGCCATCGTACGGTCCCCAACCACTCACTCAGAGGTCTTTCATGTCTTCTCTCTCAACCCGAAGCACCGACACCGGCATCGCGCTGCTGCGCATCAGCCTGGGCATCATGTGGATCGCCCACGCGCTGCTCAAGCTGCTTGTCTTCACCCTGCCGGGCACGGCCCAGTACTTCGTCAGCATCGGCTTCCCGGGGTGGGTCGCCTACCCGCTGTTCGCCATCGAGCTGCTGGGCGGCCTGGCCCTCGTGCTGGGCCTGTACGCGCGTCAGGTGGCGCTGGCCCTGACGCCCGTGATGGCCGTGGTGATCGCGGTGCATGCCGGCAACGGCTGGGTCCACACGGCGCCTGGCGGCGGCTGGGAGTACCCCGCCTTCCTGCTGCTGGCGTCGCTGGCCCTGTGGCTGGCCGGCGACGGCGCCTTCAGCCTGCGCCGCAGCCGCCTGCTGGTTCCAGCCCTGTGAGGAGCACGCCATGACCCCACGCCTCACCCTCGTGAGCCACAAGCTCTGCCCCTACGTCCAGCGGGCGGCGATCGTCCTGGCCGAAAAGGGCGTCGCCTTCGAACGGGTGGACATCGACCTGTCCAGCAAGCCCGACTGGTTCCTGCGCATCTCGCCGCTGGGCAAGACGCCGGTGCTGCTGGTGGACGGCCAGTCGATCTTCGAGTCGGCCGTCATCTGCGAGTACCTCGACGACACCACCCTGCCCCGGCTGCACCCCGAGAACGCGCTGCAGCGCGCCCGCCATCGCGCCTGGATGGAGTTCGGCTCGGCGGTGCTGAACACCATCGGCGGCTTCTACAGCGCCGCCGACGACGCGGCCCTGCAGGCCAAGGCGGCCGAACTGCGGGGCCGGTTCGAGCAGATCGAAGCCGCGCTGGGCGAAGGGCCCTACTTCGCCGGCACCGGCTTCTCGATCGTCGACGCCGTGTTCGGCCCGGTGTTCCGCTACTTCGACGTCTTCGACGAGATCGCCGACTTCGGCGTCTTCGAGGCCACGCCACGCGTGCGGGCCTGGCGCGCGGCGCTGGCGGCGCGCGCCACGGTCCGCGATGCCGTCGATCCGGCCTACCCCCAGCTGCTGCGGCGGTTCCTCGTGAATCGCGGCTCGGCCCTGTCTGCCCTGATGCAACCCTAGGAGAACCTGATGAACTCGATCCGCACCCTCTTGGAACAACGCACCTCCGTCAATCACTTCGACACGCGCCGCCCGGTGGATGAGGCGCAGATCACCGAACTCGTCCGGCTCGCGACCCTGAGCCCGAGCGCCTACAACTTCCAGAACTGGAAGTTCATCGCCGTGCGCGATGCGGCAGCCAAGGAGCGCCTCAAGGCCGCCGCCTACGGCCAGCAGAAGGTCGTCGACGCACCGGTCACCTTCATCGTCTGCGGCACCTTGAACGCGCACCGTCGGCTCGCGCAGGTGCTGCAGCCCTCGCTCGACGCCGGCATCCTGAACGCGGATGTCGTCAAGGCCTGGGTGTCCATGGCGCAGGGCTCGCACGAAGGCAATCCGCAGCTCCAGCGCGACGAGGCCCTCCGTTCGGCCAGCCTGGCGGCGATGACGCTGATGCTGGCCGCGCAGGACCAGGGCCTGGTGACCGGCCCGATGAGCGGCTTCGATCCGGCTGCCGTGGCCCAGGCCTTCGGGCTCACGGCCGACGAGGTGCCCGTGATGCTGGTGACCGTGGGCTATGCGGCCGACGGCAACTGGGCGCAGAAGCCGCGCAGGGCGGTGCGCGAGGTGCTTGAGGTGGTCTAGACAACCACCCCGGGCCGAACGCATCTGCCGAAGAAGCGAGTCGGCCGATGCACGGGCCGCCTTGTCCGCGCGCCACCTGCTCAGTCCCGCGCGCCTCTCACGGCACGAGCATGGGCCACAAGGTCGGCGCCGACTGCAGGCGCTGCAGCATCCAGCGGCCGGCGCTGCCCAGGCCATCGCTTCGATGGGCCAGGCAGAACGAGGCGGCAGGCCGCGGCTGGACGACGCGCAGTGGCAGCAGGCGGCCGTCGCGGAACGCCGGCTCGGCCAGGAAGCGCGGCAGGAAGCCCACGCCCAGGCCGGCCACCTGGGCCGCCAGCTTGTCGCGCATCGTGGCCACGGTGAGCGTGTCCTGCCCCGACAGCAGGCCGGCGCTGAGCGGCGGGCCCGAGCGCGAGCTGTCGGCCACGACGACGGCCCGGTGCGGCCGCAACGCGTCGTCGGTCACGGGCTCGCCCACGCGCCGCGCCCAGGCAGCCAGGGGATGGGACGGTGCGACCGCGTACTCGAAGGACAGGCGGCCCAGCTCATGGATCTCGTAGCCGCCACCGGGCGGCACACCGCCGGCGCCCAGGCCCGCCACGACGAGGTCTGCGCGACCGGACTGCAGGGCATCCCAGGTCCCGCCCAGGCCCTCCTCGGCCAGGCTCAGGCGCGTGCCCGTGCGCAGCGCGTCGAACTCGGCGATCGCCGGGAAGACCGTCTGCAGCCCGAAGATCGTGTCGACCGCCAGACGCAAGCTCGCCTCCCAGCCGGCCTGGCGCTGGGCCAGCCGACGCTGGATCTCGTCGGCCATGTGCAGCAGGCGGCGCCCGTCGGCCAGCAACTCGGCACCGGCCGGCGTGAGCTGAACGTGGCGCTTCGATCGATCGAACACCTGCAGGCCCAGCGCACCTTCGAGTTGCGCGACCGTGTAGCTCAAGGCCGAAGGCACCTTGTGCAGCTCGGCGGCGGCCTTCGTGAACGAGGCGTGGCGCGCAACCGCGTCGAGGACGCCGAGTGCTTCGATCGACAGTTTGCGGGCGCCCGACATGATCAAGGATTTTGACTCAACGAGCCAAAAGGATTCGCTTCTTGAACAGGATGGCCCTGGCTAGGATGCCTGCGTCACGCGCCGAAGTCCGGTACTCGCCCAGCCCATTGAATCAAACGCCTTGCACATGAAGACCGATCTGATCACCCGACGCACCGCGCTCTGGTCAGCCGCGGCCCCGCTGGGCCTCGTGGCATCGGGTGGGCCGGCCCAGGCCAGCCCGTCGGCGGGCGCCCCGTCGCGCGAAACAGCCGCGGCGCGGGTGGTCACGCAGACCTACCTGAAGTCGCAGCCGGGGCGCCTCGCGCAGCTGGAGCGCTTCATTCGCGCGAACTGGTTCGCGATGGACGCGCTGGCCGTGCAGCAGGGGCTGTTCGTGGACTACGGATGGCTGGACAGCGGCACGGACGACGGGCCCTGGAACGCCATCGTCGCGGTGACCTACAACGACGACAAGGGCTTCGAGGGCATCCAGCCGCGCTGGGCCGCGATCAAGGCTGCCCACCAGGAAGTGCGCCCCGACGGCCTGGGACTGCGGGACCTGGGGCGTGTGCTCGAAACCAGGAACCTGTTCGAGCGTGCGCCATTTGCGGCCAGGACCCCGGCTCCGACCCCGCAGCGCTGACGGCGGTGGAGCGCTACTTCCGGGTTGAAGGGTCACGGGCAGCGACCACCTCATCCGGCCTGCGGGCCTTCCGGTGGGCGGCGCCGAGGCTGCAGCGTGGCCTGCGCCGTGGCCAGCGCACCAGCCTCGGGTCGCTCGGCATCGACCAGTTCGCCCTGCACGAAGCACACCGTCGCGCCGCTGCGCGTGGCCCTGGCGCGGAAGGCCAGCCCCTGCGAGGCCTGGGCCAGGCGCAGGAACTGCACGTTCAGGTTGAGGGTGACGACGAGCTCGCAGCCGCTGGCCGCCATGCCGGCCAGCACGCACACGGCGTCGAAGCCGGCTGCGATGACACCACCATTGATGGCGGCCACGCCACCGCCGCCCAGCACGCCCGCATGCAGCCCGCTGAACCGCACGACGGCGGTGCCGTTGTGTTCGACCCAGCCGACGAGGCCGAACCAGGTGATCTCGGGGCGGCGGTTGAAGGCGGCCACGCGGGTGGCCAGATCGTCGCCTGCTGCCTGCAGCACGGCATTCATTGCCGGAACATCGGGTGCTGCTCGACGACGAGCCGGATGCCGCGCAGCAGGGACTCGGGCTCGGCGTACTCGGGAGCACCGCGCATCACGGCCGCGGCGTCGCCCAGTTGCACCAGCTGCTGCAGGCCCTCGGCTGCCGCATCGAGTTCGTCACGGCCGACCTGCAGGCCCAGCGCCTTGCCGCCGCCCGCCTGCACGGCCCGCTTCGCCGGGACCTGACGCGCGCAGCGGCAGGGCGCGGCCGCGTTCACCAGCCCGCAGCGCTGCGCCATGAAGCCGTGCACCGCCTGCCGCGCCCGCGCCAGGCGCTGCCGGTGCGCCGCGGGCGTGATGCCCTGCACCTCGGCCGCGGCGGGCGACTCCAGGCCGAACACCACGTCCAGCACGTAGGCCAGCCGGCCGTGCACGTCCAGGCACATCAGCATGGCCTGCGTGCAGGCCAGCGCCGTCTCGCGCGCGGCCAGCTTGTCCTCGGGCGAGAGCGCGTGGTCCTGCCAGCCGATGCGCTGCGCGAAGGCCTCGCCGTCCTCCAGGCTGTCGCCCAGCAGCTCGAAGCTCAGCTCGCGCCGGCCGGGTGCGCGCTGCTTCGCGTTCAGCAGGTGGTGGCCGGCGATGCCGAACACCCAGGTGCCGAAGGCGCTCTCGCCACGCCAGGTGGCCAGGTGCGTGGTCACCTTCAGCAGGATCTCCTGTGACGCGTCCTGCGCGTCCTCGCGCCGGCCGAGCATGCGCACGGCCAGGTTGTAGACCGGGCGCTGGATGTGGCGCAGCAGCGCCTCCAGCGCCAGCAGTTCGCCGTTGCGGGCGCGTTCGACGAGCGTGGGGTCGGGTGCGATCTTCATGGTTCGGTGGCTCCGGGGTCGGGCAGGGTTTGCAGGCGGCGCACGGCCGAGGCCGCGACGATCAGCAGCTGTACGGCAAAGGCGGCCATCGCCAGCACCAGGCAGGCCACCGCGCCACCCTGGGCGGCGGCCCAGCCGCCCAGCACGGCGCCCAGGGGGCGTGCGCCCATGTTCGCGGTCAGGAAGACGGCCGACACGCGGCCCAGCAGCGGCCCCGGTGTCACGGCCTGGCGCAGCGAGCTGGTGCCGACCGTCCACACCACGGGCCCGATGCCGAACAGGAAGAACGAAAGCGCCGCCAGCAAGCCCGAATGCCACAGCAAGGTGCCCGCCATGGCCAGCATCCCTGCCACCGACAGCACCGGGCCGAGCACGATCGCCGTGCCGAACGGGAGCCGGCGCAACAGTCGCGGCGCCGCGGTGGCGCCGATCACCATGCCCACGCCCTGCGCGGCCAGCGTCAGCCCCACGGCCGCGGCATCCAGCCCCAGTGTCTGCATCGCATACGGCACGTAGGCCACCTGCAGCGTGAACCAGCCCAGGTTCCAGAACAGCGCCGTCAGCAGCACGGGCCGCAGCAAGGTACTGCGCCAGACCAGCGCGGCGCCGTCCACCAGCTCCTGCCGGAGGTCACGCGGCGCGGCGGTGCTCGCCCGAGCCGGCTCCGGCAGGCCGATCAGCAGCGCGATGGCGCCCGCCGACAGCGCCACCGCGATGCCGAAGGTCGACGACGCGCCCGCAAAGGCCACCAGGCCGCCCGCCACCGCGGGGCCGGCCACCAGGGCGATGCTGCGTGTCAGCTCCATTCGCGCGTTGGCTGTGGCCAATGCCGACCGCTCGACCAACGCCGGCAGCAGGGCCGGCGCCGCGACGCTGAAGGCCACCGTGCCCACCGCACCGACGAAGCCCAGCACGGCCAGCACCGCGATGCTGAGCGTGCCCGTCAGCCAGGCCAGCAGCAGCGCGCCGAGCGCCAATGCGCGCAGGCCCTCGGCCACGGCCATCAGCGTGCGCTTGGACACCCGGTCGGCGAGCAGCCCGGCCGGCAGCGCCAGCAGCAGGAACGGCAGGGTCTGCAGCGCCGACAGGATCGCGATCTCCTGCGGGCCTGCGCCCAGCGCCGTGACGGCCACCAGCGGCACGGCCGCGAGGCTGATCTGCTCGGCCGACTGTGCGGCGAGGTTGGCGCCGGCCAGGCGCGTCAGCGAGCCGGGCTCGGCGGCTGTCGACCGCGGCGCGCGCCCCGCGGCGCCCGCAAGCGGGCTGAAGCTGGTTTCGTTCTTCATGGCGTCGTGGCCCGTTGGGGGGTGTTGGGAAGGCGTACCAAGCCGCTGTTGACCAGCAAGCCGGTGCCGATGACCGCCATGCCCAGGGCCTGCAGCGCCGTCGGCACGGTGCCGAACAGCGCACCGGCGAAGAGCGAGGCCCACACCGGCACCAGCAGCGCCAGCGGCGCCACCGCCGCGGCGCCCTGCTCCAGCAGGCCGCGGTTCCAGACCCAGTAGCCGACGATCGTCACCGGATAGGCCTGGAACAGCACGCAGGCGGCGGTGAGCGGATCCGCCAGTTGCGAGGGCAGGTGCATCAGCACCTCGATGCCGGCGGTGGCCGCGCCGATGGCCAGCAGCGGCAGCGCCGCAAACGGCGACGACCACACCAGCAGGGCCACGACGTCGCCAGGCCGTGTGCCCGAGCGGCGCACGATGACGTTCGCCAGCGCCAGGCTGGCGGCCGCACCCAGTGCCGCGATCGCGCCCAGGGTGACCTCCCCCAGGCCGCTGGCCAGCAGCATCACCGCAAAGCCGGCCAGCGCAACCAGGGCGCCCAGCCGCTGGCGTGGCAGCCAGGCCTCACCCAGCCACAGCGTGGCCAGCAACGGCGTGGCAAAGGCGCTGGCCTGCAGGAGCCACGCGCCCAGCCCCGGGGCGAGCTTGGCCGACAGCGCCAGCGTCATCAGGCCCCAGGTGCCGACCCCGAAGGCCAGCCCGTAGCCGATCAGCCAACGCGCCGGGATGGCGGGCCTGCGGACGACGAACACCAGCGGCACGGCGCACAGCAGGAAGCGCGTGCCGGCCAGCAGCCATGGGTCCAGCGTGGCCACGCCGAGCTTGATGACCGAGAAGTTCAGGCCCCACAGGGCCGTGACGGCCAGCAGCGAAACGAACACGCGGCTCGGCATGGCGCCCTGGAGCCCGGGGCTGGGGCCGGCCACCTCACTGCCCCTGCGGCACGTGGATGAACTCGACGCCGGTGTCGAGGTTCACCTTGCGGTAGATGCGCTCGTTGAGCTCGACGACGATCCAGCGCGAGGTGCCCTCCGGCCCCTGCACCTCGATCTTCGTCTTCTCGTCGTTCGTGAAGCGCCAGCTGCCGCTGATGCTGGCGCCGTTGCGCAGCGTGCGCGTGCCGCTGCCGTCGGCGTTGTACTTGACGCTGAGCACGGGCGACTTGGCGGTGACGTCGATGCCGTTGGCGACGATCTTCACGTCGAAGGGGCGGCTGGTGATGAGGGCGGTGCGGTCCATGGGAACTCCTTGAGCGTGGGTGGGCAGGGGGATGTGGGCGCCGAGCGCGACGGTCAGCGCGGTGAGGGTGCGGAACAGCATTCGAGACTCCGGTTGGCGGGACTTGGCGGCCCCTGATGACTTGGACACCTCGCGCCGGGTGGGTGTGACAGCCTCTCGTGGCAGCCCTGCGCGTGGAACACATCGTCGGCGCGCGAACCCGCGCCGTCATCGACCCGCCGACGCCTGCGCCGGTCTGTCGGCCGACAGAGGTGGCGGCCCTCCCGCCGGGGCACACTCGTGGCGTGAAGCCCGCTGACGACCCGGCCAACACCGACCTGCCCACCCACGGGGCAGCGGCATTCGCTTCGGACTTGCTGGCGCGCCTGCACGCGGCCGAGGCCCATGCCCGTGAGCTGCAATCCGAACTCAGCAGCACGCGCAAGCTGGCGTCCAGCGGCGCAGCGCTGCAGGCCGTTGTCGACGACCTGGAGGGCGCCCGCAGCCCGCAGGAGATCGTTCAGCGGGCGCTGCGCTTTGCCGTCGAGGGCTGTGGCGCCGTCGCGGGCCTGTACTTCGAGCACGCCGACGACGGGCTGATCTACATGCGCTGCGCCTTCGTCTCGGGGCAGGTGCTGGACACGCCGTACTGGCCCGGCGCCACCGAGGCGCAGGCCCGCTTCATCGCGCTGCTGTTCAGCGGCTTTCGGGTCGACCCCACGCTGCTCGGCGTCGACGCGGTCCAGCGCACCGCGTCGGCCGTGCAGGACCACCGCACGTCGCAGCAATGGCCCGAGGCGCATGCGTGGGTGCTGAGCATGGGGTGGTCGATCGAGCTGAACGTTCCGCTCGTCGTCCAAGGGTCGGCGCGGGGCGCGCTGTCGTTCTTTCGCCAGGCCCCGCAGGCCTTTGCCGCGCAGGACATCGCGCAGGCCGAGGCGCTGGCCCGGCAGGTGGCGATGGCGATGCAGGCCAGCCGCGTGGGGCAGCAGGCCCATCTGCTCGAACTGGCCCATGCGCGCGAGACGGCCACCGTCGCCCGGCTGGGCCAGCAGCGTCGCATCAGCGGCGCGCTCCAGCAGTTGACCGAGGCCCTGGCGACGCTGGATCGGCTGGAGGACTGGATCCCGCAGGTGCTGAAGGTGGCGGCCGACACCTTGTCCACGCCCGACGCCGCCTTCTTCGACGACGGGGAGGATCGCCCCCGTCTGCGCGTGTGGCTGAGCGGCGGGCGGGTGTTCGAGCCTGCTGAAGCGAGCTCACCGGCGCCGTTGGCGGAAGGCGCGCCAACCGGAACATCCGGCACCGCCGCGCTCACGGAGGATGCGGAAGCCGAGCGCCGCGAGTGGCGCTCGGAGGTCATCTTCCACCATGGCGCGGCCGTGCCGCACGCGTGGCTCGATCACGCACCGGATGGCAGCCGCCATGCCTGGGAGCTCCGCGTCCCGTTGCCGATTCGCGACCGTGCCGTGGCGCGCCTGTCGCTGTACCGGCCGGCCGAGCGCCCCTTCGCCGACGAAGACGTCGAGGTCGCGGACGCCATCGCCAGGCTGGTCGGCGTCGGCATCGAGTCCGCGCGCGCGGCCTGGCGTTCGCGGGAACTGGCGGTGGTGCAGGAACGCAACCGCCTCGCGGCCGACATCCACGACAGCCTCGCCCAGAGCTTCACCTCCATCGCGCTGCAATGCGAAGTGCTGGGCGCCCGGCTGCCCGAGGGCTCGGCCGAACAGCGCACGGCCGGGCTGATCGAGCGCACCGCGCGCCGCGGCCTGGCCGAGGCGCGGGCCTCGGTGCAGGCCCTGCGCAGCCTGCCCGTGGGCGATGACGCGCTGGGCGACGCGCTCGCTGAACTGGCGGAACACTGCACGGTGCGCGGCAGCATCGACTGCCGTTTCACGCAGCGGGCCGGTCGCTGCACCTTGTCTGCCGCAGCTCAGGACGTCGTGCTGCGCGTGGCGCAGGAGGCCAGCAACAACGCGATGAAGCACGCACGCTGCCGCACTCTGGAACTGCACCTGGACTGGAACGACCACGAGGTGCTGCTGACGGTGCGTGACGACGGCCGCGGCTTGCCGGCCGAGGGCACCGCGCGGCCGCAGGACAGCGGCGGCTACGGCCTGCCCGGCATGGCGCAGCGCGCGGCCTCGGTCGGCGGGCACTGCAGCGTCGCTTCGACACCGGGCCAGGGTGTGACGGTAACCCTGCGCCTGCCACGTGGCGGCTGAGGCGCCGCCGTACGCGGTTCAGAACACCTGCGCCAGCCGCGAGTCGCGCAGTTCGTCGCCCAGGCTGTAGAACTCCAGGAAGCTCATGATCAGCGGCTTCCAACGGCCGGGATCGATGTGGTGGCGGCGGCTGCCGGTGAGCAGGCTGTCGTCGACATGGGTGCGCAGCACCGTGATCTCCACCGCGGCGTGGTGGGCCTCGGTGGCGCCCACCGCGTGCACGGCGCGGACGCGGCCCTCCAGCGAGATCTGGCACTCGGCCACGCGCTGCGGCTGCACGGCATCACTCGGTATCGGCGTGAGCCCGGCGCGGCCGAACTTGTCCGCCACATGCACGGTGCCGATGGCGGCCTTGTAGCCGGGCACCGGGTTCGACCCCGTGGTCAGCGCCAGCCGGTCGACGGCAGCCGCCAGGTCGGCCGAGGCCAGGTTGAGCACGATCTCGCCGTGGCGCTGCAGGTTCTGGAAGGTCTTGCCGCGCGTGGAGATGCCGAGCAGGCAGCTCTGGCCCATCCACCAGCCCGAGGAGTTGGGCGCCAGGTTGCTGCTGCCGTCCTCGTTCAGCGTGGACAGCAGCAGCACCGGCGTGCCGTAGTAATGGATCTTGGGCTCGATGACGCGGTGATGCCGCGCCGGGCCACGCAGCGCCACCGGGGGTTCGGACAGGTCGCTCATGCGGGGTTCCTCGTTGGGGTGGGCGATGCCGCCATCGTCCGCCGGCCCGACGAAGGCCGCGAGCCCCGGCCGGCGGGCGCAGCGGTCTGTCGATCGACAGAGGCCGCCGGCACACCGCGCTCGCACAATGCCGCCATGGCAGCCCCAATCCACGACGATCCGGTGCGTGTGCTCGTCGTCGACGACCACCCGGCCCTGCGTGCCGGGCTGGCGGCCATCATCGAGGCCCAGCCCGGGCTGGCCCTGGCCGGCGAGGCCGCCAACGGCGACGAGGCGCTGGAGCGCTACCGCGCGCTGCGGCCCGACGTGGTGACGCTGGACCTGCGCATGCCCGGTGTCGACGGCCTGCAGGTGCTGCAGCAACTGCTGGCCGTGGATCGCGAGGCGCGGGTGCTCGTGATGACGATGTTCGACCACGAGCAGGACGTGGTGCTGAGCATCCGCGCCGGTGCCCGCGGCTACATCCTGAAGTCCGCGGCACGCGCTGAAGTCGTCTCGGCCATCGAGGCCGTGGCCGCCGGGCGGCGCTGGGTGCCCGACTACGTGGCCGTCAAGCTCGCCAGCGGCATGAGCACCGAGAACCTGACGCCGCGCGAGCAGGAGGTGCTCGAGCACATCCAGCTCGGCCTGGGCAACAAGGAGATCGGCCGCCTGCTCGGCATGACCGAGGGGACGGTGAAGACCCATGTGCGCGAGATCCTGGCCAAGCTCGGCGCCATCAGCCGCACCGAGGCTGTCAACCTGGGCCGCCAGCGCGGCCTGCTGAAGTAGCAAGGAGCCTTCATGCCGCTCGTCCGCATCGACCTCACCACCGGCCACGCGCCAGCCGTGCGCGCCGCACTCGGCGACGCCGTGCACCGCGCGATGGTCGCCACCTTCAACGTGCCCGAGCAGGACCGCTTCCAGGTCATCACCGAGCACGAGCCCGGGCACGGCCTGGTCATCGCGCCCAGCTTCCTGGGCGTCGAGCACCGGCCGCAGGCGATGTTCGTGCAGATCACCGCCGCCGCCGGGCGCAGCAACGACACCAAGCGCGCCCTGTACCGCGCCATCGCCGACAACGTGGCCGCCACCGGCGCCGTGCGCCGCGAGGACGTGATCATCAACATCACCGAGGTGCAGCGCGTGGACTGGTCGTTCGGCAACGGCCTCGCGCAATACGTGCCCGAAGGTTGAGGGACCGGGCGCCCGTCTCCGCGGCGGGCGTCTTCATGAAGGCTTCATCTGCCGACGACGCGGATGCCGATAGTCGGGGCTGTCCTCACCGATCGTCTGCTTCCGATGCCTGAACCGCTTGACTGTCAGGGCAGCCCCCTGGGCCTGCGTGCTGCCGCACCTTGGGTGCTCACGGCTCTGCTGCTGGGGTCGTGCAGCGGGGGCGGCGGCAGCGAACCGCCCGCGCCGCCGCCGGCCGCCTGCACCGCCCAGCCCGTGCAGGTGACCACCCTGGCCTGCACGGCCGGCCGCCTCGGCACCTTCGTGCAGACGCGGAGCTTCGATGCCTCGCCGGGCGTGTGCGCCTACCGGCCCGCCACCGACACGAGCGCCACCAGCTGCTTCCCGGCCTTCGGCTACCGCTGGAAGCCGCTGGCCATCGGCGGCGGTGGCTTCATCACCGGCATCGACCTCAACCCCGACGGCATCACGCGCCTGGCGCGGGCCGACGTGTATGGCGCCTACCTGTGGGACACCGCATCCGACCGCTGGGTGCAGCTCGTCACGCGCAGCCGCATGCCGCCCGAAGACCGCGACACGGTCGACCTCGGCGGCGCCTACGACGTGGTGTCGGCGCCGTCGGACCCGAACCGCCTGTACCTGTTCCTGGCCAACCGCGTCTTCCGCAGCGACGACCGCGGCGGCTCGTGGCAGCGCACCGCATTTCCGCTGACGAGCACGAACGACGCCAACGGCGGCTTCCGCACCTGGCGCACGAACCTGGCGGTCGACCCGCGCAACCCCGACGTCGTGCTCGCCGGCACCACGAGCGACGGCGTGCGCCTCACGCGCGACGGGGGCGCGAGCTGGAGCACCGTCACCGCCATTCCGGTGGGCGGCTCGTCGAACAGCTCGGGGCCGGCTGGCAACAACGTGTTCTTCGATGCGTCCAGCGCGGCCTCGGGCGGCTCCACCACGGTGGCCTATGCCGACTCCGCCGGCAACGGCGTCTGGCGCAGCAGCGACGGCGGCCGCAGCTGGCAGCAGGTGGCCGGCGGCCCCGACACGCCTAAGGCCGCCTCGCGTGCCGAGGTGGCCAGCGACGGCACCGTGTACGCGGTCGACGGCCTGGGCTTCAATCTCCGCAACGTCTGGCGCTACCGCGGCGGCCGCTGGGCCAACATCTCACCCGAGCCCGGCGTGTTCGCGGCCTCGGTCACGGTGGACCCGGCCAACCCGAACCGCATCTACGCCTGGACCGGCGGCGGCCAGGGCTGGCGCAGCCTGGACGGCGGCGGCACCTGGACGAAGCTGCAGATGCCCAACATCCGAACCGCGACGGGTGACGTGGGCTACCTCGCCTTCACCGACCAGGACTTCTTCACCAACGCCCAGGTCAAGTTCGACCCCAAAGTGCCCGGCAGGCTGTGGGTGGCGCAGGGCTTCGGCGTCTGGAAGGCCGACGTCACCGACAGCACGCTGCGCGTGGAATGGCGCGCCGAAAGCCGCGGCATCGAGGAGCTGGTGACCAACGACATCGTCTCCGCGCCGGGGCAGACGGTGGTCACGGCGCACTGGGACCAGTCCATCTTCCTGCACGACACGCCCGACGCCTTCCCCACGCGGCGCTACCCCACGCGTGACTTCAACAGCACCTGGCAGATGGACTGGACGCCGGCGCAGCCAGGCTACCTGGTGGCCAACACCACCAGCCACCTGTTCTGCTGCAAGTCACGTGCGAGCTTCCAGGCCGGCTGGTCGGCCGACAACGGAAAGACCTGGAACACCTTCGCCACCCAGCCGATGAACGAGCCCTTCGTCGACGCCAACGTGCTGGCGTTCTGGAACGGCGGCATCGCGGTGGCGGCCGACAACCCCGACAACATCGTGTGGGCCGGGTTGGGCGAGGCCAGCATCGAGCGGCTGCCCTACGTGACGCGCGACCGCGGCGCCACGTGGCGGCCGGTGGCCCTGCCGGCACCGGCGTCCAACGAGACCCTGGGGTTCAGCAGCTCGTACTTCCTGAACCGCAAGATCCTGGCGGCCGACAAGGTGGCACCCGGCACCTTCTACCTGTACAGCTCGAGCCTGCGCACCACGGCACGCGCCGACGGCGGCACGGACCTCTCGCCGGGCTCGCTGGCGGGCGTCTGGCGCAGCACCGACGGCGGCCAGACCTGGCAGCAGCGCTTCGTGGGCTGGCTCACCGACTTCTCCGTCTTCCACGCCCACCTGAAGGCCGTGCCGGGCCAGGCCGGGCACCTGTTCTTCACGCCCGGGCCGCTGCAGGGCAACCCCAACCAGCCGCTGCGCCGCTCCACCGACGGCGGCGCGACCTGGACCAACGTGCCCGGTGCCACCAACGTGCGCGATGTCGGCTTCGGTCGCGCGCTCAGTCCCGGGCAGCCGGCCGCCAGCGGCGGCTACCCCACGATCTACTTCGTGGGCTCGTACCGCGGCACGGCCTACGGCATCTGGCGCTCCACCGACAACGGCGCCAGCTTCGTGCAGATCGGCGACTACGCCGACGGAAGGCTGGACGGCGTCAACACCGTCGAAGGCGACAAGAATGTGTTCGGCCGCGTCTACCTGGGCTACGGTGGCTCAGGCGTGGTCGTGGGAGATGTGCAGCCGTGAATGCCGCGACGTCCATCAGGCGGTCCGCAGGGCCCGTGCAGGCCGCTCTCTTCGACATGGACGGCACCTTGATCGACTCCGAGCGCGTGGTCATGAAGGCCTGGATGGACTCGGCCCTCGAGGCTGGTGTGCGCCTGGATCACGCCCAGTACCTGCAGGTCGTCGGGCTCAACGACCACGAGTCGAACGAGCTGCTCGTGGCCATGCTGGGCGACGAGGCCACGTTCCAGGCCGTGCGCTCGGCGGCCAGAAGCCGGCTGCAGGCGCGGGCCGGTCAGCGGGTGTTTCCGCTGAAGCCGGGCGCCCACGCGCTGCTGCGCGCGCTCCAGCTTCAGGGCGTGCCCTGCGGAGTGGCGTCTTCCTCCACCGCGTCGGAGATCGATGATCGCCTGGGCCGTGCCGGCGTCAGGCCCTTCTTCCAGGCCACGGCCGGCGGCGACGAAGTCCCGCGGGGCAAGCCGGATCCGGCCGTCTACCGGCTGGCCGCCGCGCGGCTGGGCGTCGATCCGGCCCGGTGCATCGCCTTCGAAGACAGCGAGCACGGCGCCGCGGCCGCGATGGCCGCCGGGGCCGAGGTGATCCTCGTGCCCGACCTGAAGGCACCCGCGCCGGCACTCGCCGCATCCGTGTGGATGGTGCTGGACTCGCTCGACGACGCGGTGCCCCTGGTCTCTGCCCTCTTCAACACACGCTGATCCATGAAGCCCATCAATCTCGCCAAGAAACTCGCCACATTCACCGATCACTACAAGCCGAGGACGGTCGGCCAGTTCAACGGCCACGACCTGATGGTGGTCAAGGTGAAGGGCCCGTTCACCTGGCACAAGCACGACGACACCGACGACTTCTTCCTCGTGCTCAAGGGCCACCTGACCATCCTGCTGCGCGAGGGCCAGGTCGAGCTGGGGCCGGGCGAGATGTTCGTGGTGCCCAAGGGCCTGGAGCACTGTCCTGTGGCCGACGAGGAAGCGCACATCCTGCTCATCGAACCGCAAGGCACGCCGAACACCGGAGACCGGTCCACGGCCGCGGCCCGGGTCGTCATCTGAGCCCGTGATCACAGGCCCCGCGCGTGGCGACGCCAACCGCCACGCAGTCTGAAAGCTTCGGCTCGGCAGCGTGCATGCGGTAGAGGTTCATCTCAACCCACCGGTCCAGCCCGCACACCGCCTCGCGCAGCGAGTGGCCCAGCGCCGTCAGCCGGTACTCGACGTGCGGCGCGATGGTCTCGAAGGAGCGCCGGGCCACGGTACTGCCGCCCGGCCACGAGGCCTGCCTGGCCGATCCCTGAGCGCGTGGATCACGGCTGGCCGGGGCGGGCCTCGTGGCCCTCGGCTCGCACGTCGATGCCACCGAACCACGCGCTGCCGTCGGCGCCGTACACCGACGCCCCGACCAGGACCGCGACGGCATCGGCGGGCACCACGAACGACAGCTCGTGCCGCCGCACGGTGCGGTCAGCGGGCAGGGGCTGCTCGTAGCTGTTCGCATAGGCCACGCTCTGCCGTTCGGCGTTGAAGGCGCGGATCCACACCCCCACGGCGGCCGCTTCGCGGTCGCGCGCCAGCCAACCCAGCACCAGCACGCGCCGCCCCGTCAGCACGCTGGCGTCCAGCCGTTGTACGAGGCCCGCATACGGCGCCGATGCCACGTAGTCGATGCGCAGCGTCGGCCGTCCCGCCACCTGCACCGTCGGGTCCGCGGCCATGCGTTCGGCCCGCCCATCGGCGCGCCAGCCCTCGGGGATCGGCGAGACCGCCTCGTTCACCTGCAGGCCCGGGTTGCGCACGATCTGCGCGTGCAGGCTGCCCGCCCAGGCGGCGATGCACAGCGCCAGGATGCGGGGATTGGTCAAGGGGTTCATGGGGACTCCCGATGGTGGACGGGTGGATCGGATGGTCGGTGGGGGGTCGAAAGCGCCAGGATCCGCGGCCATCAGGCAGCGCTCACCTCACCGGTCTTGTGAGAAGGACCCTTCCGCGCAGTTCCCTTGTGTTGCGAACGGACGGGCCCCAGGCCCCATCACGGCACACGCCCCAGGTCGCGGATCAGCCGGGCCGTGGCCTGCTGCACCTGCAGTCGGGCCTCGGCCTGCTGCTCGCGCAGAAGTGCGTGCGCCTGCAGCGCCGCGAGCCGGGCGGCGGGGTCGGCCAGGCCGGCTGACGCCACGAGCCCGGCGTCCTGCGCCACCCGGGCCTGCTGCGCCAGCGCCGCATCCAGCGCCGCCACCGCCGCCTGCCCCGTGTTGATGGCCGCCAGCGCCGCCTCCACCTCGGCCACGGCCAGGCGTGCGGCGTTGCGGTAGCGCAGCCAGGCTTCGCGCTCGGCGGCGCGGCTGCGGTCGATCTCGGCCTCGATGCGCCCGAAGTCGAAGAGCCGCAGGTCCAGCGTGGCACCCAGGCTGGCCAGCAGCGCACCGCCACCCGACAGTCCCGACAGCGTCACGGCCGACCAGCCCAGCGCCGAGTCCAGCACCAGCGTCGGGCGGCGGCCGGCCTCGGCCACGCCACGCTCGGCGGCCGCGGCGACGACGCCCTGGTAGGCGGCCAGCAGGTCGGGCCGGCGTGTCAGCAGCTCGGCGGGCAGGCCGGGTTCCAGCGTGCAGCCCGAGCCCGGGCCGTCGGCCGCGGACGCCAGCCAGCGCTGCACGACCGCGGCCGGCAGGTCGAGGTCCTGCGCCAGGCGTTGCAGGCCGTCGCGCCACTCGCGCTGCAGGCCCGCTTGCACGGCCTCGCCCTGCGCCAGCGCCACGCGCTCGCGGGCGGCGTCGGTGGCGGCCGCCAGGCCGGCGGCCTGGCGCCGTTCGGCCAGCGCCTGCTGCGCACGCTGCACCTGCAGCGAGTCCTCGCGCGCCTGCAGGCGCTGCTGCAGCGCGCGCAGCTGCAGCACCAGCAGCGCGGCGTCGGCCGCCACGCGGCGGCGGTTGTCGTCGGCCTGCGCGCGGGCCTGGGCCCAGCGCGCGGTGTCGGCCGAGGCCGCCAGCGCCAGGCGGCCGGGCAGGTCGAGGTCCCAACGGCCCGACAACGTGGCCTTGAACCGGCTGGACGTGCGCGCATCAGCGTCACCCGCGACGCGTTCGTCCTCGGGCACGCGCTGCCGGCTGGCACCGGCCGAGGCGTCCAGCCGCGGACGGCGCTCGGCCTGGCGCAGGCGCGCCACGGCCTCGGCCTGCGCCAGCCGCGCGGCGGCCAGCGCGATGTCGGGATGCTGCTGCAGCGCCTGTTCCACGGCCGCGGCCAGCACCGGGTCGCCCAGGCAGCCCCAGGTGGCCTGCACGGCCGCCGACGGGCGTGGCATGGCGATGGCCGGCGCGGCGTCGCCGAAGCGGGCCGGCACGGGCGGTGGCTCCGGGGCCGGCGCCGGGGGCGCGCCGGCGCATCCGCTCAGCAGCGCCAGCGCCATCACGGCCGCGGCGCCGCAGCCGGAGCGGGTCAGCCTCGCGGGGGGCATCGTGCCGCTCATCGCGCTGCCGACAGCCGCATCGGCGCCGGTGCCGACGCCGCCCGGGCCGCCACGAAGGCATCCACCTGCTGCCCGATGCGGAACCCGGCGGCCCCGGCCGGCAGCTCGAACAGCAGCTGCAGCACGCGGGTGTCCACGCGCTCGTCGCTGGCGTTGCTGAGGCTGCGCTTGGGCGTGAGCAGCGGCTCGGCGCGGACGAAGCGCGCCGTCACCGGCACGCCGTCGCCGCGCGCCACCACCGTGGCGTCGCTGCCCTCGGCCAGGCGCGCGATGTCGGCCTCGTCGATGTCCACGCGCACCTGCAGCGGCCCCAGCCGGGCCAGGGTGAGCGGCGCCGCGCCGCCGGGCTGCACCCACTCGCCGGGCCGGCTGCGCACCTGCAGCACCCAGGCGTCCACCGGCGCCCGCAGCGTGTGCTGGGCCACGCGCGCGGCCGCCAGGGAGGCGGCGGCGCGGGCCTCTGCCACGGCCGCCTGCGCGGCGGCCACGCGCGCCAGGGCCTGGCGCCACGCGGCGTCGCGCCGCAGGCGCTCTTCGGGCACCAACGCATCGCTGCCTTCCAGGCCGCGGTACAGGGCCAGCAGCGCGGCCTTCTCGCGCGCTTCTTCCTCGGCAGTCTCCAGTGCGCGTCGGGCGGTCAGCTCGGCCGCCTCGCGCAGCCGCAGTTCGGCGATGGCGGGCTCGGCCTCCAGCGCCAGCAGCAGCTCGCCACGCCGCACCGTGTCGCCCGGCTTCACGCGCAGCGCCGCCACCACGCCGCCCGTGGCGGGCGCCAGTGCCACAGGCTCGCCGGCCGGCTCGACGACGCCGGTGCCGGCCACGCGGCGGGCCTCGGGCGGGCTGGCTTCGGCGGGCGCCGCCGGCGTGGCGGCGACCGGGGCCGGAGACGACTGGTGGATGGCGTAGCCCACCGTCGCCAGCGCGGCGACGGTGGCCGTGGCCAGCACCGCGTGTCGGGGCATCTTCATGACGTGGATCCGTTGGGTGGCGGTTGTTCGGGCACGGGCCGCAGGGCGCGGGAACCCGGGCGATCGGCGGTGATGCGGCCGTCTTCCATCTCGACGATGCGGTTGCCGAAGTCCAGCACCCGGCTGTCGTGCGTCACCACCACCACGGCGCGCGTGGCGTCGACGGCGGCCGAGGCCAGCAGCTGCATCACGGTGCGACCCGAGGCCGCGTCCAGCGCCGAGGTGGGCTCGTCGCACACCACGAAGCGCGGGCCGTGCACGAGCGCGCGCGCAATCGCCACGCGCTGCTGCTGGCCGCCGGACAGCTGCGCCGGCCGCTTGTCGGCGTGATCGCCCAGGCCCAGGCGCTGCAGCCATGCGCGGCCCGCCTGCGTGGCCTCGTCGCGGCTGGCGCCCTGGGCGCTCAGCGGCAGGCCGGCGTTCTCGGCCGCGGTGAGCGTGGCGAGCAGGTTGAACTGCTGGAAGATGAAGCCCACCTGCTGCAGCCGGAAGGCCGTGAGTGCGCGCGCGTCCAGGCCGGCGAGCTCCTGGCCGAACACCCGCACGGAGCCCTGCGAGGGGCTCAGCAGTCCCGCCATCAGCGAGACCAGCGTGGTCTTGCCGCAGCCCGAGGGTCCGACCAGCAGCGTCAGCTCACCGGCGCGGATGCCCAGGTCGACGCCGTCGATGACGCGGCGCCGGGCGCTGCCGTCGCCGAAGTCGCGGCTGAGCCCGCGGCACTCGACCGCCCAGGGGCCGCTGGGCTCGGTGTCCACGAAGTCCGCGCCTGGCGTGTGAGCAGTGGTGTTCATCGGAAGACCTCCGCCGGGTCGGTGTGGAGCACGCGGCGCACCGACAGCCAGGCAGCCAGCACCGTCATCGCCAGCACGGCCGCCGCGCTGCCGGCCAGCACCGATGTCGGCACGCGGAAGGTGCTGAAGTCGCTCACATTGAGCGCCAGCGCCTGGATCAGCCCCACGGTCAGGCCGATGCCCGCCGCGTAGCCCAGCAGCGCCGCCAGGCAGGCCTGCGTGAGCACCATGCGCACGACACCGGCGTTGCTGACGCCCATGGCCTTGAGCGCGCCCAGGGCCTTGAGGTTGTCGCGGATGAACAGGCTCAGCGTGAGGCCCACGATCACCGCGCCCACCAGCGCACCGAGCGCCACGACGACGCCGAAGGCCAGCACGATGCCGCTGTTGTCGACGACGTCGGCGATGTTCTCGGCCGTGAAGGCCGGCCCCGTGACGGCCTTCAGGCCGGTGGCTGCTTCGATGGCCGAGGCCACCGGCGCGGCATCGGCTCCGGGCGCGACGCGCACGAGCGCAAACGACAGCGTGTTGCGGCCCGCCGGCACGTACTGCCGCGCGGTGGCGTAGCGCGTGAACAGCACATCGGAACTGGCGAACCAGGGCCGCGTCTGCACGATGCCGCGCACCACGGCGCGCCGGTCGTTGAGTTCGAAGACGCGGCCCAAGGCCAGCGGCTCGCCGGGAAAGAGCTTCTCGTGCGCACTGCGGTTCAGCAGCACGGCGTCGGGCTGGCGCAGGTCTTCCACCCGGCCCTGCAGCACGCGCGACGGCACGCCCAGCAGCGTGACGTCGTCCACCCCGATCACCGCCACGGCCTGCGAGCCGCCGCCTCGCAGCCGCACGGTCGCGGCGCCGCGCGACATCGGCACCGCCTGCGCCACGCCGGCCACGCCACGGATGCGCTGCAGCTCGCTGTCGGGCATCGGCAGCGCACCTTCGATGGTGCGCGTGCCCCGGCGCATGACCCAGACATCGGCCTGCGGCACGTCGAGCACCGCGTTGCCGGCCGTGCCCACCAGGCCGATGCAGAAGGCGCTCTGCTGCGCCATCAGCAGCGTGGCGAAGGCAAAGCCGAACACCAGCGCGAAGAACTTGGTGCGGTCGCCCACCAGCATGCTCACTGCCACCCACGACAAGCGCGGCGCGCCGGCCGACAGGGCGGCGCTCACGGCGTGGCCAGGGCGGCGAGCAGCCGCGCACCCTTCTCGGGGGTGTGGGGCCCGTCCAACCGCAGCGCGACGGCACCCGAGCGTTCGACCACCAGCGCGTGCATCACACGGCCCTCGCCACCCAGAGCCAGGCTGCGGCGGAACTCGTCGCCCTCGACGAAGGTGACGGCCACGCGCTCGCGGTCGGCCTTGTCCGGCAAGCTGCGGCGCAGGCCGGTGAGGATGAGGTTCTGGAAGAAGGGGTTGGTCCTGCCCAGCACGGGCACCTGCAGCCACGGGATGTTGCGCGACTTGAGCTCCAGCGCCGCCATCCAGCGGTCGACGTCCTGCTGCTGTTCCTCGCTGTAGGCGACCAGCACCACGGTGCGCGGCGCCGTCAGCAGGGCGGGCAGCTTCACGGCGCGGCCAGCCACCGTCTCAGCCTCGAAGGCGGGCCAGCGCGCGGCGCCGTCCTGCGCGCTGCCGATCAGGAACCAGAACCCCAGGAGCGCGGCGAGCAGCGGCATGCGGAAGGCCAGGCGTTGCACGGCCGCGCCCTCAGAAGGCGCGCGAGGCGCTGATCACCAGCACCTCGCCCCGCGCCTGGCGCACCAGCGGGCTGCGGCCCGCGTCGCCACGCAGACGGCCGGCCTCGGCGCGGGCGAACAGGGTCCAGTCATCGTCGATGCGCGCCAGCGCCTGCACGAACGGCGCAACGCTGTAGAGGCCGCCGGCGGGCTCGTACGCGCGCAGGCCGGACGCCGCCGCCTGCGCCGGGCTCACGCCGAAGAAGTTGCGTGCGAAGCGCGCGTTCATCAGCCGGGTGTTGAGCCCGACGCTGAGCAGGAAGTCGCGGGCCTGGGTCAGCTCGTACGCACCTTCGAGCGAGATCACCAGCCCGGACTGGCTGGCCCGGCCCAGACGCGCCTGCGCCGTGGCGCTGACGGTGAAGCGGCCCAGGCTCTCCTCGCCTTCCAGGCGGAGGGCGGGCGCCTCCTTGATGTCTTCGAGTGCGGCAAAGCGCACGTCGTCCTTGCGGCGGCGCGTGTTCAGGTCCAGGGCCAGGCTGTAGGCCACGCGCGTCGACTCGCCCAGCTTGAGCTCCTGGCCGAATCCGCGCTCGACGCTGGCGAACAGGCCGTTGGGGCCCTTGGCCTCGACGAAGGGGATCAGCAGCGTGCGCCGCTCGTCGGACCCCAGGTACTTGGGCACCGAGAACAGCGCCGGGCCGGCGCTGAACTCCCAGCCGGTGCGGGCGGGGCCGGTGGATTGCGCGTGGCTGCCCAGCGAGAGCAGGCCGGCGGCGGCGGCCGTCGAGAGTCGGGCCAGGAAGCTGGGCAGAGCGCGGGACAGAAGGCGGGACATGCGGTCTTCAGGAATGGATGCCGATTCGGCGATGAAGGCAGTCTGCGCGGCGGCACATGAAGCACCGGTGAAGTCGCGCCGCCGGCCCGGCCCGCCGGATGAAGCGCAGATGAAGACCGCCTCAGCCGGGCCGCGCCCAAGCGGCCGCGGCGGGCCCGCCTGCGCTAGATTGCCGGCATGAGCCCAGACCCGAGCCCGCGCGCATGAGAGTGCTGCTCGTCGAGGACGACCTGCCGCTGGGCAACTCGCTGGCCCGCGTGCTGCGCGATCAGGGCCTGCCCACGCTGTGGGTGCGCGGCTGCACCGAGGCGCGCCAGTTCCTCGAGCAGGAAGCCTTCGAGCTGGTGCTGCTGGACATCGTGCTGCCCGACGGCTCGGGGCTGGACGTGCTGGCGTGGCTGCGCCGCCGCGAGCTCGACGTGCCGGTGATGATGCTGACCGCGCGCGACGCCGTGTCCGACCGCGTGACGGGCCTGGACGCCGGCGCCGACGACTACCTGCCCAAGCCCTTTGCGATGGAGGAGCTGCTCTCGCGCATCCGCGTGCTGCTGCGGCGCCGCGGCCGCCAGCTCAGCGCCGTGTGGACCGTGGGCACGCTCAGCATCGACACGACGCGGCGCACCGTGAGCGTCGACGGCCAGCCGGTGACGCTGTCGGCCCGCGAGTACGGCATCCTCAGCGTGCTGGCCGCCGACCCCGGCCGCGTGATGACGCGCCTGGAGATCGAGAACACGCTGTCGCTCACCGAAACCACCGAGAGCAACACGCTCGACGTGCACGTCTACAACCTGCGCCGCAAGATCGGCGCGCAGCGCATCACCACCGTGCGCGGGGTGGGCTACGCGCTGGAGAAGGCGTGACGCCGCGCTCGCTGGTCGCGCGGCTGATCGCCTGGCAGGCCGTGGCCATGGGCCTGGCCTGGGTGGCGCTGACGGTCTGGCTCGTCAACACGATGAGCGCGATCGGCAACGGCGACCTCGACCGGCGCATGTACACGCTGGCACAGACACTGGCCGAGGCCGCCAGCGCCGCCGGGCCCGACGCCGACCGGATGCGGCAGCGGCTGGCGGCCGCCGAGCGCATCTTCATCGACGGCGTGATCCGCGGCCTGGACTCGGGCGAGGACTATGTCGCCACCTACCAGGTCTGGTCGCGTGACGGCACGCTGCTGCACCGTTCGGCCGGCGCGCCGCGGCAGGCCATGGCGCGCAACGACGGCGAGTTTGCGCAACGCGAGATCGAAGGCCGGTCGTTCCGCACCGTCGCGGCCCAGAGCAGCGACGGCAGCGTGCGCGTGGACATCGGCGAGGACGAGCGGCTGCGCTGGTCGTCGCTGTGGCCGATGCTGCGCATCATCGGCCTGGCTCAGCTGATGATCCTGTTCTGGGTGCTGGCGATCACGTGGCTGGCCGCGCGCGGCGGCTTCCGGCCGCTGGTGGCCCTGGCCACGCAACTGGGCCACCGGCAGCCGGGCGACCTGACCCCGCTGCGCGACGCGCCGCGCTACCGCGAGCTGACGCCCATCGTCGACGAGCTGAACGGCCTGCTGGCCCGAGAGAGCTCGCGGCTCGAAACGGAACGCGGCTTCCTGGCCGATGCCGCGCACGAACTGCGCACGCCGCTGGCCGCCGTGGCCGCGCAGGCGCACCTGCTGGCCCACACCACCGATCCGGCGCATCGGCAGATCGCCGCGGCCGAGCTCCAGCAGGGCATCGACCGCGCTTCGCACCTGCTGAGCCAGCTGCTGACCATGGCCCGGCTCGAGTCCGGCCACTCCGGCGGGGCCGCGGAACTGCTGGACGTGGCGGAGTTCTGCCGCCGGCGCGTGGCGCAGGTCTCGGCGCTGGCGCGCAGCCGCGGCGTGACCCTCTCGCTCGAGGCGCCGGAGCGGCTGGTGGCGCAGATCCAGCGCGCGGGCTTCGGCTCGATCCTCGACAACCTGGTGGACAACGCCATCCGCTACACGCCGGCGGGCGGCCAGGTGCTGGTGCGGCTGTCGGGCGCCGACGACGGCTTCAAGCTCGAGGTGCTCGACGACGGCCCCGGCATCGCGCCCGAGCTGCGCGCGAAGGTGTTCGAACGCTTCTACCGCGTGCCGGGCTCCGAGCAGCCGGGCAGCGGGCTGGGGCTGGCGATCGTGAAGCGGCTGGTCGACACGCAACGGGCGACGCTGGCCATCGTCGAGGGCCTTCGGGGCCTGGGCATCGGCTTCGAGATCCGCTTTTCCACGGGCCACTCGCGCCCGCGTGACCCGGGCTAGCGCGCCCGCTCCGTCAACGCCGCGCGCACGAACTCGCCGAAGGCCCTGACCTTGGCCGAGTGCTGCCGCTGGGCCGGGCTCACCAGGTGCATGGGCAGCGGCGGTGTCTGCCAGTCGGGCATCAGCGTGACGAGTTCACCCGAGGCCAGCTCGGCGTCGAACAGCCAGTCGGGCGAGTAGCCGATGCCGCGCCCGGCCAGCACCGCGGCGCGGATGACCTCGCTGCTGTTGGTCTGCAGCCGCCCCTTCACGCGCACCGTGCGCTCGGTGCCCGGTGGCTCGCTCGCGCCCGGGCCGGCGACGAAGGCCCACTGGTCGCGCGTGGCGAGCTCGGTGTAGACGAGGCAGTCGTGCGCCGCCAGTTCGTCCGGGTGGCGCGGCGGCTTGGGGCCCTTGCGCTGCAGCCGGCGCACGAGGTCGCGGTGCGCCACCAGGCGCCGCTGCGTGGTGCCGATGCGCTGCGCGACGAGGCTGCTGTCGGCCAGGTGGCCCACGCGCAGCGCCACGTCCAGCCCCTGCTCGACGAGGTCGACGAACCCGTCGGCCAGGCGCAGGTCGATGCGCACCTCGGGGTGGTGGTCGAGGAAGTCGTGCACCACCGGCAGCAGCTTCAGCCGGCCGAAGCCCACCGAGGCCGCCACGCGCAGCCAGCCGCTCAGCCGCTGCTGGCCCGCGCGCAGCGCCGACTCGGCCTCGGCCACCTCGGCCACCAGCCGGCGCGCCTGCTCGAAGTAGCGCTCGCCTTCCTCCGTGAGGCCCAGCGAACGTGTCGTGCGGCCCAGCAGCCGCGCACCCAGCGCGCGCTCCAGCGCGGCCACCTGCTTGCTCACGGCGCTCTGCGTGGCGCCCATCTCGCGCGCCACCGCCGAGAAGCTGCCCGCCTCGACGACGCGCACAAAGGTCTGCATGGCGGTGAGGCGGTCCATCGGCGTGCTTTCAGTCCTGATGGGAATGAATGTTAGGCCTTCCGCCGGTCTACCGGCATGGCCTGGAAGCAATCAGAGTTCGCTCCATCGCAACCCGTTCACCCCACCCGGAGCCCACCATGAACCCACCCGTCGTCCTCGTCACCGGTGCCCTCACCGGCATCGGCCGCGCCACCGCGCTGGCCTTCGCCCGCCAGGGCGCCCGACTCGTCGTCAGCGGCCGCCGCGACGACGCCGGCCTCGCACTGGCCGCCGAGCTGCGCGCCCTGGGCGCCCAGGCCGAGTTCCTGCGCGCCGACGTGCGCGTCGAAGCCGAAGTGCGCAGCCTCGTCGAGCAGACGGTCGAGCGCTTCGGCCGCCTGGACGTGGCCGTCAACAACGCCGGCACCGAAGGCCAGCTCGGGCCCATCACCGGCCAGAGCGTCGACAACTACACCGCCACCTTCGAGACCAACGTGCTGGGCACGCTGCTGGCGCTGAAGCACGAGATGCGCGTGATGCTCAGGCAGGGCGCGGGCGCCATCGTGAACCTCTCGTCGGTGGCCGGCCAGGTGGGCATCGCCGGGGCCTCGGTCTATGCCGCCAGCAAGCACGCCGTCGAGGGCCTGACCAAGAGCGCCGCGCTCGAAGGCGCGGCCAGCGGGGTGCGTGTGAACGCCGTCGCCCCCGGGCCCGTGGCTACCGAGATGCTGGACCGCTTCACCGGCGGCGACGAAGCCGCCAAGGCCGGCTTCCTGGCCTCCATTCCGGCGCGCCGGGCGGCCACGCCCGACGAGATCGCCCAGACCGTCGTCTTCCTCGCCAGCGATGCGGCGCGCTACCTCACGGGGCAGAGCGTCACCGTCGACGGCGGCTACACCGCGCAGTAACCCCCACCCCACCGACCCCGACTGAAGGAGCACACGCCATGAACACGATCCAAGTCCCGACCCGCGACCAGGTGTCCCCCGCCAACCAGGCCCTCTTCGACCAGCTGAAGAAGGGCCTGGGCATGGTGCCCAACCTGTACGCCACGCTCGCGCTGTCCGAGCACGCGCTGGGCAACTACCTGGCCTTCCAGAACGCGAAGAGCAGCATCACCGGCAAGGCCCGCGAAGTGGTGAACCTCGTGGTCAGCCAGGTCAACGGCTGCCAGTATTGCCTGGCGGCGCACACCGTTATCGGCGGCATGGTGGGCTTCAAGCCCGAGCAGATCATCGAGATCCGCCGCGGCGGCGCCAGCTGGGAGCCGAAGCTCGACGCGCTGGCCAAGCTCGTGAAGAACATCGCCAGCGAGCGCGGCCATGCCGACCCGGCCCGCGTGCAGGCCTTCTTCGACGCCGGCTGGACGCCCGAGAACCTGGTCGACGTGATCGTCGTCATCGGCGACAAGACCGTCACCAACTACCTGCACGCCACGACGCAGGTGCCGGTGGACTTCCCGGCAGCCCCAGCGCTGTGACTGCCACCGCCGCGCCAGGAGCCGCACGATGAACACCGCCACCCTGGCCGCGCCGGCCGCCCCTGCCGAGGCCCCGCGCCTGGCAGTGGGCATCGCCGTCGGGCTGACCGCCGCCAGCATCGGCGCCCTCTACACGGTCTACGCCCGCTGGGGCATCGCGCAGGGCCTGCACGCCAGCGACCTGACGGCCCTGCGCTTTGGCGTCGCGGGCCTGCTGATGCTGCCGCTGCTGCTGCACACGCTGCGCCAGAGGCGCGAGATGCTGCTGGGCCGCTGGCGCCTGTGGCTGGCGGTGGCCGCGCTGGCGGGCACGCCCTTCGGGCTGCTGATGTTCGGCGCGCTGCAGTTTGCGCCGGCCAGCCACGCGGCGGTGTTTCCGTTTGCGGCGATGAGCCTGGCCGGCCTCGTGCTTTCCGCTCTGGTGCTGGGCGACCGGCTCACGCCCCGCAAGGGCATCGGCATCGGCATCGTGCTGGGCGGGCTGGTGCTGCTCAGCGGCGTGGAGGCGGCGTCGTTCAGCGGCCGCGCGCTGGCGGGCGATGCGATGTTCGTCGCCGCCGGCACGCTGTGGGCCGGCTTCGGCATCCTGCTGCGCCGCCACCGGCTGGACCCGCTGCTGGCCACGGCCGTGATCTCGGTGTCGGCGCTGCTGACCTACGTGCCCGCGTACCTGGTGGTCGAGGGCGCGGCCCGCCTGGCCGCCGCCAGCGCCACCGTGCTGTGGACCGAGGTGCTGGTGCAGGGCGCCATCGCCGGTGCCGGCACGCTCTTCACCTACGCCACCATGGTGCGCCTGCTCGGGCCGGCGCGCGCGGCGGTCTTCCCGGCGCTGGCGCCGGGGCTGGCCGCGCTGATGGCGTGGCCGGTGCTCGGCCACGTGCCCACCGCCGCCGAAACGGCCGGCCTCGTCATCGTGATGGCGGGCCTGATCCTCGCCGTCACCACATCCTCCAGGAGAACCGCATGAACCGCATCGCCGTCGTCATCCATTCCAAGCTCGAAGGCGCGGGCAAGTCGGCCGTCTACCGCGCCATGATGTTCGTCGACGAGCTGCGCCGCGGCGGCGACGACGTCGCACTGGTGTTCGACGGCGCCGGCACCACCGCGCTGGCCGAGATGCTGGTGCCGGGCAGCGACCTGCACCACAGCTGGAGCAAGGCCGCCCCGGCGCTGCGTGGCGCCTGCCGCTACTGCGCCAAGAGCTACGGCGTGCTCGACGCGCTGGAAGCCGCGCAGGTGCCGATGCTGGGCGACGACCGTGGCCACGCCAGCCTGCGCCAGCTGCTGCTGGAAGGGCGGCAGATCATCACGTTCTGAGCGGCGGCCGCTACAGCGGCCGGAACCAGCCGCCCACGTCGGGCGCCAGGCGCTCGGGCGGCACCGGCGCGAAGCCTTCGTCCTGCACCTGGAGCTGCGCGATGCCATCCAGCCGGAAGGTTCGGCCTTCGGCCGCGTCGCGGTCCAGCGCCAGCAGGTACCAGGCTGGATGGTTGAGCAGCAGGTACTGAGGCTCCACGCAGCGCCACGAGACGCGCTGGTCCCGGGCCTGGTAGCGGAAGCGCAGCACGCGCGACGCGATGAAGGCCTCCTGCAGCCGGCGCGTCTGGGCCGCTTCGGGCTCGTGCCACGAACGCCGCACCGCCTCGGACGCCGGCTGCCCGATCAGGATGCGCCGGCGCAGCCGGTGGACCTCGGCCCGCTCGGGCGGCGCGAAGGTGGCCGACAGCCGCGTGCGCAGGCCAGCGATGCCGCTGCCCAGCAGCGGCAGGCCCAGCGACTCGGCCACGGCCAGCGCAAACAGCAGGCCCAGGGCCTCGCGGTGCGAGAGCCGCAGGCGCGGCAGGGCACTGCGCGCACCCAGGCGCATGCCGCCGCCGCGGCCGACATCGGTGTCGATGGCCACGCCGGACTCACGCAGCGTGGCCACCGCGCGCCGCACCGTGCGCAGGCTCACGCCGGCCTGCGCCGCCAGGGCGGGGCCCGTCCAGACCTGGCCGTCGGCGAGCAGGGCCAGGATGCGTTCGTCGGCGGATCGTGCCACGCATCAATGGTGCCATCTTCTGGCACCCATCGACACGAGGATGGCGACCTCCCAACCCCATGGAGTCCGCCATGAACGACACCGACCCCTGCTTCGAGATCGTCCACTTCGCCTTCGTGCCCGAGGTCTCGCCGGGCGACCAGCTCGCGGCGATGAAGACGCTCGGCGAGTGGGCCGCCACGCAGCCGGGCTTCGTGGGCCGGCAGAGCTATCGCGATCCCGTCGCCGCCCGCTGGACCGACGTCGTCGAGTGGACGAGCCTGCAGGCCGCCCAGGCGGCCATGGCGCGCAGCCAGCAGGCGCCGGCTCTGGCCGGCATCATGGCGCTGATCGACCCCGAGACCGTGCATGCCGGCCACTTCGAGCGAACACACTGACCCTGACCCGCGGCCAGCCCCGGCCACGCTGCGCGCCTTGCCGGGCCTGGGGCCAAAGTCCGAGGCCATGCTTCGAACGGCCGGCATCGGCTCGCCCGACGAGCTGCGGCGGCTGGGCGCGGCCCGGGCCTTCGTGCAGGTGCAGGCGGCCGGCCTGCGGCCCAGCCTGAACCTGTTGTGGGCCCTGGAGGGCGCCCTCACGGCCACGCCCTGGCGACACGTGGCGCACACCGAGCGCACGCGGCTGCTGCTCGAGGTGGACGAGCTGCGGTCGCACGCGGGCCTGCGGCGGGGCTGAGGGCCGCGCAAGCCTTCCCAGGGCCAGGGCGACGTGTGATGCTTGCGGCATGAGCGAGCGCTGCAAGCCCATCGTCCACAAGGCGCTGGCCGTCGTGCGGCCGCAGTTCAGGTTGCACTTTGCGGGCGGCATCCACGGGCTGCCGCACTGGTCACGCGTGTGGTTTCATGGCCGGGCGCTGGCCGAGGCGGCGGATGTCGACCCGGCCGTGCTGGCCTGGTTCGCCTTTCTGCACGACAGCCAGCGGCACAACGACGGGCACGACCCGCTGCACGGCCGGCGTGCCGCCGACTTCGCGGTCCGGCTCCGGAAGGACGGTGTCATCACCGAGCTCGAGCCTTCCGCCTTCGAGCGCCTGTGCGAGGCGATGCGACTGCACAGCGACGGGCACACGGAAGCAGACGCCGCGCTCCAGGCCTGCTGGGATGCCGACCGGCTCGATCTCGGCCGCGTGGGCATTCGCCCGCATCCGACACGGCTGTGCACGCCGCACGCGAAACGCGGTGACGTCATCGGCATGGCGGTGAGGATGTCTGAGGGGCGGGCGCGTTCGGTGCTGACGCACCGGAGTGCATAAGCGACCGAGCCCGATTGGGGCTGCGTGTCGTTTCGCACAGTCGGACAGGCCGGGCCGCCTCGAATGGCCTGAGTTCGGCACCGGCGTTCACTCCCGGCACCTGCGCCTCAGCCGCAGGCCCGCGAGAGACGGCATGCACCACGAAGTCAATCGGCGAAGGCAAACGAAGTCCACCCCGCAGGGACGCTGGATCTAATCAGTGGGGCAGATCAGAGACCCGTCACTCGCAGAACGCCAGGCACTTGGGGCACGAGTCCAGAGTCCGGGGAACTGGATTGAGCAGCCTGCTCGCACCGGATAACCAGCGCCAATAGACTGGTTGCGGTTGACCAAGCGATGGGCGTTGCACATCCACTGGCGTCCGAATGTGAGACAACCGCTGAGCTGCGGAACGCAGCAGTTAGTGGGCCTTGATGCTGCTCTGATAACCTGGCGCGTGACATGGCACCCGCGACCCCGATTCGGCTACTCCAACGCGCTTGGTACGCTGCATCGTTCGATGTCTTCCATAGCCAATCGGACGACGAGATCATTGGCCAGCTCACGCAGCAAAGCAGTCACGCCGTCGAGTTGGAACAGCGCGAAGCGTGGCTGGCAGAAATTGAACTGCTGCGGCGCTGGCTTAAGGGACGCAACGGCACCCTGCTGCTCGAGTTCAACATCCCGCGCATGGGCTTGCGGGCTGACGCGGTGCTGGTGATCGCTGGATGCATCGTCATCCTGGAGCTCAAGGTGGGCGACCCCACCGTTGGGCAAAGTGCGCTGAACCAGGTGTGGCAGTACGCGCTCGATACCAAGAACTTTCATGAAACCAGCCACGCGCTGCCGATCATTCCGGTGCTTGTTCCCACCGGGTTGGTGCTCAGCGAGCCAGCAGCGCCAAGCTACGCCAACGACAGGGTGAGCAACCCCATTGCGCTTGCTCCACAGCAGGTGCCCGGGTTGTTGGACGAGCTCAGCCATGAGTTTGCCAGCCCGATCGACTCAGAAGCCTGGCAAGCTGGGCGCTATCGCCCAACGCCGACCATCATCGAAGCGGCCCGGCACCTGTATGCAAAGCACGAGGTCACAGACATCGTGCGAACTGAAGCCGATGCCACCAATCTGACCGACACCGCGCACCGTCTTGAAACGCTGATCCAGCGCGCCCAGCGACAAGGCGAGAAGCTGATCTGCTTTGTCACCGGCGTGCCGGGCGCAGGCAAGACCTTGGTCGGTCTGAATTTGGCCACCGCACGGCGCGACATCGGCGATTCGCACGCAGTGTTCTTGTCCGGCAACGGACCGTTGGTCTCCGTGTTGTGCGAGGCCCTGACACGCGACGACTTGCGGCGGCGCAGACAGGCGGGCGAGTCGGTCACCAAGGCCAGCGTATCCAAGCCCATCAAGGCCTTTATCCAGAACGTCCACCACTTTCGAGATGAAGCTCTGCGCGCGCCGCAAGCGCCGGTGGATCGCATCGTGATCTTTGACGAGGCCCAGCGCGCCTGGAACTTGCAGAAGACCACGCTGTTCATGCGCCAGAAGAAGAACCAGCCCGACTTCAACCGATCAGAGCCGGAGTTTCTGATCGAGACCATGGATCGGCACCAAGGTTGGGCCGTGATCGTGTGCCTGGTAGGCGGCGGCCAGGAGATCCACACCGGCGAGGCGGGCATCGGCGCTTGGATCGACGCCTGCAGAGAGCGGTTTCCGCACTGGCGCATGTGCCTGTCTGACCAACTGCTGGAAGCCGAGTACGGTGCGGGCGAACCACTCAAGCGCGCCCGCGAAGGCACCCCAACCGAGCTCTATCCGGACCTGCACCTGTCGGTGTCGATGCGCTCGTTTCGCGCCGATAGCGTGTCAGCCTTCGTGAAGGCGCTCCTGGATGGGGACCAAGATGCCGCGCGGAACACGCTGAGCCAATTCAGAGACCGATACCCGATCGTCATCACCCGCGACCTGAAGGTCGCGAAGCAGTGGCTGAAGCGCCAGGCCCGAGCGAATGAGCGCTACGGCCTGCTCAGCTCATCGAAGGCCATGCGCCTGAAGCCGTACGCCGTGGATGTGCGACAGGCGGCCGACCCCATTCACTACTTTCTGGCTGAGCGCGAGGATGTTCGCTCCAGCTTCTACCTGGAGGAATGCGCCACCGAGTTCCAGGTTCAAGGATTGGAACTGGACTGGACCTGTGCGGCGTGGGATGCGGACTTGCGCATGACTTCCGATGGGTGGCGCCACTACGACTTTGCCGGGAGCCAGTGGAAGAACATCCACAGCACTGAGAACCAGCGAAACCTGAAGAATGCCTATCGAGTGCTGCTGACTCGGGCGCGGCAGGGCATGGTGATCTTTGTGCCTGCTGGAGATAAGGAGGATCCGACCCGTGCTCCTGGTTACTACGCTCGGACGTTCGACTACCTCCACGGACTTGGGCTTCGCGCGATCTAGAGGGCGCCGTTTGCGCGATTTCAGCAGACGGAGTCATGAGACCGCCCTTGATCGGCGCCCTCGCCTGGTCGACAGCTTTTCGTCCTGACAAAACGAATCCGCGCACTTCCAGCCCTGACGACACGGAAGCCCGACCGCGCCCCGGAGCGATGGCGCCCGCAGGTCCCACACCCGCCCCAGCCCTCGGGTCTACGCACCCCCCCGGCCCACAGCCTCCACATCGGCCTCCGCCTCCGGCCACAACGCCGGGAAGTAGAAGCGCAGCGCATGCAGGGGCAGACCGAAGCGCAGCTTGCCTTGCGGCGTATCGCTGCGCAGCAGCCCTCGCTTGACCAGTGCCGTCAACAGGTTCACCGCGGTGCGGTCGCCCAGCCCCGTCATCCGCTTGAACTCACCGCGCTCGATCTCCTGCCCGCTCAGGAACAGGTAGTGCAGCGGACGGAGCGCTTCGACCCGAACGCCTGAACGCAGGGTCTCCTGCTCGAAGGTCAGGCAGGCGGCGATGCGGCGCTCCATGCCGTCCAGGTTCAACAGGGACTGCATGAACTGAACCTGGTCCAGGCAGACATCGAGCACGTAGTCAATCCACTCGACCAGCGCGGCCTCGCTGAGGTTGCCCCGCCCGTCGAGATCGCCACGCCGTGGCTCGTCGGCCGCGGCCAGCAGGGCGTAGTAGCGATCAACCGTTCTGGCAAAGCCGCGCAGTGGCGACCAGACACCACCGGTGTAGCCCAGCGCATGCAGCACGCCATGGGTGTGCAGGCGCATGACGCGGCCATTGCCGTCGACGAAAGGGTGGATCCAGCCCAGGCGCTGGTGCGCAGCAGCCAGCGCCAGCAGCGACGCTTCGCCTCGCCGCACGCCACCGTACACGGCAGCCCAACGGCCCAACAGCGTCGGCACGCTGTTCGCCGTGGGCGCCACATGCTGACCCACCCGGACTTCCTGGCTGCGCCACTGGCCCGGGATGATCTCCACGCCTTCGCTCGACTTCAGGTCTTCGGCGGGCAGGCGGTCGAACAGCGTGCGGTGGATGTCGGCGACGGCTTCGATGGTGTACAGGGCCGAAGCCTGGGCCTCGCCACGATGGCGCGCTTCGAGATCGATCTCGGCGTCGATGTGGGCGATGGCCAGTCGCTGCCGGGCGGCCAGCGACGCGTCATGGGAGAAGTCCTTGCGGAGCGCCTGCTCGAGCTCGAGCGGACGGGTGTGCTGCCCCTCGATGCGGTTCGAGTAGTACGAGTTCATGGCCCGCAGGAGGCCACGCAGTTCAGGGGCGATCGGCAGCCCCGCCAGGCGGCCAGCAGCCCGGGCCAGGTCGTGGGCCTTGGCCAGAAGCGGCTCGGCCTGCCGCTCGGATGGCATCAGGGGCTCGAACTGGTGCGGGGCGTCGTACAGGGTCTTCACTTTGCGAAGATAACATCAGACGCAAGGCTTTGTCCTGAAAGACTTTAGTTCGATTTCTGCGAGCTTATCTGCGAAGTTTGCTGCGCACCCGAAGCGAGCGTTGACGCCCTGCCGGGAGCCGTGGTGAGTGCGTGCGCACGACCAACCGATGCATGAACTGGGCTCATTCCACCGACACGCCGCCAACCGCACCCAAAGGCTTCAGTGGCCGGCCCGGCGCTGTGACGACACAGACCTCGTCACGAAGGTCATCACAGAGGCCCAGAAACGCCGAAGCCCGCACGGGGCGGGCTTCGTGAGTGCTGGTAGGCACTGGATTTCTTGGTTGCGGGGGCAAGATTTGAACTTGCGACCTTTGGGTTATGAGCCCAACGAGCTACCAGGCTGCTCCACCCCGCGACAGAGCCTGAGACTATAGCACGCTCGCCGGCGGCTTCAGAACTGCAGCGCTGGCTCGGGCCACCATTGGGCAGCCGGCACCGGGGGCGGATGGGCGGCGGCGGTGGCCGACAGGGCGGCCGCGGCGTGGGCGCGGTCGGCCAGCACCGGCAGGCTGCTCTCGGCGGTGCCGCCCGTCATCACCCGCAGGTAGTCCAGCGTCGCGCGGCCCGGGGCCTCGTCGGCGGGCGCGGTGCGACCGATGCCACCCCACGGTGCCGCGTCCAGCCGCAGCGCCGCCAGCGGCAGCCAGCCGGCGCCCGCCGTGGCCAAGGTGGCCGCCGACAGCGCCCCCACGGCGTCGGCCGGCAGGGCCCCGCTGGCCTCGCGCGCCGGCGCGCCGGCCACGGCCACGGCCTGGTACAGCCGCTCGCCCACCAGCACGTTGAAGCGGGTGCGGCCGTCGGCGCCGCTGTCGCGCAGCACGGTGCCGCCGGCCTGGTCGACGTCGACCCGCGCGGCCACCGCATCCAGCGTCGCGCCGGCCTCGCTCTGGCCCGCGCCGAGCTGCGGGCCCAGGCCGCGCAGCACCAGGCGGTCGGCGTAGACATCGGCCGCGGCGTCGCTGCCCTGCTCGCGCAGCGTGCCGCCGGCCTGCAGCGTGAGGGTCGCGCCGGTGTCACCGCTGCGGGTGTCGATGCGCGACACCACCAGATCGCCCGTCGCCGCCACGCTCACGTCGCCGCGCGCGGTGCTCAGGCCCGAGCCCGCGGCCATGCGCACGGCGTCGCCGGCCTGCAGCGCCGCGGTGGCGCCCGGCGTGGCCAGGGCCAGCACGCCGGTGAGGTCGATGTCGCCCGACGCCGCCAGCTCCACGCCGCGCGCCGGCGCCATCGCCGCCAGCAGCTCGCCCTGCACCGCCAGGTCGCCCGCCGGCGCGGCCACGCGCACCTGCTCGAAGCCGGTGAAGCGCGCCAGCAGCGCCGCGTCCAGCAGCAGGGCACCGCCCGCCGCCGGCCCGCTGCCCACGCGCACGCCGACACCCTCGCCCGCCGACTGCAGCACCAGCCGGGCCGCGCTGCCGCCGGAACCCACCGTGCCCAGCGCCACGATCGAATCGGCCGTGATCTCGACGTCGCCCGTGCCCAGCACGACGTTGCCGACAATCACCTGGCTCGCGCCGCGGATCACCAGCGAGCCGCCGGTCAGCTCCACGGGCCCGTCGAAGCGCACCACGCCGCTGGCCTCGACGCGCAGCTCGCCGCTCACGCGCACGGCCTCGGCAAAGCGCACGTCGCTGGCGCCGGCCACGAGCACGCGGTCGACGATCTGCGCGCCGCCGATCACGCCGCGCAGCGTGACGTCGCCGCCGTCGCTGCGCAGCTCCAGCACATCGGCCGCGCCGCCGGCGGTGCCGTCGATGGCGCCGCCGATGACGATGTCGCCATCACCGGCCGCGCCGCCCACGCCGGCCTGCAGCACGAAGGCGCCACCCAGCCGCAGCCCGCTGTCGAGCACGAAGGCGCCCGCCTGCTGCAGCGCCGAGGCGCCCGGCACGTCCAGCACAGCCCCGGCCCCACCCGGCTGCAGCCACACGCGCGCACCGCCAAAGGCCGTGACGGCGCGGCCGTCGGCCGGCGCGCTGCCGTCCGTGAGGTCGATGTCGCCGGCGCGTGTGAGCAGCGCCACCGTGCCCGCGCCGCCGGTGGTGACGAGGTCGCTCTGCGCCGCGTCGTCCACCGCCGTCGTCGTGCCGTCGGCGCCGACGCGGTTCACGCGCACGGCCACGTCGGCCACGCGGATGCCGTCGGCCTCGTCCAGCCACAGGGCGTCGCCGGCGCGCGCGCTGATCGCGCCCACGCGCAGCTCCAGGCGCTCGGCTTCGGTGCCGATGCCGGCGCCACTCACCAGCCGCAGGCCGGTGGCCGCGACCTCGGGCGCGTCGTCGCCGGTGCCCGTGCTGTCGGTCGCCTCGGTGATGGCGCCACCGGCCACGAGCGAGACATCGCCGTTGCCGGCGCCGACGCGCGCCACGGTGATGTCGCCGCCGGCCGCGATGCGCAGCGCGCCGTTGGTGGTGTCGATGCCGGCCCCGGCCAGCTGCGCCACGCGGCCGCCGGCCTCGATGTCCAGCGTGCGGCCGGCGCGGGCCAGCGCGATGTCGGCGGCCAGCTGCACCTCGCCGGTGGCACGCAGCGTGGCGTGGCCGGCCGAAACGCGCAGCGCCGCGCCGCTCTCCAGGTAGACGCCGGCCACGGTGGGCCCGCCACCGGCGTCGAGCAGCAGGTTGCCGGTGCTGGCGATGCCCAGGCCGTCGGCGTCGCCATCGGCCACGCTCAGGGCGCCGCCGCTGCGCAGCACCACGTTGCCGGCGGATTCGATGTCGGCCAGCGCGGCGTCTGTCAGCGCCGCGCGCGTGCCGTCGGCCGCCACGCGCTGCACGGTGACGGGGCCGACGCGGTCGATGCGCAGCGCGTCGGTCTCCTGCACGAAGAGGCCCGCGGCGCCGGTGCCGGCCACGGTGGCGGCCAGGCGGTCGACGGTGGTCTGCAGCGGGGCCGCGCCGGTGCCCGCGCCGCCGCCCGTGGCCACGAGGCGCAGCGACTGCGCGCGCACGTCGACCTCGCTGCCGCCGCTGTCGGCGATGCTGCGCGCCAGCAGGCTGACGTCACCGCCGGCCACCAGCTCGCCCAGCGTCAGCGAGCCCGTGGCCTGCAGCCGCAGCGAGCCACCGGCGCTGACGACGACGCTGCCGTCGGCCATCAGCAGGTTGGCGCCGCTGGCCAGGTCGGCGCTGGCGTCACCGCTCAGCTGCACGCGGCCCGCGGCGGCGAAGGCCAGGTCGCCCAGCGCGCGCAGCGACAACGGCCCGGCGCCGAAGAGCCCCGAGTCGACGAACACACGGCCGCCTTCGGCCTGCAGCAGCACCGGCCCGCTGCCGGCCACCAGCGCCGATGCCGGCGTGGCGCTGCCGCCGCCCAGGCGCAGGTCGCCGCTGCGCAGCACCAGCGCCAGCGTGCCGCCCTCGGCCACGACCAGGTCTTCCTGCGACGGGGCGTCCAGGCGCGCGCTGCTGCCGTCGGCGGCCACGCGCTGCACCGCCACGGCGGTGGCGCCGATGGTCAGTGCATCGGCCTCGGCCAGCCACAGGCCCCCGGCGCCGGCCGCGGCCGACAGCGTGGTGGCGCGCGTTTCCAGTGCGTTGGCCGCGGCGCCGATGGCGTCGGTGGCCGCGAGCTGCAGCACGCCGGCGATCACGTCCACCTCGGCATCGCCATCGGCGTCGCCGTCGCTGATGCGCGCGGCCCGCAGCGCCACGGCGCCGGTGCCGGCCTGCACCGACTCCAGCACCAGCTCGCCGCCGGCACGCGCCAGCACGGCGCCGTTGTTCGTGAGCAGGCTGCCACCCTGGGCCAGCACGAGGCGGCCGCCGGCCTCGAGGTCGAGGCTGCGCGTGGCGCCGGCCAGCGCCACCTCGGTGAGCTCCAGGTCGGCGCCGGCCCGCAGCGTCGCGGCGCCGTCGGCCACGGCGATGCGCCCGCTCAGGCGCAGCGAGGCGGCGTCGCCGTCGGCCACCAGGCGCAGCGCGCCGGCGGCGCTCACGGCGCCGGCCCCGCTGATGCTGCCGCTGGCCTGCAGCAGCAGCGCGGCGCCGCTGGCCAGGCCGTCGATCACGACCGCACCGCGCTGCGCGATGGCGATGCCGCCGCCGCTCACATCGAGCGTCAGGCGACCGACGGCGGTTTCGATGGCGTCGGCCGGCGTGCCGAAGCCGCCGCCGCTGGGCGTGGCCAGCGTCGCGTTGAGCGAGGCGGCCGTGAGGTCGGCCGCGGGGTCGGCGTCGGCCACGATGTCGCGCAGCGCCGCGGCGGTGATCGCCAGCGCGCCGGCGCCGGCGTCCACACGCGACACCGTCAGCACGCCGCCGGCGGCCAGCGTGACGTCACCGCCGCCGCTGGCGAGCGCGCTGCCGTCGGCCATCGTCAGCGCCGACGTGGCCTGCAGCCGGGCCGCGCCGCCGCCGCTGGCCAGCTGCGCCGCGGCAGCCAGGTCGAGGCGGCCGTCGCTGCGCAGCTCGAGCCCGACGCTGTCGACGCGGCCGTTGACGGCCAGGTCGCCGGCGGCCGAGAGCTGCAGCGCACCGCCCACGCTGGCGCTGGCCAGCGCCACGGCGCCGGCCCCGGCCAGCCAGGCGCCACCACCGGCGGCCAGCGTCAGCGTGGCGGCGTCGAACGCCAGCGCATCGCCCGCGGCGCCCACGGCGCCCCCGGCGGTGATGCTCAGCGCAGCGGCCTGCAGGTCGAGCGCGGTGTCGCCGTCGCGCAGCGCGCCGCCGGCCTGCAGCGTGAGCGTGGCGCCACGCGTGTCGACGGCGCCGAGGGCGATGTCGCCACCGGCCTGCAGGCGGCTGTCGACGGCGCCGGTGACAACGCCGCCGCGCAGCGTGAGATCACGCCCCGCCTGCAGCTGGGCGCCGCCGGTGGCCGTGGCGTCGGCCTCGATCAGCAGGTCGCGGCCCGCCGACAAGGTCAGGGCGCCGGCGCTGCTGCTCAGCGGCGCGGCCAGGCTCAGGTCGGCGGCCGGGCCTTCGGCCGCCAACGTCAATGCCGTGGCGGCCGACACGGGCGTGGCCACCGTGCCCTGCACGCTGCCCGCGGCGCGCAGCTGCAGCGCGGCGGCGCTGGCCAGGCCGGCCAGCGTGGCCTCGGCCTCGCTGCGCACGGCGGCCACGCCGTCGCTGCCCACGCGGGCCGGCAGCGCCAGCGCGTCGAGCGAGGCCAGCGCCAGGCCGTCGGCCTCGGTGGCGAAGAGGCCGCCCGTGGTGCTGCGTGCGGCCAGCGTGTCGGCGGCCAGGCGCAGCGGGTCGGCGGCGCTGCCCAGCGACGCGGCCTCCAGGCGCAGTGTGGTGCCGCGCAGCTCGGCGCCGCTGCCACTGAACACGGCCGTCAGTGCGCCAGGCGCCCGCAGGCTCAGGCTGCCGCCGGCCTCGACCTGGCCCAGCGCCAGCACGCCGCCACCCAGCACGCGCGCCGCGCCGGTGCTGGCCCAGCGCGTGCCGTCGGCGGCGATCACGTCGCCGCCGGCCTCGATGTCGAGCGTGGCCGCGGCAAGGTCGCCGGCCGCCGTGGCCGTGAGCGCCCCGGCCGCCAGCAGCGTGGCGCTGCCCGCGGCCGTGATGCTGGCGGCCAGCGACAGCGCGCCCGGCGCCTGCAGCCGCAGCGCGCCGCCCGCCGCCACGGGCTGCGCCACCCGCAGCTCGCCGCCGGCCAGCGCCAGCACGGCCGGCCCGCCGGCCGTCAGGCCCGCCAGTGCGGCATCGGCCGGGCCGGCGGCGGTGCTGCCATCGGCCGCCACGCGCTGCACCACCAGGCCGTCGACGCGACCGATCTCGAAGCCGCTGCTGCCGGCGTCGGCCACGCTCACGAAGGCGCCGCCGCCTGCGGCCAGCGCCAGCCGCGCCGTGGCCACGCGCAGCGCGTCGCCCGCCAGCGCGATGCCGCCGCTGCCGCCGTCCAGGCGCAGGGCCGCGGCGCTGATGTCGGGCTGTGTCGGCGCGCCCGCGGCGGTGGCGATGCCGGTGGCGCCCCGCAGGCTGGCCGTGCCGGTGCCGGCATCGACGCGGCCCAGCGTCAGCGTGCCGCCGGCGTCGATGCGCACCGGGCCGTTGCTGGTCAGCACCTGGGCGTTGGCCCCGAAGCTGGCGTCGCCGCCGGCGCGGATGTCGACGCCCTGGCCGGCAGCCGCGGTGCGCAGCGCCACGGCGGCGGGCGCCGGCACCAGCAGCGCCTGCGCCGCGACGAGGCTCAGGTGTCCGGCCACCGCGCGCACCTCGGCGCCGATTGTCAGCGTGCCACCGGTGCCGCCGGCCTGCAGCAGTGCGTCGCTGCCGGCCTGCACGGCGCCCTGCACGTCGAGCGCGCCGGCCGCCGTCGTCACGGCCAGGTCGCCGCCCGCGCGCAGCCCGGCGCTGCCAATGGCCAGCGCGGTGGCCTCGGCCAGCAGCAGCGCGCCGCTGCCGGCATCAGCCACCAGCGTGCCGACGCTGCTGCGCAGCGGCGTGCCCGCGGCACCGATGCCGGTGGCGGCGTTGAGCGTCACGCTCGCGGCCTCGCCGCGCAGGTTGGCGTCGTCGCCGGCCCAGCCGTCGCGGATGGCGCCGGCGGTGCTGCGCAGCTCGATGGCGCTGCTGGCCGCCACCACGCCCACCGTGAGATCGCCGGTGCTGGTGAGCGCGATGCGGCCGCCGCTGCCGGCGTCGAGCGTGACGCCGGAGAGATCCAGCGCGCCGCCGCTGGTGAAGCTCACCGCCCCGCCCGCCGTCGTGACCGCAGCACCCAGCACCAGCCCGCCCGCGCCGGCCTCCAGCGTGATGGGCGCGGCGCCGCTGGCGGTGACGCTGCCGGCCGCCGTGCTCGACAGCGCATCGGCCGCGCGCAGCAGCACCGCGCCGCCGGCCACGCTGATGGGCGCCTGCACACGCAGGTCGCTGCCGCTGCCCAGGGCCTCGAGCGTGAGCGGGCCGCCGCCGGCGATGCTGGCGCCGCGGCCGTCGAGCACCAGGCTGCCGGCGGTGGTGGCGATGCGCGCCGCCGCGGTGGCGCCGGCGTCGGTCTGCTCCAGGCCGGTGACGGTGACGCTGCCGTCGATGACCGCGGCGTCGAAGCGTGTCGTGGTGCGCGCCGCACCCACCGTGACGGCGATGTCGCCGGCGCCGCTGTTGACGACGTCGAGCTGCTGCACCTCCACGCGCGCCAGGCTCACCCCGGTGGCGGCGTCGATGTCGAGCACCAGCGCGCGCAGCGCCTCGCTGCTGCGGCCGTCGGTGGCGACGTCGAGCGACAGCACGCGGCCGCCGCTCGTGGCCAGCTCGATGCGGTCGGCCTCGATCTCGTTGGCGATGCGGATGTCGCCCGTGGCCTGCAGGCGCAGCGTGTCGCCCGGGCCGAGGCGCAGGATGGCGTCGCGGCTGCTGTAGTCGGCCACGTCGATGCGGCCGCCCAGCACCGTCAGCGGGCCCGGCAGCGCCGTGCCGTCGACGTTGGGGTTGGCGCCCACGCTGACGAGACCGGTGCCGTCGGCGCGGCCCACGGTGAACTGCGCAAAGCCGTCGGCGAAGGCCGCCATCTCGGTGCGGTCGAGGCTCAGCGTGGTGGGCGTGTCGCTCACGCCGGCCGGGTTGAGCAGCGCCACCGCCTGCCCCACGCTCGCCGGCCGCAGCGTGACGCCGCCGCTGCCGACGATGAGCTCCTCGCCCATGCGCAGGTCGATCTCGTCGGCCTCGATCAGCAGGTTGCCGGGCGTGGCCGCCGAACCGGTGGCCAGCGTGAGCCGGCTGCCCGGGCCGAAGAACACCTGCGTGGCGCCGGTGATGCTGAGGCTGCCGCCCTCGCGCAGCGTGACGCCGCCGTTGAAGCTGACGACGCCGCCGGCCGTGATGCTGAGCGGCCCGTCGAGCGTGACCTCGCGGTCGAAGGTGACGTCGTCGAAGGCGATGACCGTCAGCGCCGCCAGCGGGTCGGTGCCGGCCGTGCCGTCGCCGATGGCGCCGCGGAAGCGCACGTCGCCGGCCGGGGCGAGCACCGTCAGGCGGTCGGTCGTGGCGGCGCTGTTGCCGCCCACGTAGTCGGTGCTGTCGTTGCCGATGCTGGCGTTGCCGGCGGTGGCGGTGACGGTGACGTTGCCGACCACGCGCACCGAGTTGACGAAGTTGACGTTCGCGTCGCTGAAGTCGGTGCTCAGCACCGTGGCGGGGTCGCTGAACGGCGTGATGCCGGCGGGCGCCAGCGCCGTGCTGCCGGCGTAGGCCTCGGCCAGCGCGGCGTCGTGCGGGTCGGGCGGCAGCAGCGCCAGCACCGCGGTGCCGACGGCGTCGGCCGACAGCAGCAGCCGCGGCTCGAGGGCTTCCAGTCCGAAGGTGGAACGGACGGTGCGGCGCTCGGGGCGCGGCCGGTCAGAGCGCAAGGCTGTCCTCCCAGTAGTCGTATCGGTCACCGGCCGTCGGGGCGCCCGTGGCCGCCGGCTGGCGGTCGGCGGCGCCCAGCAGCCAGGCTTTCTCGAGGCGCGCCGCCAGGCCCCAGGCCTCGTCGGCGAGCAGTTCGCTGCGCGTGAGCTGCAGCACCGCGTCGCCGGCCAGCACCGGCGTGGGCAGCGCGGTCATCAAGGTCGCGAGGTAGCGCTCGGCCGCGGTGTCGGGCAGGCGCGGGGCATCGGCGGCGCGCGCGGCGGCCAGGGCCGTGGCGCGGTGCTCCTCGCGCACGTCGGCCAGCGGGCGCAGCGCGCTCCACCAGGCCTCGGCCGTGCCGGCCCAGGCGGCGCTGTCGATGGCGCCGTCGGCGGCCGGCACCAGCGGGGCCGCCGCGCCGCGCTCGTGCGCGCCCACGACCTCGACCAGCGTGCGCAGCGTGCCGCCGGCCAGCAGGTTGTAGCGCGTGCGGCCGTCGGCGCCGGTGTCGCGCACCACGGTGCCGGCGGCGTCGACATCGATGCGGTCGGCCCGCGCGTCGATGGCGCTGCCGGCCGACGCGGCGCCGATCGGCACGACCGGGCCCAGGCCGCGCAGCACCAGCAGGCCGGTGTCGACGTTGACGGCGCGGTCGGCCGCGGCGTCGCTGCCGTTCTCGCGCACGACACCGCCGGCGCTGACCAGCAGCACGCTGCCGGCGCCGGCTGCGCCGCGCGTGGCCAGCTGGCCTACGCGCAGCTCGCCCTCGGCCTGCACGCGCAGCTGCAGGTCGTCACCGGCCAGGCGCGCATCGGCGTCCATCAGCCAGCTGCCACCGGCCTGCAGCGACACCACCACGCCGGCCGCGGCCAGCTGCGTGCGGCCGGCCAGCGTGAAGCCGCCGCTGGACTGCAGCAGCAGACTCTCGGCCACCGCCAGCGTGCCCTCGCCGGCCAGCGCGAGCTGCGTGCCGGTGATGCGCAGCTCGTTCACGGCCAGCGCGGCCAGCGCGGCGGCGTCGAGCGCCACGGTGCCGCGGCCGTCGCCGAGCACGGCACGCTCGAAGCCACCCAGGCGCGACAGCGTCGCGGCGTCCAGCCGCAGCTCGCCGGCCGGCGCGGGCCCGTCGCCCACCACCAGCGCGGCGCCGCTGCCCAGGCCCTGCAGCTGCAGGCGATCGGCCGCGCCGTCGGCGCGCACCGTGCCGGCCAGCGTGAGCGAGCCGGCCTCGATGACGAGCTCGCCACCCAGCCCGGCACCGCCCAGCACCACGTCGCCCAGCACCACGCTGCCCGCGCCGCGCACCACGAGGCGGCCGCCGTCGAGCCGCAGGCCGGCATCGAAGCGCACCTCGCCGGTGGCCTCGATCACGAGTTCGCCGCGCAGGTGCACCTCGGCACCGAAGCGCACGTCGTCGGCACCGCGGATGCTCAGCGCCTCCAGCGGCTCGCCCAGGCCGACCGCGCCCTCGAAGCGCACGTCGCCACCGAGGCTGGTGATGTCGAGCCGGTCGACGGCGGCGGTGCCGCCCGCGGCGCGGCCGTCGATGGCGCCGCCGAAGCGGATGTCGCCGGCGCTCACCACCACCGTGCCGTCCAGGCGCAGCGCGCCGGGCAGGTCCAGCGGGCCGGTGCGCTCCAGCGTGCCGGCGGCGAGGTCGAGCACGCCGCCCGGCGCGGGCGTCAGCAGGATGGCGCCGCTGCCGTGCGCGTGCACCGCGCGGCCATCGGCCGGGGCCGTGCCGTCGTCGAGCGTGATGCCGCCGGCCAGCGTGGACAGCGCGATGCTGCCGTTGCCCGCCACGGTGACGAGGTCGCTCAGCGTCGCCTCGCGCCAGGTGGCCAGCACGCCGTCGCTGCCGACGCGCACGCCCGCGGCGGCGACGTCGCCCACGCGCACCGCGCCGTCGGCCACGAGCCAGATGCCGCCGCCGGCCGCGCGCGCGGCCACGGTGTCGGCGGTGACGGCCAGGCGGGCGTCGGCGCGGCCGATGCCGTCGGCCGCCACGGCGCGCAGCGTGGCCGATTCCAGCCGCGTGCCGTCGAGCGCGGTGATGGACTGGCCGGCCTGCAGCGCCAGGTTGGCCGGCGTCGTGACACGGCCCAGCACCAGGTTCTGCGCGGCGGCCAGGCGCACGTCGGCGCCGGCCTGCAGCGAGCCGGTGGCCGCAAAGGCCAGCGCGGCGCCGCTGCTGTCGAGGAAGGCGCTGCCGGCGCTGCGCACGGCCGCGGCCAGCGAGACATCGCCGCTGGCCTGCAGCGTGACGGCGCTGCCGCCGTCGACATCGGCCGCCACCAGCAGCTGCGCCGCGGCCAGCCGCAGCGGGCCGGCCGCGGCCAGCGCGGCGTTGACCGTCAGCGACCCGGCCGCCTGCGCCACCAGCACGCCGCCGCTGCGGCCGCTGAACGCCAGGGCGCCGGCGTCCTGCAGCCAGGCGCCGGCCGCGCCGGCGTCGAGCACCAGGGTGTCGGCCTCGGTGTTCAGCGCCTGCGTGGCGCTGCCCACGCCCGCGGCCTGCAGCCGCAGCGCGGTGGCGCGCACGTCCACCGTCGTCGCGCTGTCGTCGCCGCGCAGCACGCCACCGGCCACCAGCGTGGCGTCGGACGCTTCCACGAGGCCGGCCAGCTGCAGCTCGCCCTCGGCCTGCAGCAGCAGCGTGCCCGCGCTGCGCGCGCCCAGCACGCGCAGCGAGCCGGTGTCGCGCAGCCAGGCCTCGGCGGCGTCGAGCTGCAGCTCGGCGACGTCGATCTCGAGCGCATCGCCGGCCGCGCCCGCCGCGCCCACGCTGCGCAGCACCAGGCGCGCGGCCTGCACGTCGACGGCCGCGTCGCCGTCGAGCACCGCGCCGCCGGCCTGCAGCGTGACGGTGCCGGGGCTCGTGATGTGGCCGAGCTGCAGCGCCGCACCGCTGCTGGCCCGCACGTCGCCGCCGGCGGTGACGGTGTCCAGCGTCAGCGTGGCGGCGGCGTCCAGCTGCACCGCGCCGCCGGCCACGACCGCGGCCAGGCCCATCGCGCCACCGGCGCTCATCTGCACGGGACCACCGGCCTGCACCGGCCCGGCGGTCAGCGAGCCCGCGGCGGTGAGGCGCAACTCGCCGCCGGCGGTGGCGCGGTCCAGCGTCAGCGCGCCGCCGGCACCGAGCTGCAGCGCGCCGCCGGCCTCGACCGTGCCCACCACCAGCGCGCCCGGCGCGGCCAGCCACAGGCCGCCGCCGGCAGTGGCGTCGACGCGGCCCGCAAGAACCTGCAGCGGCGCCACGCTGCTGCCGAGGTCGCCCGTGGCGGCCAGCTGCACACGGCCGCCGGCCAGGCTGCTGCCGGCCGCGCCGGTGACGCTGCCGCCCGCGGCGTTGAGCGACAGCGTGCCGCTGGTGGCCAGCGTGGCCGCCGCGCCGAGCTCGATGGCGCCCTGCGACACCAGGCTCACGGCGCCGCTGCCGCTGCCCACCGCGGCGTTGACGACCAGTGGCCCGCCGGTGCGCGCCGCCAGCGTCACGTCGCCGGCGCCCGCGGCCTGCACCGCGCCCGACACCAGCAGCTGGCCCGTGTGCGTGACGCCGCCTTCGATGCGGATGGCCTGGTCGGTGCCGCTGGCGGCGCCCACGAGTACGTCGATGGTGCCGATCTCCAGGCCGTTGGCCTCTCGGATGAAGACGCCACCGCGGCCGGCGCCGGCGGCCAGCAGCGACAGCGAGGTCTCCAGCGCATTGGCCTCGCGGCCGATGCCGTCCAGCGCCACGAGGCGTGCGCTGCCGGCGGTGATGTTGACGGTGGCCGGGTCGGCGTCGGCATCCGCATCGAGAAGCCGCGCGCCGGCGTCGATGCGCACCGCGCCGGTCGCCGCCGCGACCTGGCCGAGCACGATGTCGCCGCCGGCCTGCAGGCGCTGCGCGCCGCCGGCCGAGACCAGCCGCGCGTCGGCCGCCATCTGCAGCGCGCCGCCGGCGGTGATGTCGATGCCGGCCGTGCCGCGCACCTGCAGCCGCGAGCCGGCCAGCATCTGCACCGCATCGGCCGCCACCAGCGTGATCGTGCCGTCGGCGGTGGCGGCGCTGGCCACGACGATGTCGGCACCGGCGGCGCGTGTCTCGAAGCGCGCGGCGCCGCCACTGGTGACGGTCTGGTCCAGGCGCAGCGTGCCGGCGTCGAGCACCAACTCCAGGCGGCCGTCGCCGTTGACGAGGCCGCCGCTGGCCAGCGCCAGGCCGTCGCTCTCGCGCAGGAACACGCCGCCGATGCCGTTGCTGAGGCTCAGCGTGTCCAGCGCCAGCCGCAGCGCGGCGCCGTCGCCGCCGATGCCGGCGCCGGCCACCAGGCGCGCCGTCGGTGCGACGAGGTTGGGCGCGTTGCCGGCCAGGCCGTCGAGCAGGCGGCCCGTGGTGCTGCTCACGGCCAGGCTGGCGTCGGCGCGCAGGCGCGACAGCGTCACGTCGCCACCGGCCTGCAGCACGACACGGCGTGCGTCGGTGTCGACGCCGCCGGTCGACACGACCAGCGTGCCGCTGTCCATCGTCAGGCGGCCGCCGGCCTCGAGGGTAACGAGGCCGCCGGCTGCCTCGACGTCGCCGCCGAGCTGCATGTCGCCGCCGGCGCGCAGCGTGAGCGCGCCGTTGCCGCTGAGCTGCACGCGGCCCGCGGCCAGCGACAGCAGGCCGTCGGCGGCCGTCAGCGTGGCGCGGCCGCCGGCCAGCTGCACGGCGGCTTCCAGGCGCAGGTCCGATCCACTGCCGCCGGCGTCGACGCCGAGGTTGCCGCTGCCGGCCAGGCGCACGCCGCTGCCGGCCAGCGTGATGCCACCGCCCGCCGTCTTGAGCGTGATGCCGCCGCTGTCGCCGGCATCGGCCTGCTCCAGGCGCAGCACGCGCACGCTGCCGTCGATGAGCGAGGCCGGCAGCAGCACGCTGTCGCGCGCGGCCAGCACGCCCAGGTTGATGGCGCCGGCGCCGCGGTTGACGACGTCCAGCGTCGACACCTCCAGCGCCGCCAGGCCGACGCCGCCGCCGGCGTCGACGACGAGGTCACGCGTGCGCAGCGCCTCGCCCACGAGGCCGTCGATGGCGCTGTCCACCTGCTGCACGTTGCCCTCGGCCACGCGCAGCGTCACCGACGTGGCCTCCACGGCGTTGGCAATCTGGATCAGGCCGACGGCGTTGATGGTGAGCGAGGCGCCCTCGGCCAGCCGCAGCACCGCCGCCGGCTCGCCGGAGTCGGCCACGACCACGGTGCTGCCGTACAGCCAGGTGCTGTCGCGGAAGGTGACGCTGTCGAGATCGGTGCGCGCGCCCGCGGTGAGCACGCCGCTGCCGGCCACCGCGCGGCCGTCGCTGCCGGCGTGGCCGATGGTGACGCCGGCAAAGCCGTCGGCCAGCGCGCGCAGCTCGGCCATGTCGAGGTTGAGCACGCCGCTGGTGGCCGCGCCGGCCGGCGAGGCCACGGCGATGGACGCCGACACGGTGCTGGGCCGCAGCGTGATCCAGCCGCTGCCCACCAGCTGCTCCTCGCCCATCAGCAGGTCGATCTCGTCGGCCTCGATGACGATGTCGCCGCCGGCGCCGCCCAGCAATGAAGCGCTGAGCACCACGCCGCTGCGCAGCACCACCTGCTCGGCGCCGCGGATGACGAGGTCGCCGCCGTTGCGCAGGGTGATGTTGCCGCTGAACACCACCACGCCGCCGGCCTCGATGACGAGGTCGCCGTCGACGGTGACGGCCTGCTCGAACACCACGTCGCGCGCGGCGCGCACCGTCAGCGAGGCCAGCGCGTCGCTGCCGTCGTCGCCGCCGCCCACGGTGCCGGTGAAACGCACGCTGCCGGCCTCGGCCACGACGGTGAGGCGGTCGTCGAGCACGCCGTCGCCGCCCAGCCAGTGCACGTTGGTGCCGCCCAGCAGCACGCTGCCGCTGGCGCGCAGCTCGCGCTCGCCGGCCACGCGGATGGCGTCGCCGATGGTCAGGTCGCCGGCCACGGCCGACACGTTGGCGGCCACGCGCGTGGTCTCGCCGCTGCCGAAGATGGTGAGCGAGGGCGCGTCGAAGTCGGTCTCGAACAGCACCGCGCCGCCGGAGCCGTCGGTGAGGAACACGACGTCGTCGCGCAGGCTCACGCCGCTGGTGCCCATCACCATGATGCGGTTGCTGGAGCCTGCCGCGCCGAAAACGATCTGGCTGAAGCCGTCGCGCAGGTTCAGCAGGTCGGCGCCGTCCAGCGCCATCACGTCCTCGGCATCGAGGCTGGCGGCGAACGACGACGCCATGCGACCGGCCGCGGCGAGCTCGCCGAGCACGATGCCGCGCGAGGGATCGATGGTGCGGAAGCTGAGCGTGCCGCCGACGCTGCGCACCGAGGCCGAGATGTCGACGTCGTCGGCGGCGATGCCGACGTCGTCGCCGTTGGCGTCGAGCGCGCGGCTCAGCGTCTGGCGGCCGGCCAGGCTGATGACCTCGGTGCTGCCGCCGCGCGAGCCGCTGCCGCTGCCGGCGCCCACCGTCACGGCGCCGGCGGCCACCACGGCTACCGTCTCGCGCTCGGCGCTGGTGGCGACGACGCTGCGCGCGTCGATGAACACCGCCAGCGGGCTGACCTTGAAGCCGGTCACCGCCTGGCCCACCTCGCCCAGCGCGGTGAGCGTGATCGCGCCGCCCTTGCTCTGCAGGTAGGCGCCGCCGGCGGCACGCAGCACGTCGCCGTTGGCGATGCCGCTGACCGCGGCCTCTTCGTCCGTCAGGCCGGCGGCCACCACGGCACCGGTGGCATCGTTGATGGTGAAGCGGCCGCGCGTCAGCACGAACTCGAGGTCGGCGTCGAAGCCCGTGCCTTCGGTGCGCCAGTTGGCGGCGTCGGGGTCGACGACGATGTCGCCCTGCACCGCGCGCAGCACGATGGCACCGCCGGCGCGCGTGTCGACGCTGGCGCCGGCCTGGATGCCGGCGTTGAGCACGAGATCGTTGCCGCCGCCGTCCACGCCCTCGGCCGTCAGGCGCACGTCGCCGCCGTCGGTGCGGATGCTGTTGTCCAGGCGCAGGCCGGCGCGGCCGGCGTAGAGGCTCACGTCGGTGCCGGCGCTGGTGACGACGATGCCGCCGGTGGCACCGGCATCGCCGGTGATCGCACGCGCCGTGGTGGCGTCGGCCACCGTGATGGCGCCGGCGCGCGTGGCGATGGCCACCTCGCCCGCGGCCGTCTGCGACACGCGCACGATGACGAGGTCGTCGACCTCCTCGATGGCGATGGCGCCCGAGCCGCTGTTGACGAGGTCGATGGCGCGCACCTGCACCTCAACCGGGTTGGATGCCTGCCCGATGCCGGCGGTGGAGCGGATGACCAGCAGCGACTCGGGGGCGATGATGTCGGTGTCGCCTTCGCCGCCGTCGATGACGCCGCCGGCCACGAAGCGCGACACCGGCAGCGGCGCGCCGTCGACCGCCGGCGCGTCGCTGCGGAACTTGCCCAGGCGGATGTTGCCGTCGGCGCTGATGTCCAGCGTGCCGGTGCCGGCGAGCACGTAGGTCTCGGCCGTCATCACCAGGCTGCCGGTGCCGGCCGCCAGCGTGATGCGGCCGCCTTCGCTGGCGAGGTCGGCGTTGGCGCCCAACTCCAGCCCGGCGGCGCCGCGGATGGTGATGTCGCCGCCACGCACGGCCGTGCCCTTGAGCGCGGTGATGGCCTCTTCGAGGCGCAGCGCGCCGCTGTCGGTGACGATGCTGACGGCGTTGCCGTCGATGGTGCGCACGCGGCCGAGCACGGTGGTCTCGGTCGTCGAGCCGCCGGCCCGCACGTCGACGCGGCCCCCGGCGGTGGTGTCGACGGCGTGGATGGTGATGGCGTCGCGCTCGGCCACGCGGATGGCGTTGCGGGCGGTGAGCGTGAGCTCGTCGGCGTCGAGCACCACATCGGCGCCACCGCCGCTGACGTCGATGACGACGGTGCGGCTGGTGGCGGTGCCGGCCAGGCCGCGGTCGGCCAGCGTGCTGTCGCCGATGACCAGCGAGCCGCCGGTGAGGCGGATGGTGAGCGTGCCGACGCTGCCGCGCAGGCTTTCGATGGTGAGGTCGCCATCGACCTCGAGCGTGACGTCGCCGCCGGCCATCACCAGGTTCGCGATGCGCAGGTCGCCGGTCTGGCGCAGCGTGAAGTCGCTGGCGCCGCCGGTCAGCGTCACGTTCATCACGTTGACGGCGGTGGTGAGCGACAGGTCGTCGCCGGCCGCGACGTCGAGCCGGTTGGCGGTGACGGTGCCGCCCAGCGTCAGCGAGCCCGCGGCCTGCACGTTGATGCTGCCGGTGGAGCCGACGTTCAGCGGCGACACCACCACCAGCGACTCGCCGGCGCGGAAGGTGAGCCGGTCGCCCAGCAGCGTGGGGAACTGCACGACCGTGAGGTCGCCGGTGGCGGCGTAGCTCAGCGTGCCGGCGCTCGTGCTGCTGCGCGACGGGATCACGATGACGTAGTCGCCGGTCAGCGAGACGTTGGTGCCGGCGTCGGCGCGGCGCGCCACGGCGGCGATGTCCAGTGTCTCGTTGGGCGTGGCCGCGGTGAGCAGCAGGCTGCGGGCGCCGGTGTCGATGGCCACGCTGCCGATGAGGCCGGTGCCCGTGGCGCGTGCGCTGAGCGCGCCCAGCACGCTGGCCCAGGTGGCTGCGACGCCGCCCTCGCCCACCACCACCGGCGCGATCGACGCCGTGCCCACGGTGAGCTGGAACACCTGGCCGGCCCGCGGCAGCTCGTCGGCGAAGGTGAGCCGCGTGACCTGCGTGCGCAGCGTGCCCGGCTCCTGCAGCACGGTGTCGGCCTCGTCGAAGTCCGGGGCCGCGACCTGCGCCGCGTCGAGGATGCTCAGGCCGCTGACGTCGAACGGCGCGTTCGCCGCGTCGGCCCGCAGCGTCAGGCGGCGCGTCGCGGCGTCGATGGCGCTCACCGTGACGGGCAGCGGGTCGGCACCGCCGCCGGTGCCGGTGACGGCGTTGATCTGCCGGCGCAGGTCGGCCAGCACCTCGCCCCAGGTGTCGAGCGTGCCGCCGATGGTGGTGCTGAAGCTGCGGTCCTCGACGGTGATGCGCACCTCGTCGCCGGCGGCCAGCGGGTGGGCGCTGAACGTCACCGTGACCTGCTGCGTGCGGCTGTCGCCCGCCGGCTGCACCGGCGTGCCCGGGCTGCCGACGACGAGGCCGCTGGTCGAGCGGGCCGCCGTCAGCGTGACGTCGAACGGCAGTTCGGGGGCGGTGGCGGTCAGGCGCACGCGGCCGGCGCCGTCGGTGGCGGCGGACACCTGCGTCTGCAGAGTGTCGGCGGCGATGGCGGCGACGAGCGCGTCGCGCAGTTCGTTGCGCGTGGGGTCGCCGTCGGCGTCGATGTTGTAGGTGCGGCCACCCACTTCCACCACGTAGCGCCCGCCGGCCAGCGGCGACGACGAGAACGTGAGCACCGTCTGCTGCGCGACGCTGGGCGCGGGCGGCACGTCGCGGGCCTGCAGCACCTGGTCGGTCACGGTCACCGCGCCCACCGAGAACGCCGTGTTCACGACCTCGCCCTCGAGGCGGAGCACGCGGCCGGCATCGGCGTCCACCGTGCCGCCGACGCTGCTGAGGCCGGCGCCGCCGGGCACGCGCGTCAGCGCCACCACCGCGCCGTCGGCAAAGGCTGCGAGGCTGCCGGTGCCGTCGATCAGGCGGGCGAGGCCGCGCGCCACGGTTTCCCAGGTGTCGCCGTTCACGGCGCCGCCGGGGATCGGCACGCCGTCGGCGTCGACCGCGATCTGGCGCACCGCCGTGTACTCGAACACGCGTGTGCCGATGGTGATGCTGTAGACCGCGCCGTCGGCCGGCGTGCCGCTGCGCACGAAGCTGACACTGCGCTCGGCGGCCTGGATGGGCTGGCCGCCCTCGATGTCCGCACCCAGGCTGCGCAGCGCGGCGGCCCAGTCGCCGGCGGGCACCGTGCTGCCGTCCACGCTGTACTCGATGCCGTTGACGACCACCGAGTACGACTTGTGGGCGTCCAGCGCCAGGCCGCTGGCGAAGACGATGCGGCTGCGCTGTGCCGCGTCCTGCCCGGGGGTGATGTCGGTGCTGCTGGTGCTGCCGACGACCTCCGTCAACGCGTACTCGGTGACGCTGACGGTGGCGTCGAAGGCGATGTTGTCGCGCTGCGCCGTGACGCGCAGCGTGTTGTCGTCGTTGATCGTGACGCCGTACTGGGCGTCGCGCTCGATCGCGGTCTTCAGGCGGCCCAGGAGGGTGTCGATCTCGCCGGGCGTGGCCGCGCGGCCGCCATCGATGCCGCCGGTGATGTCGGTGAGCCGCTCGGTGAAGGCCACGGTGGCACCGCCCAGCGGGTTGGGCAGCGAGACCGTGAAGAACTGGCCCAGCAGCGGCGTGCCGCCGAAGTCGACCAGGCGCACCTGCGGCCGGCTCACCCCGGCCGCGGTGACCGGCGTGATGGTGGCGTTCTGCACGCCGTCGCCGGCGGCGATGACGCTGCTCTCGCTGATGAGCGTGGTCGGGTTGCGCAGCGCATCGGCGGCGCCGGAGACCACGCGCACCTCGAGGTCGTCGCCCGTGCCGGCATCGCGCGCACTGGGCAGCGTCTTCAGCGCGGCCGTGCCGCGCACCTCGACCTTGAAGGCGTAGAGGTCGATCTCGCGCTGCTCGGCCAGGTCGGCGGCGGTGAGCGGGCTGCCGGGCTCGCGCTGCAGCCATTCGGTCACGCCCAGGCGGCCATCGACGACGATGCGGCCTGCGGTCTTCTGCGCGCCGGCGGTCGCCTGGGACTCGATGTGGTCGATCAGCAGCCGGCCGCTGGCGTTGACGACGATGTCGCGGCCGCCGGTGTAGTTGACGATCTCGCGCACCTTCACATCGCCACCGGCGTCGACCGTCACGCCGCCGGTGCGCGTGCTGATCAACGTGACCTCCAGGCCGTCGGCCTCCTTCACGCGGATGTCGCGGTCGGTGGTGTCGCCGAGGCCGGTGCTGGTGCCGGTGCTCACGGCGGTCAGCTTGGACACCAGCGTGTTCACCTGGATCGCATCACGCGCCTGCACGTCCAGCGCCTGCGCGATGAACACCGAGGCCGGGTCGGTGGCCAGCGTGGTGGCACGCACGGTGATGGTGCCGGTGCCGGTGTCGGCGCCGACGATGCCACCGCGCAGCGTGAGCGCGCCGGTGACGTCGATGCGCACGTTGGCCGCCGGGTCGAAGCCCTGCAGGCCGCCGACGAAGCCGGTGAGCACGAGGTCGCGCACCGGGCCGCCGCTGCCGGCGTCGAGCGACACGTGCACGTCGCGCCGTGCGCGCAGCTCGAAGTTGGCCACCGGCAGGTTGCTCGTCAGGCGCAGCGTCAGGTCGCCGCTGGCCGAGCGCACGGCGGCCTCGGACAGCAGCGTCGAGGTGTCCAGCACGCCGTCGCGGTTGAGGTCGATGCCCAGCTGCGCCTCGGTGAAGGTGTCGGTGAGGTCGGGCGTGCCGTCGGGGTTGAGGTCCTGGTTGAAGTTGATGGCCTGCACCCGATCGACATCGCCACGCGCCACGATGCGCAGCGTGTCGATCAGGCCATCGGCGTCGGTGCTGCCGTCGAAGCGCGTGCCCTTGTGCTGCACGACGCCGGTGACGATGACGTCCTGCTTCGAGATCAGCTCCAGGCGGCGGTTGGCCGACAGCGTGCCGTCGATGGCCAGCGTGCCGCCGCTCTCGAAGATCAGCGTGTCCGAGCGCAGCAGGCTGGGCAGCGTGCGCTCGTAGGTGCCGGTGACGGCGTCGCGGAACGCGAAGTAGTCGCCGGCGCGGTACTCCATCAGCTGCGGCGCGGCGAAGAAGCGGTACAGCTCCACGCGCTCGGCGGCGGTGAAGGCCACGCCGCGCGTGTACTGCAGCGTGTCGGTGCTGGCGTCGCCGGCCACGTAGCCGGTGGGCAGCGCCACCAGCACGCTGCCGGTGTCGCTGGAAAGGCGCAGCGTGTCACCCCGCACCAGCGCGGCGGGGCCGACGCGCAGGTCGCCTTCGGCGCGCAGCGACACGGTGCTGCCGGCGGCCGAAACGCTGGCGGCCAGCGGCGCGCTGGCACGCTGCACGTCCAGGCCGGCAAAGGACTCGGCCACGCCGTCGAGGTCGGCCAGCTCGATGCCGCTGCCGGCCGCGCGCGTGATCGCGTCGAGCCGGTTGGCGGCGATCTCCAGGCCGCTGATGCCATTGGCGGCGTCGAGCACCAGGCGGTCGGCCACAAGGTCGGGCTCGGCGTCGACGAAGGTCTCGGCGATGCGCCCGCCGCTGGTGATGACGATGTCGCCGGCCGAGCTGAAGCGGGTGACGAGCGCCCCGCTGGCGTCACGCACCACCGGCACATCGGCGGGGTTGCGGATGTACAGCCCGGCCTCGACCGAGCGCACCAGAACGTCGCCCGCGGCGGTGATGGTGACGTCGTTGGCCGCGCTGTTGCCGCCCAGGCGGATGCTGGCCAGATCGACCGCGCCGCCGGCCGTGAGCGTGAAGGCGCCGTTGACGAGCTGCGTGCGGTCCACCACCAGGCGCTGGGTGTCCTGCGTGACGGTGGTGCTGCCCGGCGTGCGCTGCACCACGGCCAGCGTCTGCGCCGACAGCACGAGCGAGATGCTCCCGGGGCTGGTGATGGCCACGTCGTTCACCGAGCCGGCCGCGACATCGACGACATCGGCCACCAGGCGACCACCGTCGCGCATGGCCACGGAACCCTGCACGTCGAGCACGATGTCGCCGCGGCCGGTGGTGGACAGCGCGCCGAGCAGCACGCTCGCGCGGTCGGCACCGAGCTGCCGCGTGGTGATCTCGATGTCGTTGCCGTCGGTGCCGCCGCGCGTGCTGGCCGCCAGCAGCTCGAGCGTGCCGCTGACGGCCAGGCGCACGTAGCCGTCCTGCGCGGCCAGGCGGTCGGCGACGAGGTCGCCGCGCTGCTGGATCTCGATGTTGCCGATGCCGGTGGTCTGCGCGTCGACGACGCGGCCCACCTCGGTGGCCAGCACGATGCCGGCCTCGGCGCGCACCTGCAGCTCGCGGCCCGAGACCAGGCCGTTGACGACGAAGGCGCCGCTGACGCCATCGACCGGCCGTGTGCTCTGGATGACCTGGCCCGAGTCGGCCACCAGCACCACGCGGCCCTCGGGTGCGGCCAGCAGGCTGCCGTCCAGGCGCACGCTGCCGCCGTAGCGGCCGGCGCTGATCTCCAGGTTGCCGGTGGTGGCCGTGAAGGCGGTGTCGCCGTCGGCGCGCACGGTGCCCGAGCCGGTGCCGGTGAGCACCTCGCCGGCGCCGTCGAAGGTGGCGAAGCCGGCCTGCACCGAGATGTTCTCGGCGGTGGCGCGGCCCGACAGCGTGACATCGCGCCAGGCCTCCAGCCGCAGGCTGGCCAGCGCGGCCTCGCCGTCGGCACGCGCCTCGCCGCCGAACAGCAGCTCGCCGGTGGAGCCGACGCGGATGGTGGCCGCGTCCTGGCCGTCGGCCTGCGTGCCCAGCAGCAGGGCCGAGTCGTCCAGGCGCACGCCGGTGCCGCCGCTGAGCACGATGCGGTTGGCCGCCAGTTCGGTGGACAGCGGCGAGCCGCCGGCCTGGCGCTCGCCGCGCAGCGTGAGCTCGCTGCCGGCGCTGATCTCCAGCCCATCGGTGGCCTCGACGCGGCCCGAGAGCTGCACCGCCCCGCCGGCCACGATGCGCACCTGCTGGCCGCTGACCGAGGCGTCGACGCCGGCCATCGTGGCGCCCAGGTCGACGGTGACGATCTCGGTGCGGTACACCGGCACGGCGATGGTCTCGGGCACGTCCTTCCACACCGTGACGGTGCGGTCGACGACGGTGCTCACTTCGACCGTGTTGGTCTGGTAGATCGGCCGCCAGTCGTTGATCGGCGTGTCTTGCGTCGTCACCTTGTAGAAGACCTGCACGCGCTGGTCGCGGATCAGGTCGTCGGTGCTGGTCCAGCGGTAGGTGACGTTCTTGAACTGCTCGCTGACGTAGCCCCAGGCGCGGAACGAGGTGATCTGGTCGTTGATGCCGTCGCCGACGTTGCTGATGCTCGAGAAGTACGTGCGCTCGAAGCCCGACTGCGTGCCGAACTTGTTGTAGTTGATGTGCTGGTAAGCCACCAGCTTGGCCAGGCCGCTCTGGAACTGGATGGCGGTGATCTCGTCGTTGAAGGTGTCGCCGACGTAGCCGACGTTGCCTTCGAAGGACCTGTTGCCGCCGCGGTAGCCGCTGTCGATGTAGACGGTGTAGTCGGCATTGCTGGCCCCTTCGCGGATGCCGACGAGGCGGGAGCCGGACACCGTCTGGGACAGGTACTCGAGGTTGGCGGTGCCGTTGGGCTGACTCAGGTCGGTCTGCGCGAGCTGTCTCCAGAAGTCCAGCTCGACGGACAACAGGTTGTTTCCGCGCTTGCCGTCGGCTCCCTGGTCGCCCACGTATCGGGTCGCCCACTCGGCCGGGTCATCGAGCTGCAGGTAGGCATCCTCCACCCAGGCCCACGCCGGCTGCCAGGCGCGGCTCACGGCCGCCACGGTGCTCGCGTCCGGCACCGTCTGGCTGGTCAGGTTGAAGAAGCGCGTGCCGGCACCTTCGATGGCTTCCTTCACCACCCAGCGGCCGCCGCGATTGTCCCAGTCGTCAACGGTGAGGTGGCCCCGGACCATGGCACTGTCGACGAGATTCGAGCTGTCCTGCTGGTAGAGCACGTTGGCCTGGTCGCGGAAGCGGCCGACGAGTTCGCCTCGCGGTTCAGCCAGTGTCCGGTCGTTGTACCTTTCGAGCGAGATCCATTCACCGTTGTTGACGCCGTTCAGGACGCGGTCGCCCACCAGGTACAGCGGCGAGGACGAGGTCGTCACCGACAGGATCGCCTCCTGCGCGCCTTCGGGCATCAGCACGTACTTGTCGCGCCAGCCCGCCACGTCGACGAAGTACACGCGGTCGGGGTTGGTCTTCCACGGCGGCACGTACAGCGCGCCGCCCGGGCCCGGCACGTTGTCGTCGAGCACCGTGCGCGCGCCGTTGATGTCGCGGTAGAGCTTGGCGTCGGTGTACGAGAAGTCGTACAGCGGCTTGAAGCCGGTGTGGTTGAGCACGGCCCAGCGCTCGTCATCGCCGAGCTGCTGGAAGCTCTTGTAGGCCGTCGACCGGTAGTCGGCGGTGATCGCCGGCACGCTGCGGATCGGTGTCTGCTCGTCGCCGGCGTTGTTCCAGTCGACGGCGGCGTTGGAGTAGTCCACGCCCTCGATGAGCACCTCGCGGAACTGGCGCGTCACCGGGTTGTAGTAGCCGATCTGCTCCAGTTGCACCTCGTACTCGGCGAACTGGCGGCCCACCTGCACGAGCTCGCTGCCGACCTGCTCGGTCACGGTCGTCAGCGTGGTCGTCACCTCGGGCACGGTGACGGTGCCCACGGCCTCGCGGCGCACGGTGCCGGTGTAGACCTGCACGAGGTCGGTCACGGTGCGCGTGAACTGCACCGCGAGGTCGCGCCCGTCGTCGAGCACGGCGTCGGCGTCGAGCACCACGTTGTCGCCGGCACGCAGCGTCACCTGCCCGCCAGCGCGCACGACGGCGCTGCCGCGGATGACGAGCTCGCCACCCACGAGGCGGTTGTCGGGCAGCGCCGACTCCAACGTCTCGCGGCCCCAGGCGAGCTCGATGCCGACGTTGACGTCGAGCGCGCCGGCCGCATCGACGAGGCCGCCGATCTCGACGCGGCGCTCGCCCGACAGCAGCACGCGGCCCTCGGCGCTGGTGGCGCGGATGAAACCGTCAACCACCATCTCCGGCGCGGCCAGGTGCGTCAGCAGGCCCGACGAGATGATGGCGCGCGGCGTGGTGCCGGTGGCCGTGGCCAGCGGCCCGGCGGCGCGCAGCTCGTTGCGGGCCTCGATGTAGACGCGACTGTCGTCAGCCAGCGCAAACACGTGCGCGCCGGCCAGGATGCGCGGCGAGCCGCCCAGCACCACGGCCTCGTCGCCGGCGTTGATCTCGCGGCCGAGCGTGATGTCGCCGGCGGCCGACTCCACCGTCACCACCGCCACCTGGCCCTCGCCACCGAGGTCGTTCTGGCCGACCACGCCCTCGATCAGCACGCCGTCGATGGCGGCCAGCGTGATGCGGCCGCCCTCGTCGGTGTCGATGTCGCCGCCGCTGACGTAGTCACCGCCCGCCGAGACGTAGCGCTCGACCACCAGGCCCAGGCGGCTGGCGTCGGTGCCGCCGAGGATGTCGACGGCCGCCTGCGCCTTGACGATGCCGCCCACCAGCACCTGCGATCGCGCCAGGATGTCCACCTTCGCGCCGCTGTCGAGCGCCTGCACCAGGCCGCGCAGCTGCACGTCGCCATCGGCACGCACGCGCACCAGGCCGTCGCCGCGCTCGGCCGTGGCGCCGGTGCTGCCGCTCCAGGTGGGCGTGGGCACGCCGTCGACGTCGCGCGTGCCGGCGGCGTCGGCGGTGATCGACGACTCGCGGCTCGTTCGCAGCGAGACGCCGCTGACCGCATCGGCCCCGGCGCGCAGCTCGACGCGGCCGGTGGCCAGCAGCTCGCCGCCCAGGCCGCCGGCGAGGTTGCCGATGACGATGTCGCGCACGGCCTCGATGTCGATGGCCGCGGCGCGGCCGCTGAACGTGAAGCTGCTCGACAGCCGGTCGGGCTGCGTGGCGCCGGCGCGCAGCGCGCCGGCGATCTCCACGCGGCCGCCGGCCAGCTGGATGCGGCTGTCTTCGCCGCTGGTCATCAGCGTGCCGCCGAGCGCCACCGTCAGCGTGCCACCCGCGGTGGCCTCCAGGCGCTGCGCGGCCAGCACCAGCGCGGCGCCGTCGCTGAGCGTGGCGTCGCCGATGTCCAGCGCGTCGCCGGCCACCAGCGTGATGCGCTGGCCCTCGGCATTGGCGCGCAGGCTGGTGCCCACGATGCGCAGGTCGTCGCCCGCCGTGGCGCGCAGCGAGCCGGCCAGCGAGAAGCTGCCCGAGAGCGTGAGGTCGCGCGTGGCGCGGATCGTCACCTCGTCGTCGTAGCTGGCTGGCGTGGCGGTGGCGCTGCGCACCGTGCCGGCGACGACGACGTCGCGGCCCGAGATCTCGATGGCCGCGCCCGTCTCGACGATGCCGGACTCGCGCTCGATGCTCAGCGTGCCCTCGCGCGAGGCCAGCTGCACCAGCGCCAGCGCCGGGTTGCCGGTGCCGATGCTGCTGTTGATGCGAACGTCGTTCAGGCCCGCCACGACGATGCGGCCGCCAGCGTCCAGCGTCGTCAGCGTGCTGGTGCCGTAGGTGGCGATGCTCAGCTCGCCGGCGCGCACCGTGCTGCCGGCGCTGACGAGGATGTCGCGCTGCGCGGTGAGGTCGCCGCGCAGCTCCAGCGTGCCCTTCGCGGCGATGACGATGTCGGCGTCGGTGCCACGCGCCACCAGTTCGCCGCGCAGCACGAAGTGGCCGGCCGGGTCGAGCCGCATGCCGCCGGCGAGCGTCTCGATGCGGCCGCTCTCGGTGAGCGTCACGGCCAGCAGGCCGCTGCCGCTGCCCGACGTGAACACCACGCCGCTGTGGGCGCGGATGGCGCCGCTGACGGTGATGTCGCCGCCGGCCACGCCGGCACGGCCGATGGTCACCACCGAGCCGGTGCCGCTGGCGTCGATGGCCCAGGGCCGCGCCGAGGCCGTGGGTCCGGCCGTGGCGGCGCTGCTGCCGGCCACCTGCGTGAAGCCCAGCCGTTCTGCACCGCCGGCCTCGGCCGCGGCGAGGCTGAAGCGGTGGTTGGAGGTCAGCAGCAGCCGGCCGTCGTCCAGCCGCACCGCCAGGTCGCCGGCGGCCAGCGACACCGTGCTGCCCACGGCCGGGCCGGCCGGTGACAGCGTCACGACGAAGGCCGTGGCCAGGATGGCGTCGAGCAGATCCTGCCGCAGGCTCGCCAGGCCGCTGTTGCCCACCGTGGCCGAGGCCGGCAGCACGACCGTGCCGCGCACCGTGTGGGTGGGCAGTTCGACCGTCAGCACGAAGCGCGCGTCGCCCGTCAGCACGCCGCTGGCGAACTCGGCGAAGCCGTCGGCACGCAGCTCCTCCCGCCAGGCCGGCGCCAGCAGGCCCATGGCGCCGGCGGCACTGACGGCGATGGTGCTGTCGTCCTGCCAGGTGCTCAGGCCCACGGTGCCGCCGAGCAGCAGGCCGTAGGCGCTGAACGGGTCGGCCGGGTCGGCCGGTGTGTCGGCCACCCCGCCGCGCACGTCGATCAGGCGGCCGGCGGCCAGGTCGCGCGTCAGGCGCACGGCGCCGGCGGCCTCGACGGTGATGCTGGAGTGCCCGTCGAAGGGCACCAGCGTGCCGCCGAGCGTGAAGCCGGCGGCGTCGCGCGTTTCCACCCACTCGGCGCCGGCAGCGACGATGCCGTCGATCAGGGCCGCCGAGGCCGAGCGCAGCACGATGGCGCCGTCGGGATCGGCCACCACCACGCGCGACGCGCCCGGCAGCACCAGGCCGGCCGCCGCGAAGCCCGTGCCCTCGCCACGGCCGCCGGCGAGCTCGATGCGGCTGGCGGCCAGCACGCTGCCGCCGACCGTGACGAAGCCGCCGCTCACGGCGGGCACGCTCATCGACAGGTCGAGCACGCCACCGGCGCTGATGCGCGCCGTGCCGCCTTCGGCCGACCAGGTGATGGTCTCGCCGAGCACCTCGCCACCCGCGCCCAGCGTGAAGGCCGGCGTGCCGCCGGCGATGACACGCCCGCCGATCTGCGCGCCGCCGAAGACGTTGATGTCGACGAGGCCGCCGCTGCCGCTGCTGGTGCTGCCCGCCACGTTCAGGCCCGCGGCCGGCGACAGGCGCAGCGAGAGGCCGGCGTCGTCGGCGCCCGGGGCGGCGCTGGTGCTCAGGCGGATCGAGGCCGCGGCGTTGAGCGAGCTCTCCAGGCGGATCTGCTCGCCGGCACGCACCGTGATGGCCGAGTCGGGCCCGGCGAACACCGTGCCGGTGTCGGTGCTGCGGCCACCGGCGATCAGCGCGCCGAAGACCTCGACGTCGCGCGCGCCGTCGAGCGTGATGCTGCTACCCGCGGCCTGCGTCACCAACGTCGAGGTCGGGTGCACGTAGATGCTGGTGCCGGCGCCGGGCTTGCCGGCCTCGGGCGCGCCGCGGCCGGTGAGCGACAGGTTGCCGTTGATCTCGGCCGTGCCCTGCCAGTAGACCCAGCGGTCGGAGGCCAGCGAGAGGTCGCTGCCGGCGCCGCGCAGCAGCAGGTTGCCCTGCACGATGACGTCGCCGTCGCTGTCGACCACGAAGTCCGCGTCGGGCTCGAGCGTGAACACCGTGCCGCGCAGCAGGAAGCCGGCGCCGCGCTGGCCCACCAGCGGGTGCGCGTCCTGCACCTCGAGGCGGTCGATCACGCCGTCGGCCTCGGCATCGCGCGCCACCAGCATCACGCGGCCGGCTTCGCCGTTGTCCAGCAGCCAGCGCGTGACGACGCTGATGCCGGCACCGCCGTTGGTGTAGTCGCTGCCCAGCGAGAAGCTGGTGCGCAGCGGCTCGGCCACGCCGGCCGCCGGGTTGTGGAACACCGGCTGCTCGTAGCGCTCGAAGCCGCTGGACAGCAGCACCCGCTGCTGCTGCGCCGCCGTGAGTTCGGCAAAGGGCGTGCCGGCCGCGGGCACCGGCACCGTCGACCAGCTGACGTCGGCGTTGCGGTAGTCGACGCCCTCGACCAGGCCGATGCGCAGGCGGTTGGCCGGCGTGGCGTCGTCGTTGGCGTAGACCAGCCCGTTGAAGCGCGAGTAGGCCAGCACCGCGAGCACGCGGTTCTGCTGCTCGCCGGTGAGATCGACCCAGGCCGTGCCCGGCGCGGCGGGGGCCACGCCGGCCCAGTCGAGCGTCAGCGCGTTGTAGTCGCGGCCCTCGCCCTCGACCAGGGCCTCGACGACGCGGCGCGCGGCGTCGCTGGCACCCGGGTTCACCAGCACCTCGCGGTCCACCACGTCGTAGCCCAGGTCCTGCAGCAGCGCATCGCGCTGGGCCGGCGTCAGCCGCTCGAAGGGCGTGCCCGCGGCCGGCGCCACGGCGCCGCCCCAGTCGACGAGGGCCGGGTCGTAGTCGGCGCCGCCGGCGCCCAGCGCGGCCGTGAAGCCGGCCACCACGCGCAGGCCCTCGGGGGCATCGGCCTTCACGAACAGGCGGCCGTCGATGCGTTCGTAACCCAGCGCCGAGGCCACCACCTGCTGCTGTGCCGCGCTCAGCGCCGCAAACGGCGTGCCGTCGGCGGGCCGTGCGGTCGTGCCCCAGTAGATGTCGGCATTGGCGTAGTCGACCGGCCCGCCCTGGCGGAAGTCGGTCACCAGCTTGCGGTCGGGCGCGGCGTCGTGGTTGTAGAACTCCAGGCGCACCGGCACGGGCAGCGCCAGCTCGCGCTCGATGGAGCGCACCACCGCCGCGCGGTCGGCGGCCGAGAGCCCGCGCCAGTCGGCATCGGTGGCGGGGCGCACGGCGGCGTCGACGACCTCGCGCTGGTCCTGCGACAGCTCGCCGTAGGCCGTGCCGGCCGCCGGCACGAAGTCGATCAGCCGGTCGACCACCGCCCGCTGCGCCGGCGTGAGATCGGCGTAGGCCGTGGCCGGCGCGGGCACCGGCACACCGCCCCATTCGGCGGCGCTGATGAGGTTGGCGTAGTTGCCGTTGAAGCCGGCGATCCAGGTCTCGCGCGGGATGCTGGCGTAGTCCAGCGGGCGCAGCGCCAGGAAGTCCTCGGTCGGCACGCGGTTGAGGTCCACCTTCCAGCCCAGCGTGTAGGCCACCAGCAGCTTCTGCGCCACGCCCAGGCTCGCGAACGGCGTGCCCGCGGCCAGGGCCGGCAGGCCGGCGCCGGCCCAGTCGATGGCGCTGTTGTCGTAGTCGCTGGTGCGGCCCTCGATGAAGCCGCGCAGCACCGTGTCGCCGTCGACATACACCGGCCCGCTGACGACGCTGTAGCCCAGGTGCGCCGCCACCGCAGCCTGCTGCGCCGGCGTCAGCGCACCGAAGGCCGTGCCCGCGGCCGGCGCGCCGGCATCGCCCCAGGCCACGGCGGCGGGGTCGTAGCCGACGGCGAAGCCCGGCGTCAGCTCGGGGCGGAAGACGTTGCGCGCCGCGTCGAAGAAGCCGCCGTCGCGCCAGGGCGTGTAGCCCAGGCTCGCGGCGACGATGTCCTGCTCGGCCTCGGAGAGCTCGGCAAAGCCGCGCAGGTCGTCGACGGCGACGACGCGCGTGCCGCTGCCGACGACGAAGCCCTGCGAGGCCAGCAGCGCGCGCAGTTCGGCGTTCAGCGTGCCGGCGCGCAGCGCCTCAAGCTGCGCCGCGATGAACGACGGTTCGCTGCGGCTGGTGAGCAGCCGGCCGTCGAGGCGGTCGAAGTAGTCGGCCAGGCCATCGACCGCCGCGCCGCCCTGCAGTTGCAGGCCGCCGCCGGCGGCCACCAGGCCGTCGAGCAGCAGCGAGCCGGCGGTGACGACACGCAGCGACGCGTCGCGGCCGGTGAGGAAGGGCTCGGTGCCGGCCGGCGGGAAGTCGGCACCCGACAGCACCACGCTGCCCGAGGCCAGCTGCAGCGAGCGCGTGGCCTCGACGTCGATGCGGCTGTTGTCGCCCAGGGCCTGCCACTGACCGAACTGCAGCAGGCGCAGCGCATCGGCCGTGCGCACGGTGATGGTGGCGCCGTCGCCGTTGGCGATCAGGCCGCCGGCCATGAAGATGGAGCCGCTGGCGCTGAGGTTCAGCCGCCCGCCGTCGGCGCGCACGATGACGGCGCTGCCGTTGTCGCTGGTGAAGCTGTTCGGGCCGGCGCTGCCGTAGGTGACCATCGCCCCGACGCCGGTGCTGGCGGTGACGCGCAGGTCGACCGAGCGCTCGCCGATGATCCAGCCGCTGGCGGTGATCTGCTCCTCGACCGTGGCGTCGATCTCGGCGGCCGTCAGGCCCGAGTCGGGCCCGCCGAGCGGCGTGCGCAGGTTGCCACGGTCGATGTCGAGCAGCCGCGCCACCAGCTCCAGCCGCCCGCTGGCCTGCACGTCGCCCTGCACGTTGATGCGCTCGGCCACCAGGCGCACGGGGTCGTCGAAGCGGGCCGAGAAGGCCTCGCCGCCCAGCACGGTGTCCTCGATGTCGCCCAGCGTCATCTCGACGCCGGCCGCGCGGTGGCCGATGGCGATGGCCGAGAAGCCGTTGCGCAGCGCCGAGAGGTCGCGCATGCCGAGGTGCATCGAGCCGGCCACGTTGGCGGTGGACTGGTCGACGCCGACGAAGTTCTGCCCCGCCGCGCCCAGCCGGTAGTCCTGCGTGTCGTCGGTGGCGCGGATGTCCAGGCGGCCGCTGCCGCGCACGGTGTTGGCGCCGGCGGCGAAGTCGATGTCGTCGGCGTGCAGCACCATGTCGCGGCCCGCGCCACCGGCCGCCAGCTGGCCGCTGGCCAGCGTGAGCAGCGCCTCGTCGCCGGCCAGGCGCACATCGATGCCGCCGGCGGCCGCCACGAGGCCACCGCCGCTGCGGCCGTCGGCCACCAGCACCAGGCTGTCGGCTTCGCGCACGACGATGTCGGCGGTGGCCGCGCCGGCCGTGCCGCGGTTGAGCACCGACAGCTCGGCCAGCCGCGTGTCGAGCACACCGTCGACGCCGGCCGCCGACACGCTGAACAGCGAGCCGGGCGCGTCGAGCCGCGCGCCCTGCACGTCGAGCACGCCAGCGAGCTCGAACACGAGGTCGGTGCCGTCCCAGGCCGCCGTGGCGTCGGGCCGGAATGCCGTGCGCACGGCGTTGGTGTCGGCGAGCTCGATGCGGTCGACGCCGGCGTCGAAGACGATGCTGCGCGCGCCGGCGGCGCTGGTGAGCGTGAGCGTGCTGCCGGCCAGGCCGATGGGCGCGGTGGAGGCGATCGGCGCCACGACGACACGGTCCTTGCCGTCGCCGCCGACGATCTCCACCCGGCCGATGCCGCTCACCTGCACGAGGTCGTCACCGGCTCCGGCCTCGACGCGGTTGTTGCCGGCGCCGACGACGATGGTGTCGCGGCCGCCATTGGCGCGGATCAGGTTCGCGCCCGGGCCCATGTCGATGAACTCGCCGCCGTCGCCGCCGGTGAACTGGTCGTTGCCGTCGCCGCCGAAGTAGCGGATGCCGTTGACCGGGCCGCCGACCAGCTTGTCGTCGCCGGCGCCGGTGCGCACGGTGCTGCCGGCGGCGCTGCCCAGGATGAGCACGCTGTCCTTGCCGTCGCCGAGATCGATGTCGAGCACCGCCTCGATGCCCGAGCCGATGTAGACCGAGTCGTTGCCGCGCCCGCCGATGGCCACGATGCGGCGCACGCTGTTGGTGGCGTAGGTCTCGCTGAAGCCCAGCGACTGCACGGTGATCGTGCCGCCGTCACGCTCGACCGAGAACGACTCGTTGGTGACGTCGTCGAAGGCGTCGCGGCCGTAGCGCCCGCTGGCATCGCCCATGTGCAGGAAGAGCGTGCCGTCGGCGGCGAGGTGGCTGATGTCGGGCGGGTCGCCCAGACTCCACAGCTTGCTGCCCGACACGGTGATGCCCATCACCGTGACCTTGGCCGCCAGGTAGGCGCTGATGGGCGTGATGTCGATCTCGCCGCGGAAGCCGGCGATCGTGAAGTCGATCGTGAACAGGCCGACGTCGAGCTCGAAGTCCAGCGAGCCGTAGGCGCTGGCCGCAAAGCGCGGCCGGCTCGACAGCAGCAGGCTGACGCCGGCCTCCAGGTGCAGCGGGCCCAGGCGCAGGTCGAGCTCGGCACTGCCGCGGATCTCGAAGTCGCCCTCGCTGGTGACGTAGCCGCCGACCTCGATGTCGAGCACGCCGAAGAAGTCGAGGCTGCCGTCGAACTCGAGCTTGAAGACCTCGTCGACGATGCTGATGCGGCCACCGAACTCCACCTCGAAGGCCAGCAGCTTGAAGCCGCCGTCGAGCGCCAGGTCGAACAGCGTGTTGCCGGCGATCGTGAAGCCGTCCAGCGTCCGGTAGGCCTGGCTGGAGGTGTTGATCTGCAGCGTGGCTTCGGCGTTCACGTTCATGAAGCCGATGCCGAACTCGACGTCGGAGCGCACGCGCAGCGCGAAGAACGGCGTGCCGGTCGAGTCGATGGCAAAGGCCGCGGCGAGCTCGAAGTCGATCTCGCCGAAGTCGCCCAGGTCCAGGCTCACGCTGCCGGCGGCCTGCACGCCGGACTCGTCGATCAGCAGGTCGACGGCGCCCTCCAGCGAGATCGGCCCGACGTTGATGGACGCGCGGCCCGACAGCCGCAGCAGGTTGGGGTCGACGTTGACGAGGATCGGCCGGCCGCTGCTGTCGAACACGTTGCCGGAGGCGTCGCGCCCGCGCACCTGCTGCACGTCGTTCGTGGTGTTGATCTGCAGCAGGAACAGGCCGGTGACGTTGAACGCGTCGCCGCCGTCGATGATGCGGCCCTCGGGGCCGCTGCCGCCGATGGCGAGGCTGCCGTAGAGGCCGCCGGCGACGATGCCCAGCGTGCCCGTCACCGACAGCGGTTCCAGCACCGGGAGGTCGACCTGCGCCGTGACGCCGAGTTCCAGCCCGCTGCTGGAAATGATGATGACGAAGTCGCCCTGCGCCTCGAGCAGGCCGTCGAGCAGGTTCAGCCGGCCCTCGCCGGCCAGCGCCAGGTACGGGCCCGTCCAGTCGGGGCGGCCGGGCGGCGTGGCGGGGATCGTGTAGACCGGGAAGTCGACGATGTCGGAGAAGGCCTCGGGCACCTCGTAGACGATCTCGGTGCCGAAGGTGTTGAGCGTGACCTCGAAGCTCGCCTCCAGCTGCGCCGCGCTGCCGAAGTCGATGCTGCGCTCCAGCTCCAGCCGCATCGCGATGCCGTCGCGGATGACGAGCAGGCCCGTGGCCGTGGTCTCGAGCAGCGGCGCAGACGCCGGCCCCACGCGCATGTTGACGTTGACGAACAGCTGCAGCCCCTGGCTCGCGCTGGCGCGCAGGTCCACCGCGCCCGACAGCGCCACAAGGCCCGCGACCTCGATGTCGAGCGCGCCGAAGAGGCGCAGGAACTGCTCGTCGTAGTCCAGCACGATGGGCTGGTCGGGGTTGCCGGTCTCGATGGCGTAGCCGGGGCTCACGACGCCGGCCGAGTTGGCCCAGGTGGCGCGCGAGAAGTCGATGACCTCGAACGACGCCGCCACGCTCACGCCGTCGGCGATGGACACCGCGCCGCTGCCGGCGTCGCGCGTGAACTCGCCGGTGCCGATCTGGAAGCGCAGGCCGGTGTTCACCTGCAGCAGCAGGTCGGTCGCGTCCATCCTGACGCCATCGACGCCCACCAGTCGCAGCGAGTCGATGTCGGCATAGGCCGCGACGTACACGCCGATGCTTGCGCCCTGCGCCGTGATCACCAGTTCCTTGGCGACGATCAGGCCGAGGTCCAGGTCTTCGAGCGCGATGCCGATGGCGCTGGTGTCGGGCGTGTCGTCCTCGTCGATGCGGCCGTCGCCGTTGCTGTCGCGCCAGTACGGGCCGTCGCCGATGAAGCCGTAGGCGTCGTTGATGCCGATGGCCAGCGAGGTGACGATGGTCTCGTCGCCGCCGGCCAGGATCACCGTCTCGGCGCCGCGCTTCGTGAAGGCCATCGAGGCCGACAGCTGCACGAAGCCGCCGAGGTTGATGCTGGCGTAGCCGACCTTGGCCTGGATGATCTCCTCGGTGAAGTCGATGAACACCGAGCGCCCGCCGCCGGCCGGCAGCGCGAAGCCGGCGCTGTCGATCAGGCCGTTGCTGTTGGCGTCTTCGCCGGCGTCGAGCCGCCCGTTGTTGTTGGCGTCCTCGGTGTAGTCGACGAAGCTCGGGCTCGTCTTCCAGTTGATCGAGGGCGGGCCGAACAGCTGGATGGCCGCCTGCACCGGCCCGGGGGCCGAGGGCAGGTAGAAGCTGTTGATGTTGATGGCGATGTCTTCGGCCCGCACGTCGAGCACATCGCGGTCCACGCCCACGAGGCCGGCGAAGTCCACCGTGGCCTTGGCCGCCACGAAGCGCGGCGCGTACTGCTCCAGGCTCGGGATGGCCGCGCCGATGGCCGGCGTCATCATCGCGAAGCCGAAGTCGACGTTGTCGATGAGCAGGCCGACCGCGCCTTCGTTGATGCTGTCGAGCAGGCCGTCGTCGTTGGCGTCCTCGCCAAAGCGGTAGGGCCCGCCGATGCCGGCGAAGCCGCTCAAGTTGGCGCCGCCCAGGGTGAGCGCCTTCACCTGCAGCGGGAAGTTGCCGGGCAAATCCAGGCTTTCGAGCAGCGGCCGCAGGCCGCCGGCATCGACCGTGACGGTGTAGACCTCACCCTGGCGGAAGGCCAGCGAGCCGCGCAGGAACAGGAAGTCGGCCACCGCGATCTCGGCCAGGCCGATGTCGAGGCCGAGGATCTCACTGCCAGTGAAGTTGAGGTAGACCGGCATGCCGCCGGTGCGGATCTTCAGGCCCGTCACCGGGTTGCCGTCGTCGTCGGTGCCTTCGATGCTGCTGTAGTCGGCGGTGGCGCGCATCAGGCCGCCGAAGAGCTTGCCGCCGGTGTTGACGTCGACGCGCACGTCGCTGGCGCGGATGGTCAGCGTGTCGCCGAAGCCGAAGCTGCCCAAGGTGTCGGCCGAGACGGTGAGCGAGAAGAAGCTCTCCGTCGGCAGGCCCAGCAGGCTGGCCTTGAACACGCCCAGGCCGATGTCGACGTTCTGCACGCCGAAGCCGACCAGGTCTTCCTGCTCGGCGAAGGGGCGTGAGAAATCGGGCCCGCCGGTGCCGACGAAGAGGTTCACGTCCGAGGCGCCGAAGCTCAGGCCCTGGAAGCTGACACCCGACAGCCGCGAGTAGTCGTCCGACAGCCCGCCGATGCTGCGCAGGATGCCCAGGATGCGCCCGGCCTGGTCGCCCAGCAGGCCCTCGATCAGGCTCAGCTCGCGCGGCAGCCCGGTGTACATGTCGGCGGTGAAGCTCTCGCCGATGGTCAGCCGGAAGTCGCCGTTGAGGTAGACGAAGTCGCCCAGGTTGATCGTCAGGTCCGGGATCTCGATCGAGCCCAGGATGACCGGCCGGCCCAGCGAGGGGTCGAAGCCGATCGACAGATCGAAGTTGCGGAAGAAGCCGGCGAAGTCTTCGAGCCAGCTGAATTCGGGGCTCAGGTCGGGCACGAAGTCCAGCAGGCGCGACAGGCTGATGGTCGGGATCAGGCTGCCGGTGTCGGGCAGCTCGAACTCGAAGTCGATGTCGGCCGAGACCTCGAAAAGGTCGAACACGCCCAGCGTGGCATCGAGCGCGATGCGCAGGCGGTTGGCGTCGAAGTCCAGGCGCAGCGCGTCGGCGTCGCTGCCGATCGGGATGCTGAGCGCGCCGCCGGGCAGCGCCGAGAAGTCGACGTAGGCCCCCGGCACCGGCACCTTGCCGGCGAAGGCGCCGTTGAACTCCAGCGCCACGTCGCGGGCCTCGAGCGTGATGTAGGGGTCGGTGCCCACCAGCCCGGCGAAGGCGGCGCTGGCCGACAGGCCCAGGAAGCGCCCGGGCAGCGTCACGCCGCTGGTGGCCGTGGGCGTGAGCAGCGCGAGCGCGAAGTCGAGGTCGTCGATGGCAAAGCCGATGGCGTCGTCGCTGGGCGGGTCGTCGTCGTCGATGTCGCCGTCGCCGTCGACGTCCGTCCGGTAGGGGCCGTTGATGCCGGCGAAGGCGCGCACGTCCAGGCCGGCCACCACCAGCGCCTCGGCGTCGGCCTGCAGCGTGACACCCGGCAGCACGAAGCTGACGTCCTCGACGACGCGCTTCTCGAAGGTGAAGCCGCCCTGCAGCGACAGGATGCCGGCCACGCGCGCCGTGGCCTGGCCCACGGTGGCCGAGATGCTGCGGTTGGCAAAGTCCAGCAGCACCGGCTCGCCGCCGGTGGCGATCTCGTAGCCGGGCAGCGTGCCGCCCTGCGTGAAGTCGGCCACGAAGGCCGGGTTCGACGAGGTGTTCACCGCGACGGCCAGGTCGTTCAGCGAGAACTCGACGATGTCGCTGAAGCCGACGAAGCCGATGCCCGCGGCGCTGGCCTTCAGCGCCGTGAAGCGCGCACCCACCGGCACGGCGGCGTTTTCGGGGTTGAGCGGGTCGGCCAGCACCTTGAAGAGGCCGAGGCCGAAGTCGAGGTCGTCGATCACCAGGCCCACGGCCTGGTCGTTGACGAGGCGGTCGTCGGCGTCGACATCGTCGTCGCCGTCGACGTCGGTGCTGGCCGGGCGCGAATACGGGCCGCCGGCCCCGACGAAGGCGTTGACGTTGGCCGCGCCGATCTCGATGCTCTGCGTCTTGACGTTGCTGAACTCGGTGCCCAGCGGGCCCTTGACGCCGATGCCCTCGGACTCGCCCTTGGCGAACGAGAAGCTGCCCTCGATGTGCACGAACTCCGAGATCGACAGCACCGCGCCCGACATCGAGGCACCCACCACCGGGCCGGTGAAGTCGATGAGCACCGGCTCGGCGCCGGTGGGCACCTCGTAGCCGCCGGTGCTGCGGAAGCTGGCCACCCAGTCGATGGGGCGGTTGGTGCCGCTGGCGGTGTTGAGCGTGACCGTCAGGCCCTGCACCGAGAGCTGGAAGTCGGCCGGGTCGACGCCGAGCACGCTCACCTCGTCGGCACTGGCCTTGACGGCGGTGTAGTTCACGCCGCCGGCCTTGACGATGACCAGGCCCAGGTCGACGCCGTCCACCCCCAGGCCGAAGAGGCCGGGCTGCGCGGACAGCGGCACCTCGGGGTCGACCGGGTTCTCGGCATAGCCGACGAAGACGTCCAGGTCGCTGGCACCGACGCTGAAGGCGCGTGCGTTCAGGATGGGCAGGCCCAGCGTGTTGCGCAGCCCGGTGAGCGTGTTCTTCTGGAAGCCGAGTGCGCCCTGCACGTGCACGAAGCTGCTCACCGACAGCGTGGCCAGGCCGGTGAACAGGCCCAGGCGCTCGCCCTTGAAGTCGAGCAGCACGTCCTCGCCGCCGGTGCGCACGGCCAGCGGGCCGCCGCCGGTCGCGTCGGTGAAGTCCAGCGGCCGCACGATGCCGCCCGGGCCGGGCGTGGTGCTGTTGAACTGGATGCGCAGGTCTTCGGCGCGCAGCTGGAAGTCGGCCGGGTCGATGCCGTACAGCGCCACCGTGTCGGCCTGGCTGGTGAGCGCGCGGTAGGTCTTGCCGCCGGCGTCGCGCAGGTTCACGAAGCCGAAGTCCAAGCCCTCGACGCCGAAGCCGTAGAGCCGGCTGGACTGGGCGCTGAAGCTGCGCGAGGTGTCGAGCTCGCCGTCGACGTAGCCCACGAAGGCGTCGATGTTGCTGCCGCCGATGGCGAAGCCGCGCGCACCGGTGACGATGCCCGCCAGCCCCGGGCCGGTTCGCAGCGTGTTGCCGTAGTCGGCCTTCTCGAAGCCGATGCCGCCGCGGAAGTACAGGAAGTCGGAGATCTTCAGCACCGCCTCTTCGGCGAACACGCCGATGCGGTCGCCGGCGCCGAAATCGATGACCACCGCGCCGCCGATGCCCAGCGCGAGGCCACCCTCGCCGAAGCTGGCGCCGAAGTCGATGGTGCGGCCCAGCGCGTCGGCGCGGTTGACCTCGATGCTGAGGTTGGTCACCGAGAGCTGGAAGTCCTCACCCGAGAACCCGTACAGCTCGAAGCGGCCGATGTTGGCCTTGGCGGTGGTGAAGCTCTGGCCGCCGGCCTTGGTGAGCAGCAGCGCAAACGACGCGTCCTCGGCGCCGAAGCCGTAGAGGCGGTCGCGCTGCTCGGTGAAGGGCACGTCGAGGTCGAGGCCGCCGTCGGCAAAGCCCACGAACAGGTCGATGTCGCGGCCGGTGATGGCCAGCATCGAGGTGGCCGCCACCCGGGTGGTGATGCCGCGGCTGTCGACCAGCGCGAGCGGCTGCGACGGCGTGAACTTCTCGAAACCGAGGCGCCCGCTGAAGTAGGCGAACTCCGAGATCGAGAAGCTCACCAGGCCTTCGGCGCGGATCACCTCGCCGGCGCCGCCGTCGAGCTCGATCGTCATCGAGCTGCCGGGCCCGGTGGGCAGCTCCAGCGGGCTGGCGGCGAAGTCGACCACGGCGTCGCGCACGCGGCCGGCCTGGTTGACCTGCACCTGCAGCTCGCGGAAGTCGGGCACGATGTCCGACACGCCCACGAGGCCCACGCGCTCGACGTCGGCCTGCACCGCCGTCCACTTGCGGCCCGGCGTGTCCTTGGCCGTGAGCAGCGCCACGCCCAGCGTGACGCCCTCGATCGACAGGCCGATGGCATCGGGCGTGCCGCCGTTCACGCCGGCAAAGGCCGTCAGGCCGCTGGCGCCGATGGTGAGCACGTTGACCGCCACCGTCTCGGGCTCGGCGTCGCCGACCGCGGCCAGCGTGACCTCGGTGCTCTTCTTCTCGACCGCGACGTCGCCGCTGATCTGCAGGAAGCCGAAGGCGTTGATCGTCAGCTCGCCCTCGGCACGCAGCAGCGCGCCGCTGTCGCCGTCGATGGCGATGGGCAGCGTGGTGCCGGTGCCGGTGGTGATGGCCAGCGCGGTGGCCGGGGCCGTGCTGGTGCCGACGTAGTCGATGACCGCGCCGCCCGCGGTGGCGGCGCTGTTCACCTGCACCAGCAGATCGTTGGCGCGCGCCTCGAAGCCCTCGATGCCGACCAGCTCCACGCGCGTGGCGCTGGCCTGCGCGGTGGTCCACTTGCGCGGTGTGGTCACACCGGTTTCGGTGGCCAGTGCGACGCCGAAGTTCACGCCCTCGAGCTCCAGGCCGATGCGGTCGGCCGCGGCGGCATCGGTGCCGACGAAGGCCTCGATGCCCTGGCCGCCGATGGTCAGCAGGTCGGCCGTCACCACCTCGCCACCGGCCAGCACCAGGCTCTGGCTGCGCTGCTCGAACGCGAAGTCGCCCTGCACGCGCAGGAAGCCGAACACGTCGAGCGTCAGGTTGCCGCTGGCGCGCGTCAGGGCGCCAGCGGCGCCGTCCATGTCGAAGCGGAAGTCGGTGTCGACGCCGATCGGCACCACCAGCTCGGTGGCGCCTTCGGCGAAGTCCACCACCGCGTCGTCGGCCTGGCTGAAGCGGTTGATGGCGACATCCAGGCCCTCGCCCGAAAGCTCGAAGCCCTCGATGCCCACCAGGCGCAGCGCCTCGGCACCGCCCTGCAGCGCCGTCCAGGTGCGCGCGGGGTCGGCGCGGCTGCTGAGCAGCGCCAGCTCGAACTGCGCCCCGGTGAGCTCGACGCCGAGGCGGCCGTCGCCCTCGCCGACGCCGACGAAGGCGTCGATGTTGCTGCCGCCCATGGCCAGCACGTCCACCAGCACGCCGTCGACGGCGTCGTCCTCGCCGGAGGAAGCGACATCGGCCGCGAGCTTGACGGTGGCGCTGCGCGACTCGAAGGCGAACTCGCCGGTGAGCGTGACGAAGCCGAAGAGGTTGAGATCCAGCTCGCCGCGGGCGCGCAGCAGCTGGCCGAGCTGGCCGTCGAGCGCCAGCGTGCGCTCGCTGTCGGGGCCGGTGGCCACCGTCAGCGGTGCGGCAGCGTAGTCGGCCACGAGGTCGGGCGCGCCGCCGGTGCCGGCGACGCCGCGGTTGATCTGCACCTGCAGCTGCCGGGCCTCGACCTCGAGACCGTCGATGCCGGTGAAGCCCACGCGCTGGGCCCCGGCCTCCAGCGTGGTGAACTGGCGGCCCGGCGTCGTGCTGCCGGCCGCCACGGTCTCGGTGGCGAGCACCAGCGCGAAGCCGGCGTCCTCCAGCGTCAGGCCCACCGGGTTGGCGCCGCCGCCGCCGACGCCGGCGAACACGTCCACGCCGGCACCGCCGATGCTGAGCAGCCGTGCGTCGATCTCGCTGCCGTCGGACAGCGTCACCGCGCCGCTCTTCGACTCCAGCGCGAAGTCGCCGGTGATCTCGACGAAGCCGAAGGCCTTGAGCTCCAGGCTGCCGCGGGCGCGCAGCAGGTCGCCGTCGGCGCCGTCCATGGTGAGCGTCAGCGTGTCGGCCGGCCCGGTGTCCAGCGTCAGCGGCCGCGCGGCGAAGTCGATGACGGCGTCGCCGGCGCGCCCGGCGCGGTTGACCTCGACGGTGATCGCGGAGACACGCGCCGTGAAGCCGTCGATGCCCTGCAGCCCGGCCGTGCCCACCGAGGCCTGCAGCGCCGTCCAGCTGCGCGTGGGATCGGCCTTGCTGGTGGCCAGCGCGAGGCCGAACTCGATGGCGTCCAGGCCCAGGCCCACGGCCTCGGGCGTGCCGCCGCCGACACCGACGAAGGCCGAGCCGCCGGTGGCGCCCACCGTCAGCAGGCTCACCGCGGTGGGCGCGGTGTCGCCGGCCAGCTGCACCTCGCCGTCGCTGCGCACCAGCGCGAAGTCGGTGCGCAGCTGCACGAAGCCGAAGACGTCGAGCCCCAGCGTGCCGCGGGCGCGCATCAGCTCGCCGGCGCTGCCGGCCTGGTCGAAGGTGATGCGGCTGGCCGGGCCGGTGGCCACCTCGAGCGGCCGCGCGGCGTGGTCGATGACGACATCGCCGGCGCGGCCGGCCTGGTTGAGCTCGACGCGCAGGTTCTCGCCGCCGATCTCCAGGCCCTCGACACCATCGAAGCCGGCGCGCGCCACGGTGGCCTGCAGCGTCGTCCAGCTGCGCGTGGGGTCGGCCCGGCTGGTGGCCAGCGCCAGCGCGAACTCCACGCCCTCCAGGCCCAGGCCGATGGCGTCGTCGGTGCCCGCGCCGACGCCGGCGAAGGCCTCGCCCACCGTGGCGCCGATGGTCAGCAGGCCGACGTCGGTGAGCGTGCTCTCGCCGGCCAGCTGCACCTGCGCGTCGCGGCGCTCCACCGCGAAGGTGGCGTCGGCGTGGAAGAAGCCGAAGAGGCCCAGCTCCAGCCCGCCGCGCACGCGGAGCAGCTCGCCTTCGCTGCCGGCGATGTTCAGCGCCAGCGGCGTGGCCGCGCCGGTGCCGATGGGCAGCGGGCGCGCCGCGTGGTCGACGACGACGTCCCCGACGCGCGAGGCCTGGTTGAGCTGCAGCGACAGGTTGCTGCCGGCCAGCGTGACGCCGCTGATGCCGGTGAACGAGGCGGTGCCGACGTTGGCCTGCACGGAGGTCCAGCTGCGCGTGGGCTCGGCCTTGCTGCTGATGAGCGCCAGGCCGAACTCCACGCCGCCGAGCGACAGGCCCAGCGGGTTGGCGCTGCCATGGCCCACGCCCACGAAGGCGCTGCCGATCGTGGCGCCCACCGTGAGCAGCCCCACCTCGGTGGGCGCGCTGTCGCCCTGCAGCACGACCTGCCCGTCCTGGCGTGCGACCTCGATCGTGGCGCTGGCGTTGAAGAAGTCGAACAGGCCGATGTCGAGCGCACCGCGCGCCAGCAGCAGCGCCCCGCGGCTGCCGGCCAGGTTGAGCGTGAGGTCGCCGCCGGTGCCGGTGTCCAGCGTGCGCGGCGCCGCGGCCCAGTCGACGACGGCATCGCCGGCCCGCGCCGCGCGGTTGATCTCGATGCCGAGGTTGCTGCCGTCCAGACGCACGCCGCTGATGCCGGTGAACGACACCGTGGCGGCCGTGGCCTGCAGCGTCGTCCAGCTGCGCGCCGGCTCGGCCTTGCTGCTGGCGATGGCCAGGCCCAGCTCGACGCCGGTGAGCGACAGACCCAGCGCCTCGGGCGTGCCGCCGTTCAGGCCGGCAAAGGCGCGCGTGATGGTGGCGCCCAGCGTCAGCAGCGAGACCTCGGTGTCGGCCGCCGCGCCAGCCAGGCGCACCGTGCCGTCCTCGCGCCGCAGCTCGAAACCCGCCTCGGCCTGGAAGAAGCCGAACAGGCCGATGTCGAGCACGCCGCTGGCCAGCAGCGTCTCGCCGCGGTTGCCGGCGAGGTCGATGCGCAGGCCGCTGGGCGTGCCGGTGTCCAGCACGATGGGCGCGGCGGCGTGGTCGATGACGCGGTCGCCGGCGCGCGAGGCCTGGTTCAGCTCGATGGCGATGTTGCGGCCCGCGAGCGTGAGGCCGTCGATGCCGTCGAAGGCCACGCGGTCGGCGGCGGCCTTCAGCGTCGTCCAGCTGCGCGCCGGCTCGGCGCTGCTGGTGGCCAGAACGAGGCCGAATTCCACACCGGTGAGATCCAGCCCCACTGGCGACGGGCTGTCGATGCCGGCGCCGGCGAAGGCCGTGCCGATGCGCGCGCCGATGCTCAGCAGCTCGACGTCGACGCCCTCGCCGCCGTCGAGCGTGACGCGGCCCTCGCCCTTCTCGAGCACGAAGCGGCTCTCGGCGACGAAGAAGTCGAACAGGCGCAACTCGATCGTGCCCGCCACCTGCAGCAGCGGGCCGCCGAAGTCGAGCCGGATGTCGGTGCCGCCGGTGGCCACCGCCAGCGGCGTGCTGGCGAAGTCGAGCACCGCCGCGCCCGGCGTGGCCGCGCGGTTGAGCTGCAGCGACAGCGTGTTCGCGCTGAGTTCGACGCCGGGCAGGCCGACGAAGCCGATGCCGGCGGCGCTGGCCGCCAGCGCCGTCCAGCTGCGCGTGGCGTCGGCGCGGTCCTGCGCGAGGACGAGGCCGAAGTCGAGATCGCGGATGCGCAGGCCCAGCTCGGCCGCGCTGCCGGCGTTCAGGCCGGCGAAGGCCGAGACGTCCTGCGCGCCCACGCGCAGCAGGTCGGCGTCGACCGTGCCGCCGCCGGCCAGGGCCAGCGTGGCGCGGTCCTTCGTGAAAGCGAAGCGGCCGTCGAGGCGGAAGAAGTCGAACAGGTCCAGCTGCAGCCGGCCGCCGGCCTGCACGAGCGCGCGGTCCATCGCAAAGCTCACCGGGGCGGCTCCGGTGGCGACCTGAAGCGCCGTGCCGCCCTCGCCGAAGCGCACCACGGCATCGCCGGCGCGGCTGGCGCTGTTGAGGTTGACGAAGAGCTCGCGGCCGCTCAGCTCCACGCCGGGCAGCCCGGCCATCGAGACGCTGGCGGCGCTGGCCTGCACCGCCGTCCAGCTGCGTGTGGGGTCGGTGCGCGACGACAGCAGCGCCACCGCGAAGTTGGCCCCGGCAAAGGCCAGCTCGGGGCCGCCGGGGATGCCGGCGCGCGCGTTCAGGCCGCTGGCGCCGAGCGTGAGCGCGTCGACCAGCACGCCGCTCGTGGCCTCGGGCTCGGGCGCGCCGGCCGCCAGCACGGCGGTGAGCGAGCGGCGCTCGAAGGCCAGGTTGCCGTCGACGCTGAAGAAGTCGCCCACCGTGAGCCGCGCGCCGGCGAGCGACACCTGCTGCAGGCCGGGCGTGAAGTCGGCGCCGAAGGTGTAGCTCTGGCCGGCGACATCGATCGTGCGGCCGCTGGCATCGGTGGTGCCGGCGTTCCAGCGCAGTGCGGCGCGGTCGGCGCCGGCGCTGACGGCGCTGCCGAGATCGGCCTGCAGCCGGCCCGAGGCCTCCACCAGCTGCACCGCGCTGGTGGCGGGGTCGAGCAGCAGCGCCACGCGCGTGTCGGCCACGCCCAGCGTCAGGCCGCCGGCGCGCAGCTGCACGCCGGCGTCGCGCGCGAGCAGCTCGATGCCGCCGCTGGTGGCGTCGCGCTCGAAGGCGAAGTCGCCCTGCAGCTCGAAGGCCGTGCCGATGCGCGCGCGCAGGTCGTCGATGGTCACGGCCGGCGTGGCCGACACCGGCATCGCGGTGAAGGCGTAGCTCGTGTCGCCGGCGCGCAGCGTCTGGCCGGAGAGATCGGCGGCCGTGGTGTTGAGCCGCACCGACGAGGCGCCGCCGCTCTGCAGGCTGAAGCCGGCACCCGACAGGAAGGCGGCGCCGCGGGCCTCGATCGCGGTGCCGCCAGCGGTGGGCAGGAACACGCCGAAGGCGGCGTCGGAGACGCCGGCCTCGAAGCCGCCACCGCCGCCCAGCCGCGCCTCGATGTCGCGGCCCACGAGCACGAGGCCGGCCTCGGTGCGCGAGAAGCCCATCGTGCCCGTCAGGCTGACGGCGCCGGTGCTGAAGGTGGCGCTGCCCGAGGCGGCGACGAACTCGCCGTCGCTGCCGTCGCCGTCGAAGCGCAGCAGGGTGCCGGCGACGTCGAGCTCCACCGGCCGTGCCGAGAGATCGATGCCGCGGTCGTTGGCCACGCCGCCGAGCGTGCCCAAGCCGAGGCCGAAGTCGAGCGCGAGGCCGCTGCCCGACAGCGTGAGCGCGCTGCCCAGCCCGGTGAGGCCGATGCCGTCGGCGCGGCCGGTGGCGAGCAGGAAGCCCATGTCGACCGCGCTCTCGCCGGCCACGGGGCGGGCGTCGAGCAGCAGCACGGCGGCGCTGACGCCGTCGAGCGCGAAACCGATGCCACCGCTGCCGAGGGCGGCGCTGGCGCCGGCCACGCCGATCTTGAAGGCGTCGAAGCTGCGCAGCGTGCCGGCGGGATCAGCCAGCGCGATGCCGGCCTCGTAGCCCACGCTCACGCTGCCGGCGAGGCTGAAGCCCTGCCCCAGCGCCAGCGAGCCGGTGTAGCTGAACGAGGAGCCGTCGGCGAAGTAGCCGAAGTTGAGCCACTCGCCGATGCGGTCGGTCAGGTCGCCGGCCACGGCGCCGGCGCCGGCGGCCAGCAGCTGCACCACCGTGCCGGTGGAATCGTCGAGCACGTGCGACACCAGCGACAGCGTCTTCGCGGCGGCGTCGACCTTGACCTCGAAGAACACGCCGTCGGCCAGCTGCAGCAGGCCCAGGCCGTCGGCGAAACGGCCGCTGAGCGTGCCGCCCCAGCGCAGGATCTCGAAGGTGGCGCCATCGGTGGGGCGGAAGCCGCCATCCAGGCTGATGCTGAGCTTGCCGTCCAGGCGCACGTCGTTGGCGACGACGATGTTGTCGAAGCCGCTGCCCGGCGTGCTGCCGCCGATGGCGAAGCGCGTGGTATCGGCGGGGGTGAGCGTGAGCGAGTCGACGCTGCGGGTGTCGGTGGGGCCGGCGTCGATCAGGCTGTCGAAGGCGCCGGCGCTGGCCAGCCGGCGCTTGCCCTCGAACACCGCGCCGACCTCGAAGGTGGCGGCGTTGGCGGCCTCGGCGTCGGCCGGCGCGATGTGCCGCAGCGCGACGAGGTCGTGGGCGCCGAAGGTGGGCAGGCCGTCGGCGCCGCCGTAGGCATCGGCCAGCGGGTCGCCGTCGCCGGGGTGCGGCAGGAAGGCCTGCGCGGCGCCGAGCACCGGATCGGCCGACAGCAGCACGCGCGGCTCCAGCGCCTCCAGGCGCCAGGCGTCGGCCACGGGCGAGCGACGACCCGGGCGACCCTGAGCCCAGGCTCGCCGCACCGCACGGCCGAGATTGCGCAACGCCGTCACCGGATCCTGCCCCCTGCTGGCCACCCATGCGGCCCTTGCCGATGCCGGCGACCACCGCCAGCTTCGCCAAGATGAGTGGACCCAATGTAGGCGCTGGTTCCCGCCTCGACACTGGAATTTTCCCGTTGGCCCTGGCGAGCCGCAGGCAGTACGCTCAACCGCATCTTCCCTGCCTTGCGCGGCCTCGTGCCGCCCCATCGCCATGTTTGAAAAGGTCGTCCCCATCAACCGCGAACGGCATGCCTCGACCCGGGTCAAGGACATCACCAGCTTCGCGTTCGCGTCGTCGTTCCACGTGGCCTACGTGACGCTGCACGAGTTCTCGCGTGCCGCGGGCGTCTACCCGGTGGTGTTCGTGGAAGACAAGGACAAGGACCAGTTCCGCCCGGTGGCGCTGCTGGGCCTGGAGGCCGGCGAGAACCTGTTCATCGGCGCCGGCGGGCGCTGGGAGGCGGGCTACGTGCCGGCGATCATCCGCCGCTACCCCTTCGCGCTGGCCGGCACCGGCGAAGAGGGCCGCTACACGATCTGCATCGACGAGGGCAGCGAGCTGGTCTCGCAGACCGAGGGCCAGCCCCTCTTCGACGCGAAGGGCGAGCCCACGGCCGTCATCGACAACGTCAAGCGCTACCTCTCCGAGCTGCAGCAGATGGACCTGCTCACGCGCGAGTTCACGCAGTACCTGAGCGCCCACAACATGCTCACGCCGCTGAACATGCGGGTGCGCGAGAACGACAAGGTCAAGAACATCGCCGGCTGCTGGGTGGTGAACGAGGAGCGCCTGAACGGCCTGTCGGACGAGCGCTTCCTGGAGCTGCGCACGAAGCGCTTCCTGCCGGCCATCTACGCCCACCTGGTGTCGCTGTCGCAGATCGAGCGCCTGGTGACGCTGAAGGACAAGCGGCATGGCTCGCCGGCAGCGCCGATGGCGAATGCCGCCGCGGCGTGAGCTGAGGCCGCTGCGCGCCCTGGTCGCTGCGCTCGGGTTGCTGATGGCGCCCGTGGCCGCGTTCGCCGACGACGCCGCGCCGGCCGCCGTGGAGCGCCCGCGCGTCGCGGCGCTGGAGCCGCGCACGCTGCTGCAGCTGGCCCTGCTGCACAACAGCGACGTGCTGTTCGCGCGGGCGCAGGCGCGCATTGCCGGCGAAGGCCGCCAGGCCGAGGAGGGGCTGTACGAGCCGGTGGCCTACGCCAGCCTCAAGCGCGACGGCCGCGACCGCCAGCGCACCGTGGAGGAGCGCCTGACCGCGGCGCTGGGCGGGCTGACGCGGCTCGACGAGAACGGCAAGGCTGCCGAGGCCGGGCTGCGCGTGCGCACGCCCAGCGGCGGCGAGGCCTCGATGGCCTGGCGCGCCGGTGTGCGCATCAGCAACGTCATCCGCTCGGCGCCGTTTGCGCAGACCGACAGCGAAGGCACCGGCGCCTTCGTGCTGACGCTGCGCCAGCCGCTGCTGCGCGGCTTCGGGCGCGGCATCACCGAGACCGACCGCCGCGTCGCCGAGGCCGAGGCCGCCATCGGCCGCTGGCAGCTGCGCCAGCAGGTGCTGCGCGTGGCCAGCGACGCGCTCTCGGCCTACTGGCAGCTGCAGCGCGCCGCGGAGTCGCAGGCGTGGCGGCGCGAGGCCGCCGAGGCCGCCGAGCGGCTGCTGGTCGACACCCGGCTGCGCATCGCCGGCGGCCGCCTGCCGCCGGCCGCGCTGGAGGAGGCCGAGGCCAACCTCGCGTCGCGCCAGGCCGAGCTGGCGCGCGGCCGCCTCACGCTGGCCGAGGCCGAGGCGCGCGTGCGCGTGCTGCTCGACCTGCCGCCCGACGACGGCGGCTGGCGCCTGACCGCGCCGCGCGACGACACCGTGGCAGCGTCGGCCGTCGCACCGGCGCCCACCGCCATCGGCGAGCGGCTCACCGTGGCGCTGGCGATGTGGCCGGCGCTGCGCATCGCCGAGCTCAAGCGCGACCAGGCGCTCGACCGCCTCGACTTCGCGCGCAACCGCACGCTGCCGGGGCTGGACGCGCAGCTGTCGTGGAGCTCCAACGCGCTCAACACCAGCGGCTGGAAGGCGCTGCAGGACGCGCCGCGCGGCCGCAACCCAGACTGGAGCGTGTCGATGCAGCTCGAGCTGCCGCTGGGCGGCGACCGCCGCGCCAGCGCGCAGGCACGCGCGCAGGCGCTGCGGGTGGAGCAGAGCCGGCTGGAGATCCACGCCGTGCGCCAGGCGCTGGCCAGCGACCTGGTCAGCCGCGCCGCGCAGCTGGACGCCGCGCGCGCCGAGCTGGCGCTGTGGCGGCGCGACCTCGACGCCCGCCAGGCCCTGCTGGCCGCCGAGCGTGCGCAGTTCGACAACGGCAGCGGCACGCTGGCGCGGCTGCTGCGCCGGCAGACCGAGCTGCTCGACGCGCGCCAGCGCCACGGCGAGGCGCTCACGCGCGTGGAACTCGCGCGGCTGGCGCTGCAGCTCGCCGACGGCACGCTGCTCGACCACCATGAGATCCGGCTCGACGATGAATCCTGAAGCCCCCACCACCCGCGGCCTGCTGCGAGGCCTGCTGCCCGACCTGATGCTGCTGGCCGCGGGCCTGGCGCTGGCCGGTACGGCCGCGGCGCAGGAGTTCGTCGGCATCGTGCACGCCCGCCACGCGCTGACGCTGACGACCTCGACACCCGGCCTCGTGGCCAAGGTGCTGGTCGAGCCCGGCCGGCGCGTCGAGGCCGGGGCCACGCTGATCCAGCTCGACGACCGGCTGCAGGCCACCGAGGAGCAGCGCCGCCGCGTCATCGCGCAGGACGACAGCGAGCTGCGCGCCACCGAGCAGCGGCTGAAGATCGTCGAGCCGCTGGCCGAGGACGCGCGGCGCCTGGGCAGCACGCCCGGCGCGCTGTCGCGCGAGGACGCGGCGCGCACGGAGCTGGACCTCGTCGCCACGCGCGGCCGCCTCGCGCAGCTGCAGGCACAGAAGGCGCGCGAGCAGCTGGAGCTGGCCGCCGCCGAGCAGGAGCGCGCGCAGCGCCGCGTGATCGCGCCGGTGGCCGGGGTCGTCGTCAAGATCGACATCGACGCCGGCGAATGGGCGCGCCCCGGCGAACCGCTGGTGCAGCTGGTGGACGCCAGCGTGCTGCACCTGCGCGTCAACCTGCCGGCTGCGGTGGCGCGCACGCTGCGCGAGGGGCAGGCGCTGAACGTCGGCTTCGAGCCGACGCTGGGCCTGCCGCCGCAGCCGGGGCAGGTGAGCTTCGTCTCGCCGGCGGTCGACGCCGCCAGCGGCCTGGCCGAGGTGCGCGTGCGCTTCGCCAACCCGGGCGGCCGCGTGCCGCCGGGCATCAAGGGCCTCGTCAAGTTGGGGGCGCGGTGAACGCCGAGCGCCCGCGCCCGCTCGACCACGCGCTGCCCGGCGGCGTGCGCGAGATGAGCGCGCTGGAGCTGATCGCGGCGTTGCAGCGGCTGCGCCATGCGTCGATGGCCGACGACGCCGCGCGAGCCGCCGTCTGGGCCGAGCTGACCGCCGGCGTGATGCGGCTGGCGCGAGCGCGCAGCGCCTGGCTGCTCGACGGCGAGGTGCTGCTGGCCCACGCGGGCGAGGCCGCCGACGGCACGCTCGCCGACGAGTCCTGGGCCCCCGAGCTGCCGGCGCTGCTGGCGCGCGCCGCGGCGCAGGGCTTTGCCACGATGCCGGCGCGCAGCCGCGCCGGCACCGCGCAGTGGCTGGCGGCCGTGCGCCAGAGCCGGCTGCCGGCGGGCTGGATGCTGCTGGCCATCCCCGACAGCGAACGGCCGCAGCTCAACGAGCTGCTGCTGCGCGCGCAGCTGGTGGCCGACCTGCCCGCGCTCTCGGCCGCACCGGCGGCGGCGGAGGCCGCTGTCACGCCGCCGCCCGTGGCCGACGCCGCGGCGGCCGACCCGCTGGCCGAGGTCGGCCAGCAGCTGGCGCGGCAGACGCAGTTCGGCGCCGCCGCCATCGCGCTTGTCAACACGCTGGCGCAGGCGCTGGGCGCCGAGCAGGTGCTGCTGGCCTGGCGCGGCGCGGCCGGCAGCCTGGCCACGGTGGCCATCAGCCACCGCGAGCGCTTCGATCGCTTTGCGCACCCGGTGGTGCTGAGCGAAGACGCGCTCGAAGAGGCGCTGCACCACGACGGCGGCGTGCTCGTCGTGGCCGGCACCGCGCCCGAGCACCTGGTGCAGACGCCGGCCCACGGCCTGCTGCAGGAGGAGCTCGGCGCGCGCCACCTGCTGACGCTGCCGCTGGCCCGCCACGACGAGGCCCCGGTGGCCGCGCTGCTGCTGGTGTTCGACGGCACGCAGCCGCCGCCCGAGCCGGCGGCGGTGGCGCGGCTGCAGCAGGCGCTGGCGGCGCAGCTGCCGTGGCTGCAGACGCTGCAGCAGCAGGGCCAGCCCTGGCCGGCGCGGCTGCTGGCCGCGGCGCGCGAGCGCGCGGCCCTGTGGCTCGGGCCCGGGCGCCTGGGCTTCAAGCTCGGAGCCCTGGTGCTCGGCCTGGCGCTGCTGTACGGCATGTTCGCGAGCTGGGAGTACCGCGTCAGCGCCAGCGCGCAGCTGGCCACGGACAGCATGCGCGTGCTCGGCGCCATGTTCGACGGCCGCGTCGAGGAGGCGCGCGCCAGCGCCGGCGACGCCGTGGCCGAAGGCCAGCTGCTGGCGCGGCTGGACACGCGCGAGCTGCGCCAGCAGGAGAGCGACGCCGCCGCCGAGCTCAAGCGCCACGTCGCCGAGGCCGACAAGGCCCGCGCCGGCGGTGCACTGGCCGACCTGGAGGTGTCGGCGGCGCGTGCCGCGCAGGCCGAGGCGCGGCTGGCGCGCGTGCGCGAGCAGATCGCGCAGGCCGAGTCGGTGGCGCCGTTTGCCGGCGTCGTCGTCGAGGGCGAGCGCAAGGAGCTGCAGGGCGCCCCGGTGCGCAAGGGCGACAAGCTCTACCGCGTCGCCCGCGTCGAGGGCCTGTACGCCACGCTGCAGGTGGGCGAGCGCGACGCGGCCCGCGTGCGCGTGGGCGCCACCGGCGAGCTGGTGCTGCTGGCGCGGCCCGACGAGCGCATGGCGCTGAAGGTGGTGTCGGTGGTGCCGGTGGCGCAGACCAAGGGCACCGAGGGCAACCACTTCCTCGTGCGCGCCGAAATCGCCGGCACCCCGGCCGCCTGGTGGCGCCCGGGCATGAGCGGCAATGCGCGCATCGACGGCGGGCACGAGCCGGTGATCTGGATCCTCACGCACCGCGTCATCGACACGATGCGTCTGTGGCTCTGGTGGTGACGCCGCGATGAGCAGCGCCACTGTGCTCTCCGACACCTGGTACCAGGTGGCCGACGCGCGCGTGGCGCTGCTGCCCACGGTGCGGGCGCAGCCGCAGGTCTACCGCGGCCAGCGCTGGATGGTGCTCGAAGACCCGTACAGCAACCGCTTCTTCCGCGTCACGCCCGAGGCCTGGGCCTTTCTGCGCGCGCTGGAACGCGGCAAGAGCGTGGGCCAGACCTGGCTGGAGCGCGCCGCCGCGCAGCCCGAGAGCACGCCGGGGCAGGACGACGTGGTGCGGCTGCTCTCGCAGCTGCACGTGGCGAGCCTGCTGCAGTTCGACGAGGCACCGCAGCACGAGGCCATCTTCGAGCGTGCGCAGACCACGAAGCGGCGCGAGCGCCTGGGCAAGCTGCTGGCCTTTCTGTACGTGCGCGTGCCGCTGTGGAGCCCCGACCGCTGGCTCGACGGCCTGGCGCCGCTGATCCGCCTGTGCACGGGCCGCGCCGCGGCGCTGGTGTGGCTGGGCGTGGTGCTGGCCGGCGTGGCCGCGGTGGTGCAGCGGCCCGAGGCGCTCAGCGCCGCCGGCCAGGGCCTGCTGTCGGTGGCCAACCTGCCGTGGCTGTACCTCTCGCTGGCCCTCGTGAAGGTGCTGCACGAGCTGGCGCACGCCTTCGTCTGCAAGCGCCACGGCGGGCATGTGCCGAGTGCCGGCGTGATGTTCCTGATCTTCACGCCGCTGCCCTATGTGGACGCCAGCGCCAGCTGGGGCCTGCGCAGCAAGTGGCAGCGCGCCTTCGTCGGCGCCGCCGGCATGCTGATGGAGCTGTTCCTGGCGGCCATCGGCGCGCTGGTGTGGGCCGCCACCGGCGAGGGCCTGGTCAACAGCCTGGCCTTCAACGTGATGGTCGTCGGCTCGGTGAGCAGCCTGCTGTTCAACGGCAACCCGCTGCTGCGCTTCGACGCGTACTACATCCTGTCCGACCTGGTGGAGATGCCCAACCTGTACCAGAAGGCGCAGGCGCAGTGGCTGCACTACGGCAACCGCTTCATCCTGGGCCTGAAGGACAGCGTCGAGCCGGCCACCGACGCCACCGAGCGCCGCTGGTACGTGGTCTACGGCGCGCTGGCCTTCTTCTACCGCATGCTGATCACGGTGACGGTGCTGCTGTTCGTGCTCGACCAGTGGTTCGCCGTCGGCGTGCTGATGGCCTTCACGACGCTGGTGATGCTGGTGCTGATGCCGGCCTCCAAGCTGCGCACGCACCTGGCCTCGCCGGCCTTCGAGCGCGCGCGTACGAGGGCGCTGGCCGGCGTGGTGGCGGTCGTGGGGCTGGCCTGGGCGGTGGTGGCGCTGCTGCCGCTGCCGCACGCGGTGCGCCTGCCCGGCGTGCTGGAGGCCGAGCGCAGCCAGCCCTACTACGCGCTGACGCCCGGGGTGCTGGTGGAACTGGCCGTGCGCCACGGCCAGACGGTGGCGCGCGGCGAGCTCATCGCGCGGCTGGTGAACCCCGATCTCGAGCACGCCATCGCCACGACGCGGCTGCAGATCGCCGAGACCGAGGCGCTGCAGCGCGCCGCGCTGACGCGCACCCCCTCCGAGCTGGCGCCGCTGGCCGGGCGGCTGGCCGCGCTGCAGGAGCGCGTCGGCGAGCTGCAGGCCATCGCCGCGCAGCTGGAGCTGCGCGCCGCCCACGACGGCGAATGGGTCGCGCCCGCGCTGCACGAGCGCCGCGGCGGCTGGATCGACCGCGGCCAGCCGCTGGGCGAGCTGGTCGACCGCTCGCGCTGGCGCTTCACGGCCGTGTTGCCGCAGAGCCAGGCGGCCGAGCTGTTCGGCCCGGTGCGGCCCGACGCGATGGGTGGCGCCGAGCTGCGCCTGGCCAGCCGCCGCGGCGAGTCCATCGGCGTGGCGCGCCTCGTCGTCGTGCCCTACCAGCGCCAGCGGCTGGCCTCGCCGGCGCTGGGCTTCGGCGGCGGCGGCGAGGTGGCCACGCTGCCGACCGACGCCAGCGGCCTGACGGCCAGCGAGCCCTTCTTCGAGATCCGCGCCGAGCTCGCCGAGCCGCGGCTGCCCGAGGCGCTGGCCTACCAGGGCCTGTCGGGCGTGCTGCGCGTACCGGTGGCGCCGCGGCCGCTGGGCGACCGCCTTGGCGACGCCTGGCGGCAGATGCTGCAGAAGAGGTACGCGCTGTGATGCCGGCCGACGCGCGCATCGCCACCGCCGCGGCCACGCTGCGCGCCGCCGGCACGCCCGTCGACGCGGCCGTCGAGGCCGCGGCCCGGCAGCTGTGCCGCCGCGGCGCGGTGGCGCTGGTGCGCGCGCACGACCGGGCGCTCGCGCTCGCGCTGGCCGCCGTGGCCTGGGCCGCCGAGGTGCACCCGGTGCACCTGGTGGCCGCCAGCGACGACGAGGCCCTGGCCCTGGGCGGCCGCGTGGCGCCCTGGCTGCGCAGCTGTGGCGTGCCCGACGGCGCCGTCGAGCCGACGACGCTGCGCCGCCTGGCCGCCGCCCGCACGCAGGCCGAGCGCGCGCTGCGCAAGCCCGGTGGCGAGCCGGCGGCACGGCCACCCACACACGCGCTGCTGATGGACGACCTCGACCGCCTGCTCATCGACGAGGCCGCCGCCTCCATCACGCTGGCCGTGCCCGACGACGCCACGGGCCTGGTGCCGGCACTCGCGTGCGCCGCCGCGCTGGCGCGCGAGCTGCGGCCCGACGATCCCGGCGACGACACGCTGCAGCCGCACGAGCTCGCCGCGCTCGACGCCGCGGCGGCCAGCCTGCCGCCGGTGTGGCGCTCGCGCGAGCGGCGCGAACGGCTGCTGCGCCAGGCCTGGCACGTGCGGCGCCTGCGCCGCGGCACCGACTACGATCTCGCGCCGCAGGGCCAGCTGCTGTTCGACGACGCCCTGATGGCGCGCCTGCCCGACCGCGGCTTCGCCAGCGGCCTGACGCAGGCGCTGCAGCTGCACCTGGGCCTCGCGCCGTCGCCGGTGGCGCGCACCGTGGGCCGGCTGCACGTCGACCTGCTGCTCGAGCCCTACCCGCGGCTGGGTGGCGTGGCGCCGTCGCTGCACGGGCTGGCGCGCGAACTCGCGGCGCGCCACCGGCTGCGGGTGCATGACTCGCCCCCCGACACGTCCGACGCACCCGTGCCGTGGCCCTGGCGCTGGTGCGCCGGGCACGCCGAGGCCGAGGCGCAGATCGACGCCTGGCTGCAGGCCGCGGTGGACGCCGGGCCGGCCGGTGCATCGCGGCTGCTCGTGCTGCGGCGCGCCCAGGCGCTGGTGCACTGGGCGCCGCGCGTGGCGGCGCTGCGCGCCCTGGGCCTGGCCGTCGGCGTGGCCGTCGACGGCCACCACTCGCCGCTGCCGCCGGCACTGGCGCTGCGCGAACTGCCGGCCGGCCAGCCGTTGGCGCTGCTGTTCGCCGAGCCGCTGGAATCGCTGCGCGCCGAGCGCGCCTGGCAGGCCCGCGCCGCCGAGCAGGCCGGCCCCGTGACCGAAGCCGTGCAGCTGCTGGTGCCGCCGCTGGCGCTGGTGCGCGAGCAGCTGCCCGTGCTGGCCGCCGCCCTGCCGCTGCTCGACCGGCTGCTCGCCCCCGTCGGCGCCCCGCGCCGCACGCTGCACGGGCTGGCCTTGCGCCTGGCCCGCCGGGTCGCGGCCTGGCGCGGCGGCCGCCTGCGCCGCCAGCAGGGCGAGCGGGAACGCCGGCTCGGCCAGCAGCTGAGCTTCACCACCGGCCAGCGCAGCGCCACCCCGGTGGCCCCGTGGCGCCCGGGGCCCGCCCTGGCCGCCGAGGCGCCGCCGTCCCAGCCTTGATCACCGCCCTGAACCAGGAGCGCACCATGACCGCATCCACCGTCCACCGGCCCCGCCTCCCGCTCCGCGCCCTGCCGCTGCGCCGCTGGCGCTGGGCCGCCGCCGGCACGCTGCTGGCCCTGGCCGCCGGCTGCGGCGGCGGGGGCGGCGGCGGCGACCCGGTCCCGCCGACGCTCGGGCCGCTGGCCGTGGCGGTGTCGGACACCGCCGCCGGCAGCGGCACGCTGACCGTGCGCCTCACGCTGCCGGCCAACGCCGCCGGCCGCAGCGTGACGCTGCCCTGGCGCACCGCCGAGCTCGGCAGCGGCACCGGCTTTGCCCGCGGCGGCGCGGCCTGCGGCGGTGACGTCGACTTCGTGGCGGTCGCGGCCGGCAGCCTGCAGCCGCCCGCGCTCGACGCCACCGTGACGGTGACGCTGTGCCCGAACGCCACGCTCGAGCCCGACGAGCGCTTCGAGATCCAGTTCGACTGGAACGGCGCCACGCAGCGCGTGGAGGCGCTGATCGTCAACGACGCGCCAGGCGGCCTGAACGACACCGGTGTGGCGATCTGCCTCGACGAGACCGGCGCCGTGGTCAGCTGCAGCGTCACGCGGCTGGCGGGCCAGGACGCCGTGCTCGGCCGCGACGCGCGCGCGCTCACCAGCGGCGCGGCCGACGGCCGCCTGGGCTTTGCCTACGAGGCCGTGGGCGGCTGCACGCGCGACCGCGTCACCGGCCTCGTGTGGGACGCCGCCAGCAGCGCCACCACGGCCGCGGCGGCCGAGGCCGCGGTGGCCGCGGCCAACGCCGCCGCGCGCTGCGGCGCCACCGACTGGCGGCTGCCCACGGTGGCCGAGCTGGCCTCGCTGGTGGACAGCGGCGCCGCCGCGGCGCCCTACATCGGCGCCGCGCTCGGCAGCACGCCGTCGGCGGCGCACTGGAGCGCCGAGGCCTACGCCGGCGACACCCGCGCACGCTGGGTGGTGAACTTCGAGAACGCCGCCATCGGCTTCGAGACCGCCACCAACCCGCTGGCCAAGCCGGCGGCCGTGCGCCCGGTGCGCGGCGGCACGGCCGCGGCCGCGCCCGGCTGCACCGACGCCAGCCCGGCGCGCTACGTGGACCACGGCAACGGCACCGTCACCGACACCGGCACCGGGCTGATGTGGATGCAGTGCACCGAGGGCCTCTCGGGCAGCGCCTGCGCCACCGGCAGCGCCACCGCCTACCGCAGCTTCGGCGACGCGCTGTCGCGGGCCCAGGCCGTCAACGCCGACCGCGCCGGCGCCGGCCGCGGCTTCGGCGACTGGCGCGTGCCCAACCGCAACGAGCTGGCCTCGCTGGTGCTGCGCAGCTGCCATGCCCCGGCGATCCAGCGCACGCGCTTCCCCGGCACGCCCGCGCTCAGCGCCTGGAGCAGCAGCGCGGCACGCGCCGGCTTCGCCTGGTACGTCGACTTCGCCGACGGCAGCGTGGCGCCCGGCGGCGTCAGCGGCGACCGCGTGCTGCGCCTGGTGCGCGCCGGCAACTGAGCCGCTGTGAACGAAGCCGGCGCGGCCGGCGCGCTCAGAGGTAGTCGTTGACCAGCGCCTCCAGCCACTCCTGCTTGCCGGAGCGCGGCTGCGGATCGAGCTGGTGCTTGTGCGCCAGCGCGGCCAGCTCGTCGAGGCTGCGCTTGCCACCCAGGATGGCGCGGCCGAGCTTGCCGTCCCAGCCGGCGTAGCGCTCGGCCACGAAGCGCGCGAGCGCGCCGTCGGCGATCATCTTCTCGGCCACCAGCAGCGCACGCGCGCACAGATCCATCGCGGTGGCATGGCCGATGACCAGGTCGTCGGGGTCGATCGACTGGCGGCGGATCTTGGCGTCGAAGTTCAGGCCGCCGGTCGTGAAGCCGCCGCCCTGGACGATGTGGTACAGCGCCAGCGCCATCTGCGGCAGGTTGTTCGGGAACTGGTCGGTGTCCCAGCCCAGCAGCTCGTCGCCGCGGTTCATGTCGATGGAGCCGAAGATGCCCAGCGCCTGCGCCGTGACGATCTCGTGCTCGAAGCTGTGGCCGGCCAGCAGCGCGTGGTTCTGCTCGATGTTGACGGCGACTTCCTTCTCCAGGCCGAAGCGCTGGAGGAAGCCGTAGACGGTGGCGGTGTCGTAGTCGTACTGGTGCTTGGTGGGCTCGGCCGGCTTGGGCTCGATGAGGATGGCGCCCTTGAAGCCGATCTTGTGCTTGTGCTCCACCACCAGCTGCAGGAAGCGGCCGAGCTGATTCAGCTCGCGCGCCATGTCGGTGTTGAGCAGCGTCTCGTAGCCCTCGCGGCCGCCCCACAGCACGTAGTTGGCGCCACCCAGTTCGTGCGTCAGCTCCAGCACGTTCTTCACCTGAGCCGCGGCGTAGGCAAAGACCTCCGGGTCGGGGTTGGTGGCCGCGCCGGCCATGTAGCGGCGGTGGCTGAAGAGGTTGGCCGTGCCCCACAGCAGCTTCACGCCGGTGTCCTGCTGCTGCCGCGCGAAGACCTCGCCGATGCGGCGCACGTTGGCGTTGCTTTCGGCCAGCGTGGCGCCTTCGGGCGCGATGTCTCTGTCGTGGAAGGTGTAGTACGGCACGCCCAGCAGCGTGAACAGGTCGAAGGCGACCTCGGCCTTGCGGTGGGCCTGCGCCATCGGGTCGCCGCCGGCGGCGTGCCAGGGGCGCTGGAAGGTGTCGCCGCCGAACGGATCGAGCCCCGGCCAGACGAAGCTGTGCCAGTAGCAGACGGCGAAGCGCAGGTGCTCCTCCATGCGTTTGCCCAGCACCAGGCGGTCGGGGTCGTACCAGCGGTAGGCCAGCGGGCGCCGGGCGCTGGGCTTGAACTTCGGGCCGGCATGGCGCACCGGTTCGCTGAGCGTGAAGTAGCCGCTGCGCGGGCGGGCGGGGGTGCGGGTCTTCTGCAGCATGGGGTGTCCTGTCGCGGTGTCGGGGGGGTGTCGGTCGGTGTCGGGTGTCAGGGCGCGCCGGCGGCCAGCGCCGCGGCGTGGGGTGCCAGCTGCTGCCAGCGCCGGTGCTGTTCGTGGTGCCGGGCCTGCGCCCCGGCACGCGGCTCGAAGCTGCGCAGCCGGCGCGGCGCGCGCGCGATTGCCAGGCCGCCACCACCGGCGGCCATGCGCGCCAGGCGCGCCGCACCGAGCGCGCCGCCGTGTTCGCTGTCGGCCACCTGGTGCAGCGGGATGCCCAGCACGTCGGCCAGCGTCTGCACCCAGTGCGCCGAGCGCGCACCGCCGCCGATGACGCTGGCCTCGGCGAGCTGCGTGCCGGCATCGGCCAGCGCCTGCCGGCAGTCGGCCAGCGCGTAGGCCACGCCGTCAAGCACGGCCTGCGTCATCGCGGCGCGGGTGGTGTCGGGCGCCAGTTGCGCGAAGCCGCCGCGCAGCGCGGTGTTGTTGTGCGGCGTGCGCTCGCCGGCGAGATAAGGCGCGAAGAACGGCACCGGGCCACCGTCGCCCAGCGCCGCGGCCTCCTGCACGAGTTCAGCCTCGCTGCGGCCGCACACACCCGCCCACCAGGCCAGCGCCGACGCGGCGTTCAGCAGCACGCCCATCTGGTGCCAGGTGCCGGGCACAGCGTGGCAGAAGGCATGCACGGCGCGCGCGGGGTTGGGCGCGAAGCCGGCCGTGGTGGCCCACAGCACGCCCGAGGTGCCCAGCGAGACGAAGGCGTCGCCCGGGTGCACGGCGCCCACGCCCACGGCGCCGGCCGCACAGTCGCCCGCGCCGCCGGCGATGATCGGCGCGCGCCTGAAGCCCCAGCGGCGCACCCAGGGCGCCCGCAGCTCGCCGGCCACCGCGCTGCCTTCCACGAGCCGCGGCATCTGCGCCTCGCTCAGCCCCGTGGCCGCCAGCGCGCCGGCCGACCAGCGCCGGCCCGCGACATCGAGCCACAGCGTGCCCGAGGCGTCGGACATCTCCTCGACGGCCTCGCCGCTGAGCTGCAGCGCCAGCCAGGCCTTGGGCAGCAGCACCTGCGCCACACGCGCAAACAGCGCCGGCTCGTGCCGCCGCACCCACAGCAGCTTGGGCGCCGTGAAGCCCGGCATCGCCAGGTTGCCGCACTCGGCGTGCAGCGCCGGGTAGGCCGCTTCGAGCTCGGCGCACTCGGCCTGCGCGCGGCCGTCGTTCCACAGGATGCACGGCCGCAGCACGGCGCCGTGGTCGTCGAGCAAGGTGGCGCCGTGCATCTGACCCGACAGCGCGATGGCCGCGGTCTCCGCCAGGTCGGCGCCGGCGCGCGCGCGCAGTTCGTCCAGGCCCTCGCAGGTGGCCGTCCACCACGCGGCCGGATCCTGCTCGCTGTGGCCCGGCGCCGGGCGCTGCACGGCCAGTGGCCGGCTGGTGGCGGCAAGCACCGTGTCGTCCTCGCCCACCAGCGCCAGCTTGACGGCCGAGGTGCCGAGGTCGATGCCCAGGGTGATCACGGCAGGTTGTCCTTCAGGAAGACCTCGATGCGGATGCGGCCGTCATCGGGCAGCAGGCGTTCGCGCGTGAGCTGCGCCAGCGCCATGCGGCAGGCGGCGCGCACCTCGCGCGCCGCGCTCTGGTTGATGACGGCCGCGGCCGTGCCCTCCAGCAGCGCCAGCCGCGCGTGGGCGGTGAGTTCGTGGCACACCCACACCACGCGGCCGGCGGCCTGCGTGGCCTTCAGCGCGGCGGCGATGCCGCGGTTGCCGGCGCCGATGCTGTACAGGCCCGCGAGCTCGGGCTCGCGCTCGAGCAGGCCACGCACCAGCGGCTCGGTGAGCTCGGAGCGGTCGCGGCCCTCGAGCGGATCGACGAGCTCGATGTGCGGGTGCTCGGCGGCGATCACCTGCTGGAAGCCGAACAGCCGCTCGGCGTGGTCGCGCAGCCAGCGCGAGCCGAGCACGATGCCCACACGCGCCTTGCCGCGCCGCGGCGGCACGACGAAGCGGCCCACGAGCGTGCCGGCCGTGCGGCCCGCGGCCACGTTGTCGATGCCGACGAAGTGCGCGCGCGCCGGCGTGGCCACGTCGGAGACCAGCGTCACGACGGTGGTGCCGGCGGCGGCCAGCGCCTCCACCGCGTGGCGCACCAGCGGGTGGTCCTGGCACATCAGCACCACGGCGTCGGCCTCGCCGGCCAGTGCGCCGATGGCCTGGGCCGCCGCCATCGGCGAGAACTCGTCGGCCAGCACGACCTGCGCCCGCGCGCGGCGCTCGGCCAGCCAGGGCGCCAGCGCCTCGAGCTCGGCGCGCAGCAGCGCGACGAAGCTGTTGCTGCCCTCCGGCAGCACGAACACCAGCCGCCAGGGCCTCGCGCGGGCCAGCCGGGCGGCCGCCGGGTCGGGCCGGTAGGCCAGGCGCTGGGCCGCTGCGTGCACCTTCTGCGCCGTGCGCTCGCGCACCCCGGCGCGGCCGTTGAGCACGCGGTCGACGGTGGCGGTGCTGACGCCGGCCTCGCGGGCGACGTCTTCCAGCCGCACGGGTTCGAAGGGCGCGGCGGGGCGGGTGGCGGTGGGCATGGTCCTCGTCGCTTGATGTGCGTACATCATTATGTCGCGGGCCGCGACGGCGCCGCACGCAGCGCGTCGGCGATGGCCTGGCGCAGCGGCTTGGGCCGCAGCTGCTCGTCGTAGGGCGCCACGCGCCGGGGCAGGCCGTCGGCGCGCGGGCCGGCGTCCTGCAGCCAGCTGTGGTGGTCGGCCAGTCCCCAGCACAGCACGCGGTGCAGCTGGCGGTTGTCGAGCGTGACGTCGAGCCAGTCGCGCGCCAGCGACGCGACCCCGGCGTCGCGCACGGCGATGTCGCCGGGCAGCGCGCGGTCGTTGACGTCGAGCTCAGTGACCAGCAGCTTCAGGCCCATGCCGGTGACCTCGTCGAGGAAGCGGCGCCAGGCCGCCGCCTCGGCGGCCGCGGCCCGCGGCGGCAGCGACCACACGCCGATGTGCGCCTGCAGCCCCAGCGCGTGCACGGGGGCGCCGCGGGCCTTGAGCGCCGCCAGCAGGCGCAGCACGCCGGCGCGGTGGCGCTCGTTGTCGGCGCCCCAGCCCATGTAGTCGTTGTAGACGAGCTCGGCGTGCGGTGCGTGCTCACGCGCCAGCTCGAACGCCCGCGCCAGGTGGGGCACGGCACCCAGCCGCTCGGTGAACAGGTTGCGCCGGATCTCGCCACTGGCCGGGTCGACGGCCTCGTTGACGACGTCCCAGCTCTCGATGTCGCGGCCGAAGTGGCCGCACACGGCCGCCACGTGGTCGGCCAGCAGCCGCTCCATCGCCGGCCCGGGCTGCGCGCCGAAGTCGCGCTGCGTCACCCAGGCCGGCAGCCAGCGCGGATCGACCCACAGCAGCGTGTGGCCCCGCAGCGCCATGCCCTGCGTGCGCGCCCACGCGAACATCTCGTCGGCCAGGCGGAAGTCGTACGGCCGCGCCGGGTCGGGGCGCAGCTGCGGCCACTTGGTCTCGTTCTCGGCCACCAGCACGCTGCACTCGTGGGCCGTGAGCGCGCGGTAGCGCTCGTCGTGGAAGCGCGAGCGCGTGCGCGGCCCGCTGGGCAGGATGCCCAGCGTGCTGCCGAAGCGCAGGCCCCGGGCGCGTGCCAGCGCGTCGAGCGACGGTGATGGCCAGGGCGGCCAGGGCGGCCCGGCCGGCCCTGCAGGCGCCACTGGCGGGGCCGCGCAGCCCACGGCGGCCACCGCAGCGGCACCGGCCAGCAGGTGCTGGTGGAACTGGCGGCGCTTCATCACTGGGGCAGGCTCCGGGCGTCGGACGGGATGGTGCGATGCTGCCGCAGTTTTCTGATGTACGTACCTCAGTAGAACTCCCGAGGCGCGCGGCGACGATGCGCCCGACCATGCGCAGCCATGGATGCCACCGCCCGTGCCCGCACGGCCGTGCCCGGCGCGGCGCGGCCGGCGATGCTGCCCGACCTCGTCGCGCTGATGGAGCTGCGGCTGACGCTGGACACCGAGATCGCGGCGCTGGCGGCGCGGCATCGCGACCGCCGCGACCTGCTGCGCCTGAAGGGCGCGCTGGCCGCCTTTGCGCGCGAGCTTGAGGCCGATGGCGACGATGGCCCGGTGGGCGCCGCGGCTACGCGCCGCGCGGCGCCGCGTGTGCCGCGGCGTGGGCGGCGATGAAGTCGCGGTAGGCCCAGGCCGAGTCCTTGGCGCGCCGCTCCAGCGTCTCGAAGTCCACGTGCAGCAGCCCGAAGCGCTGCGTGTAGCCGCGGCCCCATTCGAAGTTGTCCATCAGGCTCCACACCAGGTAGGCCTGCAGCGGCACGCCGGCAGCCAGCGCCCGCGCGCAGGCCGCCAGGTGCCCGGCCAGGTACCGGGTGCGGGCGGGGTCGCGCACGCGGCCGTCGGCGTCGACGACATCGGGCTCGGCGGCGCCGTTCTCGGCCACCACCAGCGCCCGCGGCGCGTACTCGCGGTGGATGCGGCACAGCATCAGCTCCAGGCCCTGCGGCCAGTCCTCCCAGCCCATGGTCGAGAGGTGGGCACCCGGCACGGGCACCAGCGCGGCGTGCGGGTGCGGCAGCGAGGCGTCGTGCCGCACATGGCCACGCGTGTAGTAGTTCAGGCCCAGGAAGTCGAGCGGCTGCGCGATGAGCGCGAGGTCGGCGGTGCGCACCTCCGGCATGTCCGCCGCGTGATCGGCGGCGATGTCGTCGGGGTAGCGGCCGCGGAACAGCGGATCCAGGAACCAGCGGTTGAACACGCCGTCGGCGCGCCGCACCGCGGCGGCGGTCTCGGGGCGATCGTCGGCCGCCGTGTAGGGCTTGACGTCGAGCACGATGCCCAGCGGCGCGCCGGGCCGCGCCGCGCGCAGCGCCTGCACCGCCAGGCCGTGCGCGAGCAGCAGGTGGTGCGCCGCCGCGAGCGTGGCGCGCCGGTCGGTGAGCCCCGGCGCGTGGCGCCCCTCGAGGTGGCCGACCCAGGCGCAGCAGCGGGGCTCGTTGAGCGTGGCCCAGTGCGCGACGCGGTCGGCCAGGCGCTGCACGACATGCCCCGCGTAGTCGGCAAAGGCCGCGGCGGTGTCGCGCGCCTGCCAGCCGCCGGCATCGGCCAGGGCCTGCGGCAGGTCCCAGTGGTACAGCGTCGCATGGGGCTCGATGCCGCGCTCGAGCAAGCCGTCGACGAGCCGCTCGTAGAAGTCCAGCCCGGCCGCCAGCGGCGCCCCACGGCCGTCGGGCTGGATGCGCGGCCAGGCCACCGAGAAGCGGTAGGCCTGCAGGCCGAGCCGCTGCATCCAGCCGAGGTCCTCGCGCCAGCGTGTGAAGTGGTCGCAGGCGATGTCGCCGGTGCCGCCATCGCTGATGCGGCCGGGCGTGTGCGCGAAGCGGTCCCACCAGCTCGGGCCGCGCCCGCCGGCGGCCACGGCGCCCTCGATCTGGTAGGCCGAGGTGGCGGCGCCGAAGCGGAAGCCGGCCGGGAACGCGCGGGCATCGGGGAAGCTGCTCATTGCCAGAGTGTCCCTGCTCTTGATATCGTTTTCAAGCCGCGGAGATGCCCGCTGCCGGCCACCGGGTGCGACCATGCCCCCGGGCGCCACCGGCACCGGCGCAGCCCCGCACCGCCACCGACCCACAGGAACCCGCCCATGAGCCCGATCTCCCGCCGCCACGTTCTGGCCGGCAGCGCCGCCTGGCTGGCCAGCACCCCGTCGCGCGCCCAGGCCCTGACGCTGACGGTGGCCTCGTTCCCGTCGTTCGACGACGCCGTCAAGACCGCCGTGCCGCTGTACCGCCAGGTGGCGCCGAACGTGACGCTGAAGCTCAGCAGCCTGGCCTACCCCGACCACCACGCGGCGATGGTCACGGCGCTGTCCACCGGCGCCGGGCTGCCCGACGTCGTGGGCATCGAGCACGCCTACCTCGGGCGGCTGATCGATTCCGGCGGCCTGGAAGACCTCTCCAAGCCGCCGTACGACGGCCTGGCGCTCAAGGGCCGCATCGTGCCCTTCGCCTTTGCGCAGGCCACGCGCCGCGACGGCGCGCTGTCGGCGATCCCGGCGGACCTCGGGCCCGGCTCGCTGTTCTACCGCCAGGACATCCTGGCCAAGGCCGGCGTCAGCGAGGCGCAGCTGACGAAGTCGTGGGAGAGCTACATCGAGGCCGGCCGGCAGATCAAGGCGCGCACCGGGGCGCTGCTGGTGCCCAACGCCAACACGCTGCTGCGCATCGTGACGCGGGCCGACGTGCCGCCCGGCGAGGGCATCTACTTCAACAAGGACGACAAGCCGCTGCTGAACACGCCGCGCTTCGAGAAGGCCTTCGTGCTGGCCCGCGAGGTGCGGCAGAGCAAGCTGGACGGCAAGTTCACGCGCTTCACGAACGAGTGGGCCGAGGGCTTCAAGCGCGGCACCTACGCCACCGAGATGGCCGGCGCCTGGCTGGGCGGCCACCTGGCCACCTACCTGGCGCCCAATACCAAGGGGCTGTGGCGCGCCTCGCAGCTGCCGGCCGGCGCCTTTGCGTCATGGGGCGGCTCGTTCTACGGCATCCCGGCGCGGCTGCCGGCCGAGCGCAAGCGCGCGGCCTGGGACTTCGTGCGCTACATGACGACGAACCGCGAGATGCAGCTGGCCGCGTTCAAGAGCCTGGACGCCTACCCGGCGCTGATCGAGGCCGCGAAGGACCCGTTCGCCGAGCAGCCCATCGAGTTCCTCGGCGGCCAGAAGGCGCGGCTGCTGTGGCGCGAGGCGGCGGCCCGCATCTCGCCGCTGGAGGTGAACCGCCTCGACCCGATCGCCGAGGAGGTGATCGACAAGGAGCTCGACCTCGTGCTGGAGGCCGGCAAGGACATCCCGCGCGCGCTGGCCGACGCGCAGCGGCAGGTCGAACGGCGCGTGCGGCGCTGAGCGGCGCGATGGACGCCCCGATGGCCCCACGCCGCCGACGCTGGCTGTCCCGGCGCTGGGCGCCGTATGTCTTCATCAGCCCGTTCTTCGTGCTGTTCGCGCTGTTCGGCCTGTTCCCGCTGCTGTTCTCGGGCTACGTGTCGTTCTTCCGCTGGGACGCCGTCGCCGGCCTCGGCGGCATGCGCTGGGAGGGCCTGGGCAACTACGCCTACGTGCTGCAGCTCGAGGGCCTGGACCCGACGAAGATCCTCACGGCCGCGTTCTGGCAGGACCTGGTCTCGCGCGACTTCTGGCGCGCGCTGTGGAACACGGTGTGGATCGGCGTCGTCGCGGGCCTGCCGCAGCACCTGATCGCCATCCCGCTGGCCTTCTTCATCCACACCCGCGTGGGCCGCCTGCGCAACCCGCTGCTGGCGATCTACTTCCTGCCCTTCATCACCAACATGGTGGCCATCGCGCTGGTGTTCGAGACGCTGTTCTCGTCGAACTTCGGCATGGTCAACACCGTGCTCACGGGCCTGGGCAACTGGCGCATCGGCGAGTTCGCGCCGCTGGCCGGCGTCTTCCCGACCGAGCCCGTCGACTGGACGCGCCCGGACAAGGTGCCCTGGGTCGTGGCCTTCGTCGTGTGGTGGCGCTACGTCGGCTGGAACACGGTGCTGTACCTCGCGGCGCTGCAGACGCTGCCGCGCGACATCTACGAGGCCGCGCAGGTCGATGGCGTCAGCCCCTGGCAGCAGTTCCGGCACATCACGCTGCCGCTGCTCAAGCCGATGATGTTCTTCGCCATCACGCTCACGCTCATCGGCAGCCTGCAGCTCTTCGAGGAGCCCTACGTGCTGACGCGCACCACGGGTGGCACCGGGCAGGTGGCCGAAACCGGCGCGATGTACCTGCTGAAGACCGCGATGACCGACGGCGACTTCGGCACCGCCTCGGCCATCGCCTGGCTGATGTTCGCCGTCGTCGCCCTTCTCACCTGGGTCAATCACCGTGTCTTCAAGCCCAAGGACTGATGCCGCCCCGCCCGTGCGGCGCCGCCCCGGCGCCGCGGCCGCGCGCTGGACGGGCTACGGCTTCGTCGCCGCCGGCGCGGTGCTGATGCTGGCGCCGTTCTGGTTCATGATGGTGTTCGCCACGCACAGCAACACCGAGATCCTGTCGGTGCCGCCGCCCACCTGGTTCGGCGACCAGCTGCTCGTCAACATCGCCGACCTGCTGGAGCGCCGCCCGCACTTCTGGCACTCGCTGTGGCTGTCGCTGTGGATCGCTGCGGCCGTGGCGGCGCTGAACCTGTTCTTCTGCTCGCTGGCCGGCTACGCCTTCGCGACCTACGACTTCGCCGGCCGCGAGCCGCTGTTCGCCTTCGTGCTGGCGACGATGATGCTGCCGAGCTTCGTGAGCATGATCCCGACGATCCTGCTGATGCAGCACATCGGCTGGATCAACCAGGCCCGAGCGCTGATCATCCCCGGGGCCTGCGGCGCGCTGGGCATCTTCCTGATGCGGCAGTACATCCAGAGCTCGATCCCGCGCGAGCGGCTCGAGGCCGCGCGCATGGACGGCTGCGGCGAGTTCACGATCTACTGGCGCGTCGTGCTGCCGCTGCTGGGGCCGGCGCTGGGCACGTTGGGGCTCGTCACCTTCATCGGCTCGTACAACAACTTCGTCGGCGCGCTGCTGGTGCTGCGCGAGCAGGAGCACTACACGGTGCCGCTGGTGCTGCGCTCGCTGCAGGGCACCACCTCGGTGGCCATCAGCGCGCTGGCGGCGGGTGCGGCGGTGACGGTGCTGCCGCTGCTGGTGATCTTCGCGCTGTACTCGCGCCGGCTGATCGACGGCCTGACCGCCGGCGCCGTGAAGGGCTGAGCGCGTCGACGCGGTGCGCGCGCCGCTCAGGCCGCCTGCGGCGGCTTGGTGGTGCCGCGCAGCGACAGCCGCAGCGGCGGCAGCTCGGCCTCGGGCGCGGGCTGCCCGGCCAGCGCCGCCAGCACGGCCCGCGCGGCGGCAAAGCCCATCTCCTGGATCGACTGGTGGATGGTCGTCACCGGCGGCGTCATGTACAGGCACTGCGGCAGGTCGTCGAAGCCGACCAGCGAGACGTCCTGCGGCACCTCGTGCCCCTGCTGGTGCAGGGCCAGCCGCGCGCCCCACAGCGTCTGGTCGTTGGCGCAGAAGATGGCGGTGAAGCGCGTGCCCTGCGTGAGCAGCTCGCGCGTGGCCTCGAAGCCGCCTTCCTCGAGGTAGTTGCCTTGCACGATCAGCCGCGGGTCGATCGGCAGGCCGGCCTCGCGGTGCGCTTTGAGGTAGCCCTCCTTGCGCTCGACGGCGTCGGGGTGCTCCATCGGGCCGGCGATGTGCGCGATGTGCTTGTGGCCCAGGCTGATGAGGTGGCGCGTCGCGATGCGGCCGCCCTCGACCTGGTCGAAGTGGAACGACCACACGTTCGGCGCCCGCATCTGGCGCCCGGTGATGGCGATGGGCAGCTGGCGCGCCATCTCGGCCACCTGCGCGTCCTGCAGCGAGCCGCCGAGGATGATCATGGCGTCGACCTTGCGGGCCATCAGCAGCCGCGCGCGGTCGAACTCCTCCTCGGGGTTCCAGTGCCCGGGCACCAGCAGCGGGGCGTAGCCGCTGCCGGCCAGGCCCTCCTCGATGCCCTTGGTGCCGCCGGTGAAGTACGGGCTCTGCAGGTCCTGCGTCAGCACGCCGACGGTGGCGGTGCTGCCGCTGCGCAGGCTGCGCGCCGACAGGTTGGGCCGGAACTGCAGCTTCTGGATGGCGGCCTCGACGGCCTCGCGCTTGTCGGCCGCCACGCGCGCGCTGCCGTTGAGGATGCGCGAGACCGTGCTCACCGACACGCCCGCCAGCTTGGCGACATCGGTCACCGTGGCCGGCGCGGTGGTGGCAATGGCCTTGGTGGGTGGTGTCATGACGGGTCTGAAGCTGTCCGCGAATGGTAGTCCCTGGGCATCGGCACCCGGGCATACCCGGAAAGCGTGCCCGCGTCGATTGACCGCGACGGACACGGCATGCCAGACTTCATGAAAACGTTACCACACCCGGCGCCGGCCTTCCCGCCCAGCCTCTTTCCAGACCATGAGATCGATCGCACCCAGCCTGTCCCCGTCGGCCCGCGAGTCCCTGCGCGAGGGCTTCACCTGGGGCGTTGCCACCGCGGCCTACCAGATCGAGGGGGCGGCACACGAAGACGGCCGCGGCCCGTCGATCTGGGACACCTTCGCGCACACGCCCGGCAAGACGCGCAACGGCGAGTCCGGCGACGTCGCCTGCGACCACTACCACCGCTGGCAGGACGACGTGGCGCTGATCGCCAGCCTGGGCGTCGACGCCTACCGCTTCTCGATCGCCTGGCCGCGGGTGCAGCCGCTGGGCCAGGGCGCCTGGAACCCGGCGGGCCTGGGCTTCTACGACCGCCTGGTCGATGCGCTGCTGGCGCGCGGCATCCAGCCCCACGCCACGCTCTACCACTGGGACCTGCCGCAGGCCCTGCAGGACCACGGCGGCTGGGCCTCGCGCGACACCGCGCAGCGCTTCGCCGACTACGCCGAGTTCATGGCCCGGCGCCTCGGCGACCGGCTGCGCACGCTGGCCACGCACAACGAGCCCTGGTGCACGGCCGTGCTCGGCCACCAGATCGGCAAGTTCGCGCCAGGCTTGTGCGATCCGGCGCTCGCCACCCAGGTGTCGCACCACCTGCTGCTGTCGCACGGCCTGGCGGTGCGCGCCATGCGCGCTGCGGGCGTGACGTGCCCGCTCGGCATCGTGCTCAACCAGTCCAGCGTCGACACCGCCGAGGACACCGAGGCCGACCGCGCGCTGGCCCGCACCGAGTACGCGCGCTTCGTGCGCTGGTACATGGACCCGCTCTTCCACGGCCGCTACCCCGACGACCCCGGCATCGAGCACCGCCCGGTGGTGCAGGACGGCGACCTGGCGATCATCCAGGCGCCGCTGGACTTCCTCGGCATCAACTACTACACGCGCATCTGGGCCAGCGCCGCGCAGCCGCCGCGGCCGCAGCCGAAGGCCCTGGGCGTCACCGACATGGGCTGGGAGATCCACCCGCGCGGCCTGCAGGACCTGCTCGAGCGCGTGCACCGCGAGTACCGGCTGCCGCCGGTCTACATCACCGAGAACGGCATGGCCCATGCCGACCGCCTGCAGGACGGCGCGGTCGACGACGGCCCGCGCATCGACTACGTGCGCAGCCACCTCGAGGCCGTGGCCGCGGCGCGCGCGGCGGGTGTCGACGTGCGGGGCTACTTCTACTGGAGCCTGATGGACAACTACGAGTGGGACTCGGGCTACGACAAGCGCTTCGGCCTCGTCTACGTCGACTACGCGACGCAGCGCCGCGTGCCCAAGGCCAGCGCGCACTGGTACCGCCACACGATCGAAGGGCTGCGCGGGCGCGGCACGGGCGGCCATGGCTGAGCTCGAGGTCCGCGGGGTGCGCAAGCGCTTCGCCAGCGTCGAGGTGCTGCACGGCATCGACCTCGCGGTGCGCGACGGCGAGTTCATGGTGTTCGTCGGGCCCTCGGGCTGCGGCAAGTCCACGCTGCTGCGGCTGATCGCCGGCCTCGAGGAGGCCAGCGAGGGCGAGATCCTCATCGGCGGCCACCCGGTCACGCACGTGGCCGCGGCAGACCGCGGCGTGGCGATGGTGTTCCAGAGCTACGCGCTGTACCCGCACATGACGGTGGCCGAGAACATGGGCTTCGCGCTGCGCATGGCCGGGCTGCCGGCGGCGCAGGTCCGTGCGCAGGTGGCCAAGGTCGCCGAGATCCTGCAGATCACGCCGCTGATGGACCGCAAGCCCAAGGCGCTGTCGGGGGGCCAGCGGCAGCGCGTGGCCATCGGCCGCGCCATCGTGCGCCAGCCGCGCGTGTTCCTGTTCGACGAGCCGCTGTCGAACCTGGACGCGGCGCTGCGCGTGCAGATGCGCATCGAGCTGGCCCGACTGCACCGCGAGCTCGGCACGACCATGGTCTACGTCACCCACGACCAGGTCGAGGCCATGACGCTGGGCCAGCGCATCGCCGTGTTCAACGGCGGTCGGCTCGAGCAGGTGGGCGCGCCGCTGGAGCTGTTCGAACGCCCGGCCAACCGCTTCGTGGCCGGCTTCCTGGGCTCGCCGCGCATGAACTTCATCACCGCCGAGGTGGTGGGCGGCGCGGGCGCGGGCACGCGGCTGCGCACGGGCGCCGGCGAGCTCGAGCTGCCACGCGCGGCCGCCGGGGCGCGGCTGCTGGGCATCCGCCCCGAAGACCTGCAGGTGGTGCCGCCCGGCGACGGGCTCGCGGCGCGCATCGACCTGGTTGAGCATCTCGGCGACCTCGTCATCGCCTACGCCACGCTGGCCGGCAGCGGCGAGCCGCTGGCCATCAAGCAGCTGCCCGGCACGCCGCCGCCGGCCACCGGCACCACGGTGGGCCTGCGGCCCGAGCCGTCACGCGTGCACCTGTTCGACGCCGATGGTCGCGCCCTGCCCTGATCCGCGTGCGCCGCAGGCGCCGCACCGCCGCCGGCTGATCACGGCCGCCGGCGCCGGCCTGGCCACCATCGCCGGCTGCGGCCTCGTCGGTGGTGGCCAGCCCACCGGCCGCGGCAGCCCGGTGATGGACGACTTCCCGCCGATGCCGCCCGGGCCGGCGGTGCCCGCCAGCGCCGCGGCGCTGGCCATCACGGCCCGCTTCGGGCGCGGCATCAACTTCGGCAACATGCTCGATGCGCCGCGCGAAGGCGACTGGGGGCTGCGTGTCGAGGACCGCTTCATCGCGCTCATCGGCGAGGGCGGCCTCACGCGCTCGGTGCGGCTGCCGGTGCGCTGGAGCAACCACGCCGCGGCCGACGCCGGCGCCGCCATCGACGCCGCCTTCTTCGGCCGCGTGCAGGACGTCGTCGACCGCCTGCTGGCGCGCGGCGCCACCGTGGTGCTGAACATGCACCACTACCGCCAGCTCGATGGCGACAAGCCCGACCCGGGCGATCGCCTCGTCGAGCCCGCCGTCGCGCCGCTGCGGCTGCTGTCGATGTGGCGGCAGATCGCGGAGCGCTTTGCCGCCTATCCGCCGCAGCTGGTCTTCGAGATCTACAACGAGCCGCACGGCGCGCTGGAGCCGCACTGGAACGAGCTCTTCTCGCGCGCGCTGGCGGTGGTGCGGCGCTCCAACCCGACGCGGGCCGTCGTCGTGGGGCCCACGCACTGGAACGCGCCGATCCACCTGCCGCGGCTGGTGCTGCCGGCAGACCCGAACCTGATCCTCACCGTGCACCACTACGAGCCCTTCGACTTCACGCACCAGGGGGCCGAGTGGATCGAGCCGCGGCGCCCGACGGGCGTGGACTGCTGCGACGCGGCCCAGCGCGAGGCCATCGAGGCGCCGCTGGCCCTGGCCGCGCAGGACGCCGCGCGGCGCGGCCTGCCGGTCTTCGTGGGCGAGTTCGGCGCCTACGGGCAGGCGCCGGCCGAGGCGCGGCTGCGCTACCTGCGCCTGAAGCGCGACGCGATGGAGCGCCGCGGCATGCCCTGGTTCTACTGGGAGCTGGCGGCCGGCTTCGGTGTCTACGACCCCATGGCCGGCCGCTACCGCGAGCCGCTGCGCGAGGCCTTGTTCGGCCCCTGAGCGCCCCGGCCTGGGGCCGCGCCGCGCCGGGCCGCCTGACTCGCACCACACCCGCCGCCATGCCCCTGATGCCGCGCCCCGCCGCCCGCCCCGGGCTCGACGCCGGCGGCCGCGGTGGCGGTCGCGGTGGCGGTCGCGGTGGCGGTCGCGGTGGTGCCGGCCCGCAGGCCCTGATCCGGCACCTCAACCGCGTGGCGCTGCTGCGCCTGCTGCGCGACGCGCCGGGGCTGTCGCGGGCGGAGCTGGCGCAACGCAGCGGCCTGTCGCGCTCGACCGTGGGCCTGCTCGTGCAGGAGCTCATCGACGCCGGCTGGCTCACCGAGGACGCCGCCGAGGCCACGGGCGCCCGCGGCCGCCGGCCGACGCCGCTGCGCCTGGACGGCCGCGGCTTCGCCCTCGTGGGCGCCGAGCTCGCACCGGGCGTGATGCGCGCCGTGGTGCTGTCGGTGCAGGGCCAGGAGCTGCACGCCGAGGCGCAGGCCCTGTCGACGCACGAGGTCGACGCCGTGTGCCGGCAGCTCGGCGACTTCGTGCATGCCGTCAGCACCCGCGCGCAGCGGACCTTCGGCCGCCAGGTGCTCGGTGTCGGCGTCGGTCTGCCGGGCGCCGTCGACGCCGCCTCCGGCGTGCTGCGCGTGGCGCCGAACCTCGGCTGGCGCGACGTGCCCGTGGCCGCGATGCTGCAGGCCACGCTCGGCCGCGACGCCGAGCCGGCCGCGCCGCCGCCGCTGGTGCTGGTGCAGAACGACGCCGACCTCGCGGCGCTGGGCGAGATGGAGTTCGGGCCGCGGCCGGTGGCCAGCCCGCTGGTCTACGTGTCCTGCGGCATCGGGCTCGGCTCGGGCATCGTCGTCGATGGCAGCCTGTTCACCGGCGCCAGCGGCGCCGCCGGCGAGGTGGGACACACCACGCTGCGCCCCGGCGGCCGGCCGTGCTCGTGCGGCCGGCGCGGTTGTGCCGAGGCCTACGTGGGCCTGCGCGCGCTGGCCGCGCAGGCCATGCCGGGCCATGCCGGCATCGACCACGACGGCCTGCGCGAGCGCCTGCAGCGCCGCGATGCCGACACCGTGGCCGCCTTCCGGCAGGCGGGCCGCGATCTCGGCGTGCTGCTGCACAACCTGTGGGCCCTGGTGGACCCGCAGCTGTTCGTGCTCGGCGGCGAGTCGGTGGTGCTGGGCGGCGACGACCTCGTCGAGCCGGCGCGGCAGGGCCTGGCCGCCTGCGCCGGCGAGGCCGGCCTCGCGGCGCCGCCGCTGCGCGTGGCGCGGTCGGGCGAGAAGGCCATCGCCATCGGTGGCGCGGCGCTGGTGCTGCGCCACCTGCTGCAGGCGCGGCCGGCCGAGGGTCTGGACTAGAAATTGATTTCACGGCAGCAGCGCCCACCGTGGCCCGCACGCGCCGCCCCTGCCCGCCCAGGCGTGCCGCGCGGCCGGCCCGACAAGCGGGTTCCAGCACCCCCGGCAGGCCGCGATTTACCTATGACAGCGCCCTGCTCTGGCGTAAACCCTGTTTAGTTCGATCAGAGCACAAAATATGATCGCCTCGGCTTCATCGTTTGACCGCCTGGCAGTCCGCAGCATAAGAAATCGTTTTCACGTCAACGATCACGCCGCGGCCGGCGGGCGGGCCAGGCGCAAGGGCCCGGCTGAGGCGCCGTCATCGATGCGGTGCAGTCCCAGACCTTCATGACACGCAACAGAGGAGACACATGAACACCCAGACCTTGCGGGCCCGCGGCCTGCGTGCCCCGAAACCCGACGGCCTGAAGCCGGTGGCCGCGGCCTGTGTCGCGCTGTGCTCGCTGGGACTGTCACCGGCCTGGGCCCAGCAGGCCGCGGCCGAGCCGCCGTCGCAGACCGTCACCATCACCGGCATCCGCCAGTCGCTGGAAAGCTCGCTCACGCTCAAGCGCGAGACGCGCGGCCTCGTCGACGGCATCGTGGCCGAGGACATCGGCAAGTTCCCCGACACCAACCTGGCCGAGTCGATGCAGCGCATCGCCGGCGTGTCGATCGACCGCAACGCCAGCGGCGAGGGCTCGAAGATCACCGTGCGCGGCGTCGGCCCCGACGGCAACCTCGTGCTGCTCAACGGCCGCCAGATGCCGACCTCGGTGATCAGCGCCGACAACGGCGGCGCCAACGGCTCGCGCGCGTTCGACTTCGCGAACCTGTCCTCCGACTCGATCGCCGCGCTGGAGGTGTTCAAGACCTCGCGCGCCTCGGCGCCCACGGGCGGCATCGGCGCGACGATCAACGTGCGCACGACGCGGCCGCTGGACATGAAGGGCACCACCGCGTCGGTGGGCCTGAAGCTCAACCACGACGACTCCAACTCGCGCCTGCCCTCGTCCTTCAAGGGCGACAGCCTGACGCCCGAAGTGTCCGGCCTGTACAGCACGACGCTGGCCGACGGCACCATCGGCATCGCGATCAGCGGCAGCTACTCCAAGCGCGACTCCGGCTCCAACCGGGCCTACACGCAGAACGGCTGGCGCACCTTCACCGCCACATCGGGCGACTGGGGCACGGTGCCGCCGCCGCCGGCGTCGGGCCCGGACCCCATCACCAACCGGCCCACGGGCAGCACGCTGTACTCGACCTCGGTCGACCTGCGCTACTCGATCCGCTCGCTCGAGCGCGAGCGCACCAACGGCCAGCTGGTGCTGCAGTACGCGCCGAGCAAGGACCTGAAGTTCACGCTCGATCACACGATCGTCAACAACACCATCCAGAGCAAGTACGCCGAGAACTCGAGCTGGTTCAACTTCCAGTTCGGGCCGACCACCTTCACCACCGGCGGCCCGGTGGTGTCGCCGCTGTTGCAGACCGCGTCGTTCCCGGACGGCAACCACGACTACGCCATCAGCATCGGCCGGGCCGGCGAGAAGACCCAGCTCAACTCCACCGGCTTCAACACCGAGTGGAAGATCAGCAAGGCCCTGAAGATGGACTTCGACGTCCATCACTCGACCTCGAAGACCACGCCGAAAAGCCCCTTCGGCACGTATTCGGTGATGAACCTGGCCATGTTCAACCAGGGCGACGCCATCGCCCGCTACGACCAGGCCTTCCCGGTGCTCAGCCTGCCGGGCATGAGCTTCCGGCCGTCGACGCTGCTGCAGACCGGCTCGCAGTTCGTCAACAACCTCAGCGACCAGACCGTCGACCAGTTCCAGACCGGCGCGAAGTGGAAGCTCAACGACGACGACACGCTCAGCGCCGGCCTGGGCTTCACGCGGATCAAGGACCGCCGCGCCGGCTTCAACAACCAGAACAACGACTGGGGCGGCGTCGGCGCGCAGGGCGACTACGCCAGCGTGCCGGTCACCATCGACGGCCTGCCCCAGTACTACAGCCGCATCCCGGGCTCGGGTGATCCGCGGCAGTTCCAGCAGTTCTACATCGCCAACTTCGAGGCGCTGCGCAACCGCGCCATCGAGGTGCTGATCCGCGAGCGCGGCGTCACGCGCGCGCAGGCCGAGGCCTACTTCGCGGCCGGCACCGACTACAGCAGCGGCAACGACTGGCGCACGGACGAGAAGTCCTCGGTGATGTACCTGCAGTGGGACCGCGCCTTCGAGAACTCCAACCTCTCGGTGGGCCTGCGCTACGAGTCCACCAAGGTGAGCGCCAGCTCGCAGGTGGTGCCCCGCGTGAGCTCCTCGTGGCTGTCGCTCAACGAGATCTCGCTCGGCGCCGGGCCGCTGAGCTTCGGCAGCTCGGAGGGCAAGTACTCCTACGTGCTGCCGTCGATCGACTGGGACATGGACGTCACGACGAAGTTCAAGGTCCGCGCCTCGTACGGCGAGAACATCGGCCGCCCGGGCTTCAACTCGCTGCTCGGCGGCATCAACGTCGACGCCAACGCGCAGGCCGGCGGCGGCCAGGGCAGCACCGGCAACGCCAACCTGAAGCCGCTGCTGTCGAAGAACTTCGACCTCTCGGCGGAGTACTACTACGCCAAGTCGAGCTACGTGGCGGCGGCGCTGTTCTACAAGAAGGTCTCCAACTTCATCGGCACGTCGTCGAAGACGGTCACCTTCCCGGGCCTGACCACGCCGATCGGCGGCGCGTACTACAACGCCGGCCTGGCGGCCTGCGGCGGCGTGGCCGATCCCAAGTGCATCCGCAACTACATCTTCACCGCGCTGCGCGGCTCGCCGGGCGTCGTGACCGACGGCACCGTCAACAGCGCCGGCGAGATCCAGGGCACCATCGCTGGCCGGCCGGGTGATCCGCCGCTGCAGTTCCGCATCACGACGCCGTCCAACGAGAAGGGCGACAACATCCGCGGCGTCGAGCTGAACTTCCAGCACATCTTCGCGACCTCGGGCTTCGGCGTGTCGGGCAACTACACGGTGGCGCGCTCGGGGCTCAAGTACAACAACGCCAGCCTGGCCACGCAGACCGCGCTCACCGGCGTCAGCGACTCGGCCAACCTCGTGGGCTTCTACGAGGCCGGCCCGTGGTCGGCGCGCCTGGCCTACAACTGGCGCGACACCTTCCTGGCGGCCACGGCCGACGGCGCGGGCAACAACCCGATCTACGTCGAGGACTACGGGCAGACCGACCTGTCGGTGTCGTACAAGCTGGGCAAGAACCTGACCGTGCAGCTGGACGTGCTGAACCTCAACGACGGCTACATCCGCGCCCACAGCCGGACGGAGGAGTCGCTGCAGTACGCCATCCAGACGGGACGCCGCTACCTGCTCGGCGCCCGCTACAAGTTCTGACGACGGCCCACGATCCGGGCCTGGCCCCGGGTCGTGTTTACTCGGCTCCCGCATCGCAGCGGGAGTCTCGACAATCGGCCTTCGGGCCGATTGGCGTTGGGGATCGGGTCGCCTGAGACCTGGGGCAGTGAGCGATGGCGAAGCAGTTGCGCAGCGTGGTGATCCTCGGGGGTGGCTCGGCAGGCTGGCTCGTGGCCGCGCTGCTGGCGGCCGAGTGGGGCGCGCGCGGCCACGGCACGGTGCAGGTGACCCTGGTCGAGTCGCCCGAGGTGCCGACCATCGGCGTCGGCGAAGGCACCTGGCCGAGCATGCGCGGCACGCTGCACCGCATCGGGCTGGACGAGGCCGCGCTCGTGCGCGAGTGCGATGCGGCGTTCAAGCAGGGCTCGTGCTTCCGCGGCTGGGCCGATGGCAGCGCCGGCGATCGCTACTACCACCCGTTCACGCTGCCGGTCGGCCACGACGAGGCCGACGTCGCCGGTGCCTGGCTGCAAGACGCGCCGGGCCAGCCCTTCGCCGACAGCGTGGGCATGCAGCCGGCGGTCTGCGAAGCGGGCCTGGCGCCCAAGCAGGTGGGCACGCCCGGTTACGGCGGCGTGCTGAACTACGGCTACCACTTCGACGCCGTCAAGCTGGGCCTGCTGCTGCGTCGTCATGCCACGCAGGTGCTCGGCGTGCGTCACGTGGCCGACACGGTGAGCCACGTGCGTGCGCACGACAACGGCGACATCGCCGCGCTCGTCACGGCGGGCCATGGCGAGCTCGCCGGCGAGCTGTTCATCGACTGTTCGGGCATGGCCTCGGTGCTGCTGGGCCGGCACTACGGCGTGCCGCTGCGCAGCGCGCGCGAGGTGCTGTTCAACGACAGCGCGCTGGCCGTGCAGGTGGCCCACGCCACGCCCGATGCGCCACTGGCCTGCGCCACGGTGGCCACCGCGCACACCGCGGGCTGGACCTGGGACATCGGGCTGCCGGCGCGCCGCGGCGTCGGCCTGGTCTATTCCAGCGCCCACACGAGCGACGACGAGGCCGAACGCACGCTGAGCGAGCACCTGCAACGCAGCGCCGCGGGCGACATGCTCGCCGCGCCGCGCCGCATCCGCTTCGAGCCGGGCTGGCGCCAGACTTTCTGGCACCGCAACTGCGTGGCGGTGGGCCTGGCCGCGGGCTTCATCGAACCGCTGGAGGCCTCGGCGCTGGCGCTGGTGGAGCTGTCGGCCGCGATGATCCGCGACGAGCTGCCGGCCACGCGGGCCGACATGGAGATCGTGGCCCGCCGCTTCAACGAGGCCTTCGACTACCGCTGGGCGCGCATCGTCGACTTCCTCAAGCTGCACTACGCGGTGAGCCGTCGCGACGACAGCGCCTACTGGCGCGAGCACCGCCTGCCGCGCACGCGGCCGGACTCGCTGGCCGAGTGGCTGCAGCTGTGGCAGCACCGCGCGCCCTCGCGCAACGACCTCTTCCGCCACGACGAGGTGTTCCCGGTGGCCAGCTACCAGTACGTGCTGTACGGCATGGGCTTCGTGCCGCGCCGTCCGCGCCCGCTGGGCGGCGACGCGCTGGCCCTGGCCCGCCAGCGGCTGCAGGAAGTGCCGCGCCAGGCCCGCCGGCTGCTGGGCGGCCTGCCGCGCCACCGCGAGCTGCTCGACCACATCCGCATGCACGGCATGCCCAACCGCTGAAAGCCCGCCTTGCTCGAACTGCTCAACAACATCCAGCACCAGGATCTCCGCGTCATCGCGCAGCGCGGCGAGCGCTGGGGCGATGCCGTGATGTCCTGCCCCGTGATCGCTGACGAGTTCCGTGCGCTGCAGGGCCACTACCCGGTGCTGTTCCAGCCCGACGGCGACGGCGGCTTCCTGCCGGTGGCGCTGTTCGGCCTGGTGCAGGGCGAGAACCTGTTCCTCGACGGCGACGGCTGGCAGGCCGACTACATCCCGCTGTCGATGCGGCGGCTGCCGTTTTCCATCGGCGTGGACGGCGACGAGCTGCGCGTGATGGTCGACATGGCCAGCCCGCGCATCACGCGCGGCGCCGACGGCCAGGCGCTGTTCCTGCCGCACGGCGGCCTCAGCGAGTTCATGGAGCAGAGCACCGCGGTGCTGCACACGTTGCACGAGGGCTTCCAGGCGCTGCCGGGCTTCGTGCAGGCGCTGCTCGATCACGAGCTGCTGGAGCCGGTGGTGATCGACGTCGAGCGGCCCGACGGCAGCCACGGCCGGCTCGAGGGCTTCCACGTCATCCACGAAGAGCGGCTCGCGGCGCTGGACGCCGCCCGCGTGGCGCTGCTGCACGAGGCCGACTACCTGCAGCCCGTGTACATGGCGATCGCGTCGCTGTCGAACCTGCCGCGCCTGGTGCGGCAGCACCTGGCGCGCGAGGGCTGAGGCCCGTGGCCGACCCGGCAGCCCACGAGGCGGCGGCGCTGCCGGCCGCGGTGCTCGAGTCCACCGAGCCGGTGCTGCAGCGCGGCCTGGTGGCGCACTGGCCGCTGGTGCAGGCGGCCCGGCGCGGCGACACCGCGTTCTGCGAGCACCTGCGCGGCTTCGGTGGCGCCACGCGCGTGGGCCTGTGGCGCGGGCCGCCGTCCATCGACGGCCGCTTCGCCTACAACGAACGCCTCGACGGCTTCAACTTCACGCGCGAGATCGGTCGCTTCGACGCCCTGCTCGATGAACTGCTGGCGCTGGCCGGCCAGCCGCAGCCCGACGCGCTGTACCTCGGCTCCACCGAACTCGACGGTTCGTTCCCGGGCCTGAAGGCCGCCAACGACCTGCCCGCGCTGCACCCGCACGAACCACTGGCCAGCCTGTGGCTGGGCAACCGCACGCGCGTGGCGCTGCACTTCGACCTGCCCGACAACCTGGCCTGCGTGGTGGCCGGCCGACGGCGCTTCACGCTGTTCCCGCCCGAGCAGGTGGCCAACCTCTACGTCGGCCCGCTCGACCTCACGCCGGCCGGCCAGCCGATCAGCCTGGTCGACACGGCCGCGCCGGATCTCGCCCGCTTTCCGCGCTACGCGGCGGCGCTGCCGCACGCGCGCGTGTTCGAGCTCGAGCCGGGCGATGCGCTCTTCATCCCCAGCCAGTGGTGGCACGGCGTCGAGAGCCTGGCGCCGGTGAACGCGCTCGTCAACTTCTGGTGGCGCCGCACGCCGGCGCACATGGACACGCCGCTGAACACGCTGCTGCTGGCGCTGCTGACGCTGCGCGACCTGCCGCCGGCCCAGCGCCAGGCCTGGCGCGCGCTGTTCGACCACTACGTCTTCGACGCCGGCGACGACACGGCCGCGCACATCCCGCCCCACGCCCGCGGCGTGCTGGGCCCGATGGACGGCCCGGCCGCGCGCCGGCTGCGCGCCTTCCTGCTCAACCGGCTCAACCGCTGAAGCCTCCGGACGAACCGCCATGACACCGCTGCTCCCGACCCCCATCCGCCGCATAGTCATCGCCGGTGGCGGCACCGCCGGCTGGATGGTGGCCGCGGGCCTGGCCAAGTGCCTGGGCCGCCAATACGAGATCCGCCTCGTCGAGTCGGAGGAGATCGGCACCATCGGCGTCGGCGAGGCCACGATCCCGACGCTGCACTTCCTGCACGAGATCCTCGACCTCGACGAGGCCGAGTTCATCCGCGCCACGCAGGCCACCTTCAAGCTCGGCATCCGCTTCGAGAACTGGCGCAACGTCGGCGAGGACTACATCCACTCCTTCGGCCGCACCGGCAAGCCGCACTGGACCGCGGGCTTCCAGCACTTCTGGCTCGAGGGCCGCCGCCGCGGCATGGCCAGCGACTATGGCGACTACTGCCTGGAGCTGCGCGCCGCCGAACAAGACCGCTTCGAGGCGCTGCGCGACGGTGCCATCAACTACGCCTACCACCTGGACGCCACGCTCTACGGCCGCTACCTGCGGCAGTACGCCGAGCGATTGGGCGTGCAGCGCGTCGAGGGCAAGATCGCGCAGGTGCTGACCGACGCCGCCACCGGCGCGCTCACGGGCCTGAAGCTCGAGCGCGGCGAGCAGGTCGACGGGGAGTTCTTCATCGACTGCACCGGCATGCGCTCGCTGCTGCTCGGCGAGACGCTCGGCGTCGGCTACGAGAGCTGGGCGCACTGGCTGCCCTGCGACAGCGCCATCGCGGTGCAGACCACGCTCGAAGGCGAGCCGGTGCCCTACACGCGCTCGATCGCCCACCCCTTTGGCTGGCAGTGGCGCATTCCGCTGCAGCACCGCGTGGGCAACGGCCTCGTCTACGCCAGCCGCCATGTCGGCGACGACGAGGCGCGGCAGACGCTGCTGGCCAACGTGCAGGGCGAGGTGCTGCGGCAGCCGCGCGTCATCCGCTTCACGCCCGGGCAGCGGCACGATGTGTGGAAGCTCAACTGCGTGGCGCTCGGCCTGTCCAGCGGCTTCCTGGAGCCGCTGGAAAGCACCAGCATCCACCTCATCCAGAAGGGCCTGACGCGGCTGGTGCAGATGTTCCCGAGCGACGGCATCTTCCAGAGCGATATCGACGAATACAACCGCCAGACGCGTGTGGCCATCGAGGGCATCCGCGACTTCATCATCCTGCACTACCACGTCACCAACCGCACCGACTCGGCGATGTGGCGCGCCTGCCGCGAGATGGCGGTGCCGGAGTCGCTGCGCCACCGCATCCAGCTGTTCCGCGACACCGCGCGCGTGAACATCTCGGCCGACGAGCTGTTCGCCGAGAACTCCTGGGTGCAGGTGATGATGGGCCAGGGCATCCTGCCCGCGGCGCACCACCCGATCACGCGGCAGATGGACGACCGCGCGCTCGGCGACTTCCTCGCCGAGATCCGCAAGGACGTGGCGCGCAAGCTGATGCAGCTGCCGCGGCACCAGGCCTTCATCGACCGCTACTGCAAGGCCGGCCCGCCGCCCGACACCAGCGCGATGGGCGCCGGGCCGGCCTCAGCCCCGCCGGTGCCGGCACCCGCACGCCCCGCGTCGCCTGCGCTGCTGAACCCGGCGCCGCACCTGGAGCGCGTGGAGCTGGCGCCGGGCGTGGCGGTGATCGTGGTCGACGACTTCGCGCAGGACGTGGCGGCGCTGCAGCGCCTGGCGCTGGAACTGGCCCCGCACTTCCAGCGCCCGGCGGGCCACCCGTACCCAGGCCCGCAGGCCCCGCTGCCCGGCGCCTGGGTCGACGCGCTCGACGGCTTCTTCCAGCAGCAGGTCGGGCCGCGGCTGGGTGCCGGCGCGCCGCTGGGCCTGATGGCGCGGCTGGCCCGCGTGCTGCAGGACCCCGGCACGCTCGACCCGCGTCAGCGCCTGTGCCACCGCGACGACTCCGACCTCGGCCCGGCCGAGGCGATGTTCGCGATGGTCCACTACCTGTTCGACGAGCCGCGGCTGGGCGGCACCGCCTTCTTCCGCCCGCGCGTCGACGACACCACGCTGCGCGCGCTGCTGCACGACAGCCGCACGCTGGACGGCGCCGCCTTCGAGGCCCGCCACGGCATCGGCCCCGGCTACATGAGCGGCAGCAACCGCTACTTCGAACGCATCGGCGAGGTGCCCGCCAGGCTCAACCGCGCGGTGTTCTACAGCGGCGCGGTGTTCCACACCGGCGACATCGACGTGCGCCAGGCGGCGGGCTACCGCCTGGGCCTGGGCCGCCTCACCGTGAACGCCTTCTTCAAGACCCGGCGCACACCGGGCGCCCCTTGAAGACGCTGCAGCCCGGGCTGCTGCTCGTCTTCTACGCCGCCTTCGTCGCGATCGGCCTGCCCGACACCGTGCTGGGCGCGGCCTGGCCGGTGATGCACGGCGACTTCGGCGTCAGCCTGGGCGCTTTGGGTGTCATCGGCGTCACGGCGGCGCTGTCGGCGGTGGCCTCCAGCGTCTTCTACGGCTGGCTCGTGCGGCGGCCGCCGCCGTGGCTGGTGCTGGTGGGCAGCGTGGCGCTGATGGCGCTGTCGATGGCCGCCTTCGGCCTGGTCGGCCACTGGTGGTGGGTGGTGGCGCTGAGCGTGGCCTGGGGGCTGTGCGGGGGCGGCATCGACATCGAGCTCAACCACTTCGCGGCCCGCCACTTCTCGCGCCGCCACATGAGCTGGCTGCACGGCTGCTGGGGCATCGGCGCGGCCAGCGGGCCGCTGCTGATGGCGGCGGCCCTGGCCACGTCGGGCTGGCGCGCCGGCTTCTGGTGGCTGGCCGGCGTGATGGCGCTGCTGGGCACGGCGTTCTGGCTGACGCGCGGGCTGTGGCCGGCGCCGGCTGCCGCAGCCGCAGCGGCCGAGACGACGCCAGCCGCCAACGCCGAAGCTCACCCGCCCGCGGCCAGCGCCGCCACGCCCCACGACGCGCCGTCCTGGCGCGCGCGCTGGCTCAGCCCGCTGTGCTTCTTCCTCGTCGTCTCGGCCGAGTTCGCCACGGCGATCTGGATCCCGTCGATCATGACCGACGGCCACGGCCTCGCGCCGGCCCAGGCCAGCCAGTGGGCGACGCTGTTCTTCGGCGCCATGACGGCCGGCCGCTTTGCGATCGGCGCCCTGGGCGAACGCATCGACAACCGCCGCCAGGTGCGCGCCGGCATCGTGGCGGCCATCGCCGGCGCGAGCCTGTTCACGGCCTTCGGCGCATCGTGGGCCGGCGGCGCCGGCGTGCTGCTGATGGGCCTGGGCTCGGCCCCGCTGTTCCCGGCGCTGATGCACGAGACGACGCGCCGCTTCAGCGACACCTGGGCGCCGCGCATGGTGGCGCGCCAGATGACGGGCGCCTACCTCGCCGGCGCGGCGATGCCGCTGGTGTACGCCGCGCTCGTCGACCAGATCGGCGTGCGGGCCATCGTGCCCACGGCCATCGGTCTGCTCGCGGTGCTGGCGCTGGCCAACGCCGCGCTCGACCGCGCCACGCCGGCCCGGCCGCCGGCCTGATCAGCCCTCAGCCTGATCAGCCCTCGGCCAGGAAGCGCAGCCGCATCGAGCGCCGCCACACCCGCCCCGGCTGCGCCAGCAGTCCCAGCGCGCGCCAGGCCGGCCGGTTGACGGCATCGGGCGGCATCTGCGGCTCCAGCGCCAGCCCGGCGAACGCCGGCAGCACGCGCCCGTCGCGGCCGCGGCAGTGCACCAGGTGCTGGCCGCTGTAGACCTGCAGCGACGGGTAGTCGGTGAACAACTGCATCGCCAGCCGGCCGTCGGCCGACTGCAGCTCGGCCGCCGGCTGCCGCATCGCCGCGCAGGCGGCGTCGAGCAGGAACGCATGGTCCAGGCCACCGGCCCGCGCCAGCTGCGGGTGGGCTGCCGCGTCGGTGGGCAGCGGCACGGCGTTGCGCAGGTCGAAGGGCGTGCCGGCCACCGGCAGCGGCCCGGCCAGCGGGATCATCTCGGCATCCACCGGCAGCACCTGCGCCGCCGCCACGCGCAGCCGGTGGCGGCGCACGTCGGCCGCGTCGCCGTCGAGGTTGAGGTAGGCGTGGCTCGTCATCGCCACCGGCGTGGGCTCGTCGACCTCGGCGCTGAAGTCGATCTGCACCGCCGCGGCGGCCGCGTCGACGCGGTAGTCCACGCGCGCCTGCAGCGCCCCCGGAAAGCCCTGGTCGCCGGCCGGCGAGTGCAGCACGAGGCTCACGCTCTCGGCCGTCACCCGCACCGCCTGCCACACCCGCGCATGAAAGCCGCCGGGCCCGCCGTGCAGCTGGTGGCGGCCCTCGTTGGCGATGAGTCGGTGCTCGCGGCCGCCGAGCTCGAAGCGCGCGCCGGCGATGCGGTTGGCCACGCGGCCGACGACGCTGCCGATGTAGCCGCCACCGCCGGGCAAGGGGTCGGTGGCCGCGGTGGCCAGCAGCACCTCGCGCCGCCCGCCGGCCACCGGCACGCGGCACGAGCGCCAGCAGGCGCCGAGCGCACCGACCTCGATCTGCAGGCCGTCGGGATCGCCCAGCCGCCACGTCGGCGCCGGGGCCTCGCTCATGGCCGGCCGGGCCGGTAGTCGAAGCGCAGGAAGTCGGCCGGCAGCGCCGCGCCCGAGGTGTCGAAGGCCAGCATGCCGACAAACGCGCCGGTGAACGAGGCGTGGGCACCGCGGCCGCCTTCGTCGGAGATGACGCCGGCATCGAGCACCGGGCCCACGGGCTGCCAGCCCTGGCCGGCGTCGACCTCGAACTGCAGCGCCGCGCCGTCCACCTGCGCCGCGAGGTGCACCTCGCCCTCGGCCGGCAGCGGCAGGGGCTCGGCCAGCGGGTGCTGCAGCTGCCCGTCGGGGTAGTCGCCCGGGCAGGACAGGATGGTCAGCACGCGGCCCAGCGTCTCGTGGGCCGTCACGCCCAGCAGGTGGAACTTGTACCGGTTGTAGTAGAGCGTGATGCCGGCCAGCTGCTGATAGTGCTGCGGCGAGAACTCCAGCGTCGTTTCGGCGCGGAAGCGGAAGTCCTCCTGCCGGCGCGCCACCAGCGACTGCTCGAACCAGCTGCCCACCGACTCGCGGCCGAAGAGCCGCAGCGAGCGCCCGGTGAAGCCGAACAGGCGCTCGGGGTGGGGCGTGCGCAGCCACTGGAACTCCGGCGGCAGCGCCGTGGCCGCCGCGAACGAGCGCGCAACCGCGAGCCGCGGCAGCGGCTCGGCATTCGGGTCGGGCGAGGGCACGTCGAGCACCGGCACCTGGCCGTGTTCGCCCGCTCCCGGCGCCAGGTAGAGCCAGCCGTCGTCGCGCCACTCGCAGCGCTGCAGGGCCGTCTCGCGGCCCAGCGGGCACAGCCGCGTGCCCGGCAGCGGCCGGCCGCAGAGGTGCGTGTGGTAGGTGCTGCCGTCGGCCAGCTCGACGATCTGCCCGTGGCCGGCACGCTGCAGCGGTGCGTCGGGGTCGAAGCGGCTCGTGATCACGTGCGCCTGCGGGTGCGTCTCGTACGGCCCCCAGATGGAACGCGAGCGCGCCATCGTCACCGCGTGCTCGTAGGCCGTGCCGCCTTCAGCCACCGTCAGGTAGTACCAGCCGCCGCGCTTGTGCAGGTGTGGCCCTTCCACCAGGCCCAGCGCCGTGCCGGCGTAGATGTTGCGCGCCAGGCCGACGAGCCGGCGCGCCACCGGGTCCCACTCCTGCAGCAGGATGCCGTCGAAGGCAGGGCTGACGGGGTTGCCGCCGACCGACGTGCTGCGGTGATTCCAGCGCATGTTGACGAACCACTTGCGGCCGTCGTCGTCGTGGAACAGCGAGGGGTCGAAGCCCGAGGAGTTGACGTACACCGGGTCGCTCCACGGCCCTTCGATCGACGGCGCGGTGACGATGAAGTTGTGCGCGTCCTTGAAGCTGCCGTCCAGGCGCTTGACGTCGGTGTAGACGAGCCAGAAGCGCCCGTCGGCATGGGACAGGCAGGGCGCCCAGATGCCGCAGGAGTCGGGGTTGCCGCGCAGGTCGAGCTGGCTGGCGCGGTTGAGCGGGCGTGCGGCCAGCGTCCAGTTGACGAGGTCGCGGCTGCGGTGGATCTGCACGCCCGGGTACCACTCGAAGGTGCTGGTGGCGATGAAGCACTCGTCACCGACGCGGCAGATGCTGGGGTCGGGGTTAAAGCCGGGCAGGACGGGGTTGCGGATCATGGGCGCGGGCGCAAGGGCAGGAGGGTGGGCATCCGGCGGTTTGGTATCGATACCAAGATCACGCCGCCAGGTGCTGGAAAGACAGTCGTCTCGCTGACTATGGTATCGATACCACGATCACGCAAGCTGGGGGCCACCCGGCCCGTGGCTGCGCGGCAGCGTCAGGCGCTTCGCGCTCGCCACCCGGCCGCCAGCGCCGCGCCGGCCAGCGCCAGCGCCAGCACCAGCAGCGGCCACAGGCCGGCCACCGAGGCCCAGCGCGCGAACGGCGTCAGCCCGGCACGCCCTTCCACCGGCGCCGTGAGCACGCCGCGTGTGTGCGGCGGCAGCGAGGCCGTCACCTCGCCGCGGTGGTCGATCACCGCGGTGGCCCCGGTGTTGGTGGCGCGCAGCATCGGCCGCTGCAGCTCCAGCGTGCGCAGCCGCGAGATGTGCAGGTGCTGGTCGACGGCGATGGTCTCGCCGAACCAGCCGATGTTGCTGAGGTTGACCAGCGCCGTCGGCGCCTGCTCGTCGCGGGTGAAGCGGCGCGCAAGCTCCTCGCCGAACAGGTCTTCGTAGCAGATGTTCGGGCCCCAGCGCTGGCCCAGCGCCACGAAGGGCGGCGGGTGCGCGGTGCCGCGCGCGAAGTCGCCGAGCGGGATGTTCATCAGGTTCGTGAACCAGCGGAATCCCGTCGGGATGAACTCGCCGAAGGGCACGAGGTGCCACTTGTCGTAGCGGTAGGGCGGCGCCAGGCTCTCGGCCGACAGCCCGACGACGCTGTTGGTGTAGCCGCGCTCGAAGTCGCCCAGCGGCACGCCCACCAGCGCGGCACGGCCGGGTACCGCGAAGTGGGCCTGCAGGTGCTCCCAGTAGCCGGGCGCGAAGTCCTTGAGCTGCTCGGGCAGCAGCGGCACGGCGGTCTCGGGCGCCACCACCAGCGGCGCCGTGGCGCGCAGCAGCTCGCTGCGCACCCAGGCCAGGTTGGCCGGCAGGTGCTCGGCGGCGAACTTCTCGTCCTGCGCCACGGCGGTCTGCAGCAGCGCCACCTCCACCGTGCCGGTGGGCGTGGTGAAGTCGCGCGGCGCCAGCTGCGCCGCCGCCACGAGGCCGAGCGCTGCCGCGACGGCCGCGAAGGCGCGCCCGCGGCTGCGCAGCAGCACCACGGCGCCGGCCGCGGCCAGCGCCGCCACGGCGCCCATGCCGTAGACGCCCAGCCACGGGGCCAGCGCCGCCAGCGGCGAGTCGACCTGTGCGTAGCCGCTGGCCACCCACGGAAAGCCGGTGAAGAGCACGCCACGCGCCAGCTCGGCCAGAAGCCACAGCGCCGCGAACAGCAGCGCGTCGAGCCCGCGCCCGCGCCGCCACCGCGCATACAGGCCCGCGGCCAGCGCCAGGTACAGCGACAGCGCCGCCGACAGCGCCGCCACGGCCGCCGCCGCCAGCGGCGCCGGCAGCCCGCCGTAGCGGTGCATGCTGACGAAGAGCCACCAGGTGCCCGCCGCCAGCCAGGCCGTGCCGTACAGCCAGCCCAGCCAGGCCGCGCGTCGCGGCGTGGCCGCGTCCAGGCGCCACACCAGCAGCGCCAGCGTCAAGAGCGGCAGCGGCCAGGCCGCCGTGTGCACGAAGGCCAGCGTCTGCAGCGCGCCGAGCGCCGCCACCGCCAGCGATTCCAGCCCGCGCGGCCCTCGCCGCGCGGCCTCAGTCGACGTCACCGCCTTCGACCGACGGCGACTCCGCCGCGCGCGCCACGCGAAACCAGCGCACGGCGCCACCGCGCGTGATCATCACCGTGAAGGCCAGGCCGCCCACGGCCACCGTCTCGCCGCGGCGCGGCACGCGGCCGTGCTCCTGCGCCACGAGGCCGCCGATGGTGTCGAAGCCGTCCTCGGGCAACTGCGTGCCGAAGGCGGCGTTCACGGCCTCGATGCCCACGTCGCCGGCCACGCGGTGGCTGCCGTCGGCCAGCGTGTAGATGCCGTTCTCCTGCTCCTGCTCGTCGAACTCGTCCTCGATCTCGCCGACGATCTCTTCGAGCACGTCCTCGATGGTGATGAGCCCGGCCGTGTTGCCGAACTCGTCGATGACGACGGCCAGGTGGTTGCGGTTGGAGCGGAAGTCGCGCAGCAGCTCGTTCAGCCGCTTGCTCTCGGGCACGAACACCGCCGGCCGCAGCAGCGTGCGCAGGTTCAGCTCGGGCGCGCGGTGCAGCTTGAGCAGGTCTTTCGCGAGCAGGATGCCGATGATGTTCTCGCGGCCGTCCTCGTAGACCGGGAAGCGCGAGTGCGCGGTGTCGATGACGGCGGCCAGGATGTCCTCCACCGGCGAGTCGATCGACAGCAGGTCCATGCGGGTGGCCGGCACCATCACGTCGCCGGCGGTGAGGTCTGCCATGCGCAGCACGCCCTCGAGCATCAGCCGCGACTCGGGCTCGATGAGCTCGCGGTTCTCGGCGTCGGCCAGGGTGCGGATCAGCTCGGCCTTGCTGTCGGGGCCGGGCGATACGAATTCGATGAGGCGTTCGAAGAGGCTGCGCTGGTCGCGCGGCTCCCGGATGGCAGAACGCGGGGCATCGCGGTCAGCGGTGCGTTCGCGCCGGGTAGGGGCTGGGTCGGACACGGGGCGGTGCCGGCAGTCGCGGGGCGCCAAGAATACCCCAGGGGCCGGCGCCCGGCGGCTTGCGGCGACAATGCGGGCCCTCGTTTTGCTGCACCCGCCCACCGTGACCGCCGATTCCCGAGACGACTCCCTGGCCCGACTGGCACTGCCGGTGGCCGCGATGGCCGCGGTGATCGTGCTGTCCAACGTGCTGGTGCAGCACACCATCAACGACTGGCTCACCTGGGGCGCGTTCAGCTACCCGCTGGTGTTCCTGGTGTCGGACCTCACCAACCGCGCGCTGGGCCCGCAGGTGGCACGGCGCGTGGCCTTCATCGGCTTCGGCATCGCCGTGCTCGTGTCGCTGGCGCTGGCGCCGTGGCGCATCGCGGTGGCCTCGGGCGCGGCCTTCCTCTTTGCGCAGCTGATGGACGTGGCGGTGTTCAACCGCTGGCGCCGGGCCAGCTGGTGGAAGGCGCCGCTCATCGGCTCGCTGGTGGCCAGCGTCGTCGACACCGCCGTGTTCTTCTTCATCGCGTTCGCCGGCTCCGACATGAACTGGCTGACGCTCGCCGCCGGCGACCTGGCCGTGAAAGCCGCGATGGCCGCCGTGCTGCTGGCGCCCTACCGCGCGCTGCTGCCGCACTTGCAGACCTGGACCGCGCCCTCACCTGGCGTGGCCCGTTGACGACGCTGCCCACCCGCACCCGGACCCCTCCATGAGCCAAGGCCTGATCCCCGCCACCATCCTGACCGGCTTCCTCGGCTCGGGCAAGACGACGCTTCTCAAGCGCGTGCTCTCCGAGGCCCACGGCCAGAAGATCGCCGTCATCGAGAACGAGTTCGGCGAGGAGAACATCGACCACGAGATCCTCTCGGTCAACACCGAGGAGCAGATCATCCAGATGAGCAACGGCTGCGTCTGCTGCACCATCCGCGAAGACCTGCGCGGCGCGCTGGCCACGCTGGCCGAGAAGCGCCGCAAGGGCGAGCTGCAGTTCGATCGCGTCGTCATCGAGACCACCGGCCTGGCCGACCCCGGCCCGGTGGCGCAGACCTTCTTCATGGACGACGAGATCGCCGAGAGCTACCTGCTCGACTCGATCCTCACGCTGGTCGACGCCAAGCACGCCACGCAGCAGCTCGACACGCGCCAGGAGGCGCGCCGCCAGGTGGGCTTTGCCGACCAGATCTTC